>JBKPMH010000106.1:0-5647 GCA_046732035.1 Verrucomicrobiota bacterium
CGCCCGGCACAACCCAGGCGCTGGAATGAATGGTTGGACCTTTTTTGAAACGAGCGGCAATACCGGCGTGTCCAGCCGGCAGTGTATCGGGTGTGACATGCATGTTAGCGATCAACTTTCAACGCCGGGCGCTCAGCGTGCAATTCCGAATCAAAATGATCATTGGCACGCCTCAACAAGTAGCAAACAGGGCCGGCGACAACATTGCAAAATTGTAATAAAAAGGCTTGCATCACTGTAACCAATTCCTTTTGATCACGCGCATGCATTCGAAATACGCGCTTGCTCTGGGAACCGTGCTCGCGGGGATCTCGCTTTATTGCTTTGTGGAGTCTGGACTGGCTCAAGACGCTCTGACTGCTCCGGTCGCAACAAGCGAGACTGATGAGGTTGATGGTGATGAGGCCGGCAGTAAGGATGAAAAATCGCGGCGGCGCCACTCTCAGAAGAGGAGCAGCTCTCAAAACACCAGCGCTGGTCCGTGGGCGAAGCCAAATGAAAACCGGTCACTGGCAGCAACCAGTGTTGCCGAAACCGCGGACGCCGAAGGAGTCGTCGTTACCGGAAGCTTCGACGTTTATCCGGTCGAGTATCCAGCGCTGCCGCCAATCGAAGGCACCAGAATCAATGCCGGCAAGAAAACGTCATTCGTGAAACCGGCAGAGTTTCCTACGTTCGCCGGCAATGATTATCGAGAGGCCATGGCCACCACGCCGGGCATTGTGGTTAGCGAAGAGCCTCAATCGCCAGTGATCAATTTCGGTTATCGCGGTCTGAATTCTCAGCGCAGCGAGTTCACACAGGTGCTCAAAGATGGCGTCACGATCAAGAATGAACAGTTTGGTTTTCCTGAAAGTCATTACACACCAATCCTGGACGCGGTGGAGCGCATCGAAATTATTCGTACAGGCGCGGCACTACAGTTCGGATCGCAACCTGGCGGAGCCATCAACTTCGTGATGAAAATGCCGCGCGTGGACGCGCCGTTTCATTTCACAGAGAGGAACGTGTTTGGAAGTTACGAGTATTATCGCAATTTCACTGAAATTGACGGCACGCTCGGCCCACTCGGCTACTACTTCTACTACGATCACCGGGAACAGGCAGGGTTCCGTGAGGCGAATAGCGACTACAACCTCAACGCGGGAAGCCCGCGTTTCGTGTGGGATATAACTGACGACAGCCGATTCATCCTCACAATCGACATCTACAACGAAGAACATGGCGAACCGGGCGGCTTGCGACGTCGAGAGGCCGTCAATCCGCCGAACTCTGTCTTCGTCGAAGACGGTCCCACTCAGAGCAGCCGATTTTTCGATCGTTTTCGCCTTGAGCGGTATTACGGCACTTTGGAGTATCAAAAGTTTTTCTCTGAACGGACGCAACTGGACATCAAGGCATTCGGCGGGTACCTATCGCGCTGGAGCATCCGCCAGCGCGGCGGTGGTTTCGGCACACTGCCGAGTGGCCCAGACGCGAACACAAACTCCATTCAATTGCGCGAAGACTACACCGAGGGTGTCGACGCCCGCATGCGCCACGACTACGATTTGTTTAGCGATGTCTCGACTATTGCTGGCGGTGTTTATTTTTATCACGCGCTCCAGGACCGCACTGACGAACGCGGTGCGACGCCGAGGTCGGAAGCGGGTACCCTTCGTAATTTAAATACAGGCGAAACGTGGGACGGTGCCATTTTTGCGGAGAATCGCTTCAAATTTGGGCGTTTTTCCGTCGTTCCCGGTATGCGCCTCGAATTTCTCAATCAAGCTGTGAGCGAGCAGCTGAATGTGGCAAAGACGTCCAACGGCGAACCGCTGGCCTCGCAGTCCGATTTTCATTTTGTGCCGCTGTTTGGCCTCGGACTCGGTTACGTTCTGGTGGAAGGCCAGCAGATCGTTGAGTCGCCTCTGGTGGCGGGAGGAAAAGGCCCGGAGGCGAAAAATCCTGCGGCTCCCATCGTTACGGTCGGCGGCCCGCCGCGTGTCGAACTTTACGGCACAGTCTCGCAAGCCTATCGGCCTATTACCTACGGGGAACTCGTTCCGACCGGGGCGAGCAGCGTGGTAAACGGCGACCTCAAAGAAGGCAAATCCCTCCAATTTGAATACGGCGTGCGCGGAAAGCCGTTTCCGTACCTGAATTTCGACCTGAGCGGTTTCTACTTCACGTTTACAGACCAAATCGGCGAGGTCATTCTGCCCAACGGTTTTACTTCTACGGAAAACGTCGGCGATGCGCGTTACATTGGATTTGAGGCCGCGAGTGAGCTGGACGTTTTGTCGTTGATCAACGGTGGCGCCCCAAGTCCTTACGGCAATCTCACACTTTACGGCAACGTCACCTTGCTGGACGCCGAATTCACCTCAGGACCGAATAATGGCAAAACGCCGGCGTACGCTCCAGAGTATCAGGTCAAGACCGGACTCATCTATCGCTACAAGAACGCCTTCAAGCTTGCGCTTCTCGGCACGCTTGTTGATGACGAATTTGGTGACGACGGCGATTCATTCGAAGGCTTCATTCCAGCCTACAACGTTTGGGACCTCACTGCCGAATACAAATTCTGGAAAGGTCGCGCTGGAGTCTTTGCTGGTATCCGGAACGTGTTCGACGAAGATTATTGGGGCGAAGTCCGCGAGGAAGGTATTATGACTGCGCTGCCGCGAAATTACTACGGCGGTTTCGAATTCTTCTTTTAGCCCAGTTTCACACATCCTCTAGCAACCCACGCCTGTGGCTGGGCCGATTCCGCTGGGTGCTGCTTTTCAAAACCATGGTAACGGCCCACATGGCCGTCGGCAATGCATCGGTCAGAATGCGCTGAGCGAATCCGATTTATTATTTTTACCTTTGAGCGATTATTAGCGCCGCATGCAGGATTTCCCTCCAGGAGAAGTCACGCCGTTCGTTTTCTCAGATCCCACGGGGAAACGCTGGCCACGACTGCGCCTGATTCTGCTCCTCGCCGGCGTCCTGTTTTTCCTGGGTACCGTCGTCTTTGTCCAGACGCTGTTTGTCACGCCCAAAATGAATGTGCCGTTTTCGCTCCGCCAATTGAAAGGGCAGTTAAAGGCGTTGCAAAAGCAAAATCCGGCTGACCAATTGTCTCCAGCCTCCGTGCTGTGGCAGAAATTTGCGGCAGCTCGACAAGCTGCCAGAAAACTCGCCGGCGCGGCGCCGGCGCCGACTGCGCGACCGCGAAAGAAGTCGCCCAATAACGAGGTGCGCCTCGCTTTCTATACGAATGGCGACCCGTACAGTTACGCGTCTCTCGAACAACACGCAGGGCAGATTACACATCTCTGTCCGGAGTGGATGACCGTGGTCAATGGTCTCGGCGATTTACAAATCGACGGGGACACCCGGCTATCGAAATTTTGTCCAGGTAAAGGAATCGCCCTGATGCCGCTGCTGACGAATCTCGTCGGCGACATCTGGCAGCCGGAGGCGATTGAAAATCTCGCGCATGGACCGCCGCAACGACAAGACCGGTTTATCCAGCGTGTGCTCTCGGTATTGCGTAACGCAAAAGCTGCGGGCGTCGTGGTCGACTGGCAACAAATCGATCCGGGTTACAAGAAAGACATCACAGGGTTTATCGACAAATTTGCGGATGCGCTGCACGACGATAACAAGGAGCTGTGGCTGTGCGTTCAGCCGGGCCAGGAACTGGATTACATCGATTTCGAGGCGCTTTCCGACAACGTCGATCGTTTCGTGGCGATGTTGTTCGACGAAACGTCAGATACGGATCCGCCCGGTCCGCTGGCATCGCGGTCATGGTTTGAAGGCTGGGTGCGCGTCCTGCTGGAAGACTCTGACACCAAACAATGGATCATCACGATCGGGAGCTATGGATACGATTGGGCAATCGGCGGGAAGAAGGCCGAGATGATCAGTTTTTCAGAAGCCATGAGCCGCGCGAACGACGCGGAAATCGAAAGCGCCGAAGTGCAGGGACCCGGATACAGCCCTTATTTTTATTTTGAGGATGAAGACAAGGAGCACGCCGTCTGGTTTCTGGATGTAGTGACCTTCCTTAATCAGTTGCGCGAAGTGCGCGACAAAAAGGCTGGCGGGTTCGCTCTCTACCGGCTCGGCAGCGAAGACCCCGCGATTTGGGATGCGTTGAATGTTCCGCGCGATTTCAAATTTGCCGCCGCGAATCCCTCCTCTGGCGGATTGGACATTCAAACGCGGCAAGCACTCGAGCTCATAAAATCGACCGACACAATAACTGACGTTGGCGACGGCGAGATTGTAACAGTCGATGAAGATCGCACCGATGGACTGCGAAAACTCGCTGTCGACGGCGACGGCTATCTCACTGCGAAGTATGTGAGGTTTGCAGAATTCCCAACGCTCTATCATCAAGGCGCCGGGGGCGAGCATCAGGTCGCAATCACCTTTGACGACGGCCCCGACCCGAAGTGGACGCCGAAGATTCTAGACATTTTAAAAGCAGCAAACGTGAAGGCTGCATTTTTTCTCGTCGGAGTAAACGCGGAACGCTACCCCGGTCTTGTGCGTCGCATTGTGGATGAAGGACACGAGATTGGTAATCACACTTATTATCATCCGAACCTGGCGCTCTGCTGGCCTGAGCACATCCGGCTAGAGCTAAATGCCACTCAGCTTTTGCTCGAAACCATAACCGGTCGCGCGACCACGTTGTTCCGACCACCTTACGCTGCCGATTCGAGTCCTACTCAGCTGACCGATCTGACGCCATTAAAAATCGCTGAGGATCTTAACTACCTGGTCGTTCTGGAAAGCATCGATCCGCAGGATTGGGCCAGGCCTGGAGCGGACGTGATTGTGCATCGCGTAAAACAACAACGGCACGATGGCAGCATCATTCTGCTGCACGATGCCGGTGGGGACCGTTCGCAGACGGTCGAAGCGCTACCCCGCATTTTGGATTGGCTGCATACGCGGGGTGACACTGTGGTGCCGGTCAGCACATTACTCGGCACTACTCGCGACGCTTTGATGCCGGTTGTGCAAACCAATGGACGATCGTTCGCGCGGCTGGTCAGCAGCACCGGTTTTCGCATTTACCACAGCATCGAAGAATTTCTCTGGGCCTTTATGATCGTGGCCACGGCGCTCGTGGTGGTGCGCACGTTGATTGTGATCTGGCTCGCTTACCGTTTTCGGCGCGGACCGAATGCAAATTTTGCGGAACCGGTCAGTGTGGTGATTGCTGCTTACAATGAAGGCAAAGTGATCGCGGAAACCCTGCGCGCACTTCTGGCCACCGATTACAAGGGCGAGATCGAAGTCGTTGTTGTCGATGACGGGTCACGCGATCAAACCGCTGACGAAATCGAACGCGTTGCCAGCAGCGACCCGCGGGTTCGCTTGTTGCGGCAGGAAAACCGCGGGAAAGCACGCGCTCTACAACGCGGCCTTGCCGCCGCGCGTCACGGCATCATCGTTTTCATTGATGCCGACACGCAATGTCAGCGTGATACCCTTTTGCGCCTGCTGGAGCCATTTGCTGATTCCCGCATCGGCGCGGTGTCAGGTCATGCGAAGGTCGGCAACCTGCGAACCTTCATCGCACGCTGTCAGGCTTTGGAATACACGTGTGGTTTTAATTTGGACCGACGCGCCTATACCCGTTGGGATTGTATTACCG
>JBKPMH010000107.1:0-4596 GCA_046732035.1 Verrucomicrobiota bacterium
ACTCCGAGCTGTTGTGAAACTGTCTTCAGATCTTCCGGCTTGCTCTTGTACTTCGCTGTGGAAGTGCGCGAGATCACCTTGAGATCGGCGATGCTCGCAAGCTTGGTCAGGATTTCATCCTGAATGCCTTCGGCAAAATAAGCGGCACCCTTGTCGTCACTTAGATTTTCAAAGGGCAACACCGCGATCGACTTTTGCGGGATCGTCGAAACCGCTGCCGCTTCGGTGTGGGCCGCACTGGCATTTTGTCGAGCTGTTTGTGCCGAATAACGGCCGAAGAAAAATAGACCGACGGAGAGCGCAGCTCCAACGATCACGACAACAATCCATGCATGCTTTCGAGGTTGCCGGGGCGAAGCGGCGAGATCGACATCTTCTGTTCGCTTAATTCCTTCCGGCGTTAGCTCAAACGCCCAGGCAATCACGAGCGCAATCGGAAATCCGATCGCGACGAACGAGATCACCAAACGCACAACCCAATTCGGAATTTCCAGGAACGGAAACACCTGCGTCGCGACCTGAACAAGCAACCAGCCGACGATCGCGTAAGCGACGGCAACTTTGTAAACATTGCGCCGCTTCAGCTCGGAGAGAAAGCTACGCGACTTCACTTGTTTGTATGCGACGCGTCTTTCGGTGCCACCGAGGCGACGATTTTCTCGAAGCGCGGATCGCCACGCAGGGGATTCCACATAGGATGCAATTTGAGTCGAGCGTAATTGGTGTAGCCGGGCATTCCCACCAGTTTTTGCAGCAGGTCGATCGCGCGATCAGGTTCGTTGCTCCAGGTGTAAACTTGGGCCAGCCCCTCTAGAACCAATGCGCCATCGTAAATATCTTTGCTAATTGGCATCAAGTCGACGGCACGTTGCGCTTCACGAATAGCCAATTCTTTCTCGCCAAGCCCGGCGTCGACTTGCGCGAGGACTGCAATAGTTCGCGCGTGTTCCGGCTTGAACCGGAGTCTCTGTTCCAAAATCGTGCGCGCGGTTGAGAACGCTGAGTTGGCACGTGCGAAATCCCCTTTTGCCCTTGCAATCATCGCCTCGAACCAAGCCTTGGGGAAGTAGAAGCTATAATCTATATCTTGAAAATCCTCGCGCGGTGAAGCAGCAAGGACGCGCTCGGCTTCCTGATAATTGCCATCAATGAGCGCGAGAAACACCCGGACAGGAGTCTGTCCGCCGCCCACATCCATATAGGGATTTTTAGCGAGCACGTCGCGCAAGCCGGTTGAGTTGCCCGTTCCATTGAAAAGCGATGAATTTCGTCGAAAGAAAACAATTGGTGTCTGTTCACCGGCAGCAAGGACGCGGTCGTAAACCTGCGCCGCTAAGAAATGCCTGCGCTGCAGATTGTAGGTATCTGCCAGAAGATTGTAAGCATTCGGATTTCGCGGATCGAGAGCGACCGCGGTAGCAAAATCGCGTTCCGCTTGAGCCCAATTGTTTCGGCGGCGATGGATGTAACCGGAAAGAATAAAAAACGCCGTGTCATTCGGCAGACCGGGACGCGCAATGGCGAGTTCTTGCAGGGCCGCGTCGTAGTCTCGACGGCATCGGAACAGAAAATCAGCCTGTGTAAAGTGTGCTTCAGCTGACTCGGGGCGAAGCCGCAACGCCGCCTTAACGGCTGCTTCGGCTAGGAGAACACGATCTGGTGTTGGATCGAGATCAAAGAAGTAGAGGAGGTCATTGGCCCGTGCGATGTAACAGTAGGCAGAGATAAAATCGGGGTCGCGTTTAATTGACTGATCCAGCGATTGCAAAGCAGAAAGCAAGGCGGCGCGAACATCGTCAGCTATAAGATAACTGTCGACGATTTGCTTCGCCTGAAGGTAAAGCTCGAACGCAACCAAATCCTGAGTCGGTCGCTCTTCGATTTCGGCCTTCTGTTCAGGCGAAAGTTTCGTCTCGAGCTGAGCAACGATTGACTCCGCCAGTTCACTTTGGATTGCAAACAAATCGGCTGCGGTCCGATCATACGTCTCGGCCCAGACTTGTGAATCGGTGCGCGCATCAATTAACTGCGCGGCGATGCGCAGCCGATTATTCGCGCGCTGTACCGAACCTTCCAGGATGTAGGTGACGCCGAGCTGACGGCCGATCTCACGCAAATTGCGCGGCACACCGCTCTTGTACTGGCGCACGCTAGTGTGACTGATGACCCTCAGCGCCGAAACCTTCGCTAACTTCGTAAGGATCTGATCCTGTACTCCGTCAGCAAAGTAGGTGTTCCGTTTATCATCGCTCAAATTTTCAAACGGCAACACAGCGATTGACTTCGCCGAAGCCTCCGCCGGGTTCTGTAATGGGATAGCCGTATAACGACCAAGTAAAAATAGACCGATCGACAGAAGCGCGCTGACGATAACTATGTAAATCCACGCGCCGTGAACTGAATGCGGCTGTTTAGCATCGACATCTTCGCTTCGTTTGATTCCTTCGGGCGTGATCTCAAATACCCAGGCCAGTACGATTGCAACCGGAAACCCGATGATAATCAAAATTACGGTTAGCCGGATTGCCCAGTTAGGAACATCGAACACCGGAAATACCTGGGCGATCCCCTGGGCTAACGCCCAGCCGGCCACGATGTAAGCAACGGCGACCTTGTAAACGTTCCGCCGCTTCAGCTCCCCGAAGAAATTCTTCGGATTCATCACTAGCTTTTCCTACACATAACGATTCGGAACAAGGGTAAGGATTCTCGGGCTTTCTTACGCTCAGCGAAACGAACTTGAAAATCTGAGCAGCCCGATGAATCTCATAGGCTTCAAAATCGATATCGCCATGGCACACGAAACTACAGAATCAAAGCGTCTCCTTTCGTACACAATTGCTCAGTGGGCTTGCGGACTGAAATATGAAGATCTTTCGCCGGAGGCGATTCAGGCAGCGAAATTGTTCTGGTTCGATTCCATTGGATGTGCGCTCGGCGGAAGTCAGCAGGAAGACGCTAAGATTTTGCTCAAGCATCACCGTGCGATCGGCGGTAACGGCAAAGCCACTGCATTTGTGTCCGGCTTCAAGACAAATCCAGTCGATGCCGCGTTCATGAATGGTCACATGATTCGGGCCATGGATTACAACGACATCTATTGGAAAGCCGATCCGTGTCATCCAAGCGATCTCATCGCTGCGCCGCTGGCGCTCTGTGAGAGCGAAGGTTTGAGCGGAAAAGATTTAATCCTCGCCACCGTCATCGCCTACGAAATCGAAATGCGTCTTTGTGAAGTCGGGCGACCAGGCGTGCGCGAGTACGGTTGGCATCACGCCACCTTAAGCGCGTTCGCTGCGCCCATTGCGGCGGGCCGTGTTCTGAATCTCACGCCGGACCAAATGGTATCGGCGATCGGCATCAGCGCTTCGCGCACGTTTTGCCCGGGTGCCGTGACGGCAGGCAAGTTGACCAATATGAAGAATACGGTTGATCCGTGGGCGGGACGAATGGGAGCCGAAAGCGCGCTCCTCGCACGAGAAGGATTTTCCGGTCCGGAGCATATCATCGATGGAAAGGAAGGGCTGTTCGCTGTGTTCCATCACGTGCAGTACAAGGGAGAACCGGCAACGTTCGATGGCGACGCGTTGGTCAAGGATTTGCCGACATCACCGAAGTCGCACTACCGCATCCTCGATTGCGGGATGAAAAGTTTTCCCATCGAGGCATTAAGTCACGCGCCCCTCACGGCCATGATGAAGACCGTCAAAGACAACGAGCTCAAAGCCGAGGAAGTGAAGGAAATCAAAGTCGAAGTGATCGCACGCGCCGCTGATATTCTTGGCGATCCACATAAATATCGGCCCGACTCAAAAGAAACTGCCGATCATTCCCTCCCCTATTGCATGGCAGTCGGGCTGGTAGACGGAATGGTCACGCCACTACAATTCAAAGGGGAACGTGTCCTCGACAAATCGCTCATCCCGATCATGGACAAGATAAAGGTTGTCGCGAACGAAGAATTCGAAGCGCTCTTCCCGAAGTTCCAACCAAGCCGCGTGACCATCACCACAAACGACGGCAAATCACACTCAACCCGGGTCGACGTGCCCAAAGGCGATCCGCGCGACCCGATGACCGAGGACGAAATTGCGGTGAAATTCACCGCGCTCGGCGGCGACGTGATCGGCAAAGCTCAATGCGAAAAATTGCGGGCGTGCATCATGAACATCGACACCGCGAAAACAGTTGATGAACTTCTGGAGCTGACGATCGCGCCTTCATCGGAGAGCGCATGTTCCGAATTTCCGTGTTCCGAACGCCCGGTTCCCTTTTCAGAGCGCGAATAAGAAGTAACGGATTAGGAATTTTGAACGATTACTCATTCGCTTTTCCTTCCAGCAGCGGCTCGCATGGCAACGTCTCCGCGCCCTTCTCGGTGCAGACCGCATAGGTGGACTGAACGATTTCGCCCGTGCTCTCCTTCAGATACGCAGGATACATCGACACACCGGCGTACTCGCCCTTCGCGTTGAGGACGTAAAAGTTGATGTCGAAGTTCGGGTTGCCTTCGCTGTTGAGCAGACGTTTCTCGACTGTGTTTGCTTTGATCCGCCTGCAGGCGTCGAGTCCGGCGTCCTTGGGATGCATTCCTTT
>JBKPMH010000108.1:0-14570 GCA_046732035.1 Verrucomicrobiota bacterium
GAGCTGGGCGAATGATATCGAGCTCATCCAGAGCTTTGGCGAGGGGGACCCCAGCCCCGGTTCCTTCAAGGACGATTATCTCGGGGGCGAAGCCGGCTTGACTGAATTCCGAGCGCAGCGCCTGCGCCAGGCGTGATTCAACAATAAGGACCTTAATTGCGCAGTCATTAAAGATATAGGCGTTGCGTGAAGGAGGTGCAGTCGAATCTGTGGGGACGTATGCAGCGCCCACTTTCAGAATGCCGAATATCGAAGCTATGGCATCAGCCGATTTCCTCATACAGATACCCACCCGATCGCCGAGTCCGACACCTAGCTCTCGCAAGCGATCGCGCAATCGGTCGGATAGCCGTGCCAGTTCACCATAATGAATGCCGCCGGTTTCGGTTTCCTCGACCGCTATTCTATCTGGAAACCGTGAAGCCGAAATATCTAGAAGCTGGTGCAATGCTCTAGTGGTCATCATCGCCTTGTCTGGTACTATGGAGATCGGCGGCTGCATGCGTTCAATATTGAAACGAGATCAACGTCGCCGCCTGTGGTAGCAGCAAAATCAACCTTGCTTTGACCTCACAAATCGCTCGATATCCGACAATGTATTGAGGTTTTCGACCACCGCTTCGTGTGGCTCGACGGTGATCCCGAACTCGTTTTCCAAAAAAGTAACAACCTTAAGCACGGCTATGGAATCAAGGATTCCAGTGGTCATTAATGGCGTCGTATCGGTCAACGCTGCGGGATCTTCTCCGGGCAGGTATTCGTTAAGAATGAATGTCTTCGTTGTAGTTTTGATATCCTGCGTGTTCATAAAGAATTGTTCTTACGAGCGACGGACAGTTTTCCTTATTCGTTACGGCTTTTGCAGCGACACCTGTTGTTTGCTCGACGAGCCAAACAGGATCGGCACGAGGTCCTTGTACAGTTGGTCCGCAAGCAGTCGGTGACCAAGTGCTGTGGTGTGATCGTCCCATTTGGCGAGGATCAATGAGCTGCGGTCAGTGACCGAATCAAAAGCTGGCGACAAGTCAATAACTTGCAGCCCGGCATCTCGAGCCATCGCAACCATTTTGCTGCGAACTTGTGCTTCCAGGCCAGAAAAATCTGCTGGCGCCGGCCGATAGACGACGAGCGGACGAATTCCCCGCTTAGCGCACTGCTGCGCAAATCTTTGAAACGACCATCTGCATAGTTCGGTGAAGTACGGTTGCAGGCGCCGTTCAATCATCACGGCAGGCATTGCGCCGTTGACGCGCGCTCGCCGGATGACGGATTGCACTTCATCACGATAATCCGGAGACGCTTCGATTCCTTGAATAAGAGCCTTTCTGAGAGATGACGCGATGAACTGCTCATCTACAGCAGTTATCGAAAGTATTGCTGTGTCAGGTTGAACCGCAAAGCCTTCCTGTTCGAGGCGAAGCACCCTCTGAAGAATGCTGTCTCCTGCAACAGCGAGATTTAGGATTTCGTAATTTGAATAGTGGGAATCTGGCGCGTGAGAATTAAGATCGTCCTCAACAAGATTCTCGTACGTCTGGTCGTTTTTTACTCCCCAGCCCATGTCGTTCGAAGCGCCTAGCAATACAATCCGGTAGGTGTTAGCCGGTTTAATTCTCTCGTACTCGCGATCGCGCATGCCAAGCCGGTTCGACTTCGCCTCGCCGCGTCCTAACACGGTTGAAGCCGAGGGAACAATGTCCCTTAACAAGAAGTCAGACCGCTTTCGAAAGAAAGTTTCTTTACCTTTGCTCCATCCCTCGGGCTCCTCGGCACCATGCCACTCCCAATTACCCGCCCCGCCGACGTCAAGCTCCTCATAATATCCGCGCCGCTGCTGAGCCATATCGCGCGCGTTCAATACATCGCCGTGCAGCCGGGCAATTAAGCCTTTGCTCGCTGGAATCATCTGGATAGCGACTGACGGCACAGCGAGGAGACATATCGAGCCGGCCGTAACTGCAATGGCCGAAGGCCAGAAGCGAAACTGCGCCCGATTTACAGGTGTCGCACCTCCTTCAGATGTTTCTCGGCTCGACCATCCCCAAAGCATGCCACAGACACCAACTAACACCAGTGCGCACAAGACGATCAGCACATCGCGAAGGGTTGGCCTCGAAGCTGCATCGAGCAGAGTTTCGAATTCCGCCCACGTCTGACATGACCAGTAAGCCCATAGAACACACATCAGACAAAAAACTGCCGCTGTTTGTAATCCCAGAATTAGACGTCGCTGCAATGTCACTCGCGAAGGAGTAAGAGTTCGTTTACGGACCCGAGTCGTCTCGTAAATGGCGGTGACCAATACGAGCACACCAAGAATCATCCAGAAAGAGAAGTCTTTCCAATTGAATAACGGCGTGCCACGAATCCAGAACCACTGCCAGGAGTGCAGAAGCCAGGTGGCAAGAAAGGTCACCATCGTTGCAATAGACATCGCTCGGAGCGGCCCGATCTTCCGCAACTTGAAATGCGTTGGGTAGAAGAAAAGCTTCATGACGAAGTCTTTCCAGTAGATGTTGATGCGGCGCCAGAAATCGGTGAAACTTGTGGCGAGGTAATAAAGATGGTGCGTCTCCGGCAAGTTAAAGCCGAACATGAGCAGCAAACCCACAATCAGGTGAAAAGTTCCTGAGACGCGCAGGTAAAGCAGATAGAGGCCTAGCATGCATCCCGCTACATCTAAAACAGAGGACAATTTGTAAACGTCCAGCGGCGCAAATTGATAGATTACTCGGTATAACAGCAACTGAAACACGCCACGCAGCATCCATCGCAGTCCCGTCTGGTAAATACGGGGCCAGCCATCGTTATAGTAGGTCGAGCAAAACGTCTTGTAGTCCACAACGGGAAAAAGCGGGAAGCAAACATTCGGCAGCATAAAGAAATACGAGATGGCCCGTGAGGGACTGAACGGCGCTGTGCGATGCTTCAGATCATACAGATAGACCATCAATCGGAACATAAACATTGAGCCGAGAATGACCCACATTTCCGAGACATCGGGGAACCATTGACTATGCGCCCGAAGGACCGCCAGCCCGGCGCCAGCAACTGCCAGCAATGCAACACGTGCGCCAAAACGAATCGGCACGTGACATAGACCAATCAAACCTAAGCCGATCGCGACCAGCGTTAAACCAGGAACCAGGTGGTAAAGGAAGTTAGCTGTTGGCATCCTTCCGGTCACCCATCCGGTAAAGACGTTTGGTCCCAAGTGACCGACACCGGTAACGACTGCAACCACGGAGAGTAGGGCGAAAAAGGAAAGTCGAAACCGATGTGGTAAAAGATGATGAATGATGAAACCGGCAACTGCCAACCACATCAGACGTGTGAGCAGTTGACTCTCAAGCTGCCAATAATCAACAATAATGGCGAGTAATGCGAATTGTAATAGGATCGCCAAAAACTGAATCAGCCTGCTCGAAGAATAGGACGAAGTTTGCCTTGCGGATGGTTGTTTCACAGCCACAAGGGTGGCCGGATCGGGTCTGTTATATACTTTTGTTTCAGTCAACATATGAGTTTATTCAGCGGGCGTCATCCTAGCGTTAGTCAAGACGGCCGTTCTGTTGGCTTCTAAGACGAAACTACCTCCAGCTGCTTCTTATCGGGCTCCACCTTGTGAACAAGATTTTTGATTCTGAGTTTCACAGGCTCAGGTAAGTGTGCACGGAGCTGCTTCTTGATGTAAGCCTTGGTCCGAATGGGCAAGCGCATCATGAGGGCATGAACGTTTGCCATTGCACAATACAAGGCTCCCGTGGTAGGTGAGATTCTTTCGGCATCACGACGTCGTTCTTCAGCAAGGCCGAACCCTTCAATTAATGAATAGCCGTGAGCCATAAAGCTTGGTTCATATTTTACTGCGACATACTGGTAGTAATGCCTAAGCGGAGAGTTGTTCAGGAGGTCAGACCAACCGTTGAAATATTTTTGATTGTGCGCGCCGGTCACGTTTTCCATTGCGTTTTCTGGAACGCGCAAACCGACCGGGTTCCGCCACTGGGTGACCTGATAAAACTTATCTTCCTTTGGCGGTTCTGGAACTCGCGTGCCGATAAAATGGGCGATTTCGCGGTAACATTTGTCGGGATTTTGGATGTAATCTTCGTAGGTTAGCTCATATACATGTTCCAGATATTTCTTGTCTTGCTCGAAAAGCTCATAGCAGTGCAGCCAATGATCAAAAAGCTTGTGAAATGGAGCGAACGTCACCTTCCATCTTTGGTTGTTGGCCATACTAACGGGCACCGGATGACGCCTAATGACGATGAAGTAGCTGTTCGGAAATACGGCTTGCAGAAAACGTGTCTTCAGAAGATGGCCAGGTGTTTTTTCCACACGAATGGTTTTACTGGGGTCCCAATATCGTTCCCAACTGCGTCGCAGTTTCATTGCGTTCTCCCGTGTCAATAAGGGTGAGGCCTCTGTCAGGTGTGCCCTTGGGTCGAACCCGAATTGGGCCGCGCCACCGTACATGTTGTCGGATGAATAAACATCCTGCAGAAATTGACCTTCGTCCTCGAGGGCACCGGTGTTCCTGAACCCGGTGCAGTTCTCGAGTCTTGCAACATTGCGAGCTAGGACGCTGGTTCCACTGCGTCCCAAACCGCATACGAAGACGTGCTTGGAATCATTTGTGTTGATGGTTTGCATAATCAGTTCTGGGTTATCGTTTTTGTTTTTAACTCACGTACAGCGTTAATAAGATCAATCGCTACGGTCCGCTGCGGTTTGGAAAATGAGACAAATATAATCCCTACAGCCGCGCCTATCGGTAGGCATATCAGAAGCTGCATCCATGGCCGAGCCCCGGCTACCGACTGATGTGCACACCATGTTGCAGCAAATACAACGACCCATAACGGCAAGTGCCGCAAAAATCCACTCCACAAATCTTTCGTACTGACCGGACCTTGTCGTCCGGCGTTGAAATAAAGGATCGGCAGTCGCAGCAGAAGCCCCGAAAGCGAAAATGCCATTGCTACGCCCACAGGTCCGAATGGCAGACCGGCGACAAACGAAGCCAGCGAGATAAACGCTGCAATCGAATTTTGAACCAGAATATCTTTTCCACGGCCCTGGCTGGTAAGCAGCCAATTTGTCACATTGGCGACGGGCAGTGAAATCGCTAAAACTGTGAATCCTGCGAAAATGGCGCTAGCTTGCTCCCACTTGTGACCAAGTAAAACGAGCGTAGCTGGACGGGAAACTGCCAGGAACATGCTGGTGAAGAAAAAGGCCACCAAGATCACTGCCTCATACACTCGCATAAAGGTCGATCGATACCTGGTGGGCTGTGATTGCAAACGTGACAATGCCGGAAGGAAAACAGTATTAATCGGTAGTAGGAACTGCTCCAAGGGCCGAATGACCAGAGCTGCGCCGCGACTATAAAGTCCCACGGCAGCAGCGCCGTAAGAGCGCCCGATTAGTAGTGTGTCGCAGCCGCGAGCTATGGAAAAGATGAAACTCGCAGCTGTTTGGTGTACGCCAAAGGTGAGAAGCGGACGGATTCCGGTATGTCGGGACGGCCAGTCTGGACGCCAGCGAGAAAAAGAACCTGTTAACACAAAGCTTCCGATTTCCGTCCCCAGGCTTAGGCCAACGAGGGCCCACGCCCCGAATTGCATGAATGCCATCGCGATTCCGATGCTCACGCCTATCGCCATGGAACCGACGTCGATCACAGAAATTGACCAGAAACGCAATTGTCTTCTCAGCAGGGCTAAATGTTGCACCCTAAAGCCACCGATGAGAAAGGTTAGCGATAGAACCAACGTTATCGGGATGAGCTGAGAATCGCGATAAAACCTTGCGAGGACCGGAGCCAAGGCGGCAACTGTCACTGTGCACATTCCGCTGACGGCAAGGTTAATCCAGAAAAGATTGGAAACTTGTGCCTGAGTGATCGTTTCGCGTTGAATCGTTGGAGTAGCCAACCCCGCGTGGCGGAACACCATTAGGAAGCTGGTAAATGCCGTTACCATCGCAACCAGGCCGAAGTCATGTGGATTGAGCAAGCGCGCCAAAATTATTGTTGAAGTAAGATTCAAAATGAATTTAGCAATCTGAGCGGCGACGGTAATAGCACCCCCGGAGATTGTATGTCGCTTCAGATTTGACAGAAGATGGTCAGTCCTGATGTGCTCCTCTTGCTCGAGTTGAGTGGAGCGAACTACTGCCTTGCTCTTGGCTAGGTCTATTTCAGTACTAAGCATCTTGGGTTCGGAACTTGCAAAAGAGAAACGCGCGCGTGAGCTGCTGGGCAAATGAAGGACTCAAGCTTTCGTACCTTGCCATTGCGAGACAAGTCAACGGCCGGCCATCGTGGGAGGAGCCAGGCGGCGAGCCCGTGCCACTCTGGAGCTCCCGGGGTAGTGACTACTTGACGAATCTTGACTTGCCCTTTGCAGATAGAACAACGTCCTATCAAAAAATCGCAAGAGAAAAGCCTTCCACCGGTTATAACAGTGCCGAAACCTCTTGGTTAGAGTCCAACCCAACACGCTTCGCATCATGGAGTATTTCCAAGGCAACCGCGGAATCTGCAATTGACCGCCGAGGCTTGCTGCCAGCTGTTGCAATTGCTCAATCAACGCGAGCTGTTCAGGATAGAAATGGATGAAACGTATTTGCAGGTAATTCATGCAGGCCGCGCGGACCCTCTCGCTGTCCTCGAGCGATCGGACATAAGCGACGTGTGACCGCATCGACATCAACTGCGACTCCAATTTTCTGGGCGAATGATCCCAGTTACTCAGACTGCCGAAACCTGATATCCGATAGAATACTTTGGCATCCGGCACAAACCTGATGGCATCGCTCGCCAGAATAACCCGGCAAAAATACTCGCCATCATCATCCAATGATAATCGTCGGTCCCAAGGTCCCGCCGCTTGGGTCAATTCGCGGCTTACGAGCCAGGTTGCTGGCGGCATATGAAGATTTTGACCCATCTTACGTATGAGCCACTCAACTGGGGAAAGATCGCTCCACAGCGAGTTGGGAATGAAGTTGGCTCGGTCCAATCGGTAATAGAAGTACGCCCATGCGGATGAAAGCAGTGTTCGCCTGCTATTGTGACGGCTCCATGCATTCATCTGCTTGGCTATTTTATCCGGCGAGAGAATATCATCAGCGTCGAGCCATTGAATGAATTCGCCCTGACTCAGCGCCAAAGCACGGTTCCTTGCTGTCGAAGCGCCCTGATTTTTCTGCGTCACAACAGAAACCTGCTCTGAAGCAAACTGACGCGTGATCGAAAGCGTTCGGTCATTGGACCCATCATCGACGACGATAATTTCTTTCCTTGGCCACGTCTGCGCGAGTGCGGACCGGATCGTGTCCGCGATCCAACGCTCAGCGTCATAAGCGGGTATTAGAATGGAAACGAGGGGAGCCATTACAGCGATCAGATGTCAGAACTCAGAGGCATAGGACTGATGTCCGCCAGGGCTAAGGCCGGCCAGGGAGGTGGGAAGTCAGAAGCCGTGAATAGATAGCCGTTGTCGTCGCGGCGACTTTGTTCCATGAATATTGCTCATTGGCATAGCCTTTGATCGACAATCGATAAGTTTCAAGATTGTGGTATAATTCGCTGTTGAAGTAATTTTCGACTTTGGCGGTTAGGTCTGATGAGTCCTGTGGCTTGAAAACGAAGCCAGTCTCGCCTTCGATGATTTCTTCTTTCAAGCTTCCGACATCCGCGGCGATAGCAGGCAGGCCAAAGCTATATCCCAGAAAAAGGACACCGCTCTGAAAAACGTGAGCATAAGGTAGAATAAGAACATCAGCTGCTTTGAAGTACAATTCCGTTTCCTCGTCCGGAACATACTCGATCTTGGCGATGACGCGATGATCGATGCCGCTGCTTGCAATGGTATCGCGGATCTGGTTCCAATAGCTCTCCAGCCCTTTCGGTTTTCCCACAATCAGCAGGCGATAACGGCCGTCTCTCTTTAACAGTTGGTTAAAGGCAGCGATCAAGTATTCGAGCCCTTTGTAAGGCGCAATGTTCCCAAAAAATAGCAGGACTTTATCGTCCTTCCTTACATCTAATCGGCCTTTTGCCTCTGCACTCGAAAGACTTGTATTCGGAACGGTATTGTTAATTCCGAAGGGGATGACGCTAATTTTGTGGTCTGGAATTGCAAACGCAGACATCATCTCCGTTTTCATACCTTTGGTATGAACAAAAATATGGTCGCACAACCCATATTGGACCTTTAGTAACATCCGATTCAGCCATGAATCGTTCTTGTCCCGTTTGCCCGCATTCACGTTGTGGGCTGTAAAAACCACGTGTTTACCCAGCAGTTTGTAGTAGAGCATCAGCACCGTGCAATCGAACAGCTGAAACTTGTTATTCCACAGAATGTGGAACAGCTTTGGTCTTGCCTTCGCCGCATAAGCGATAAGCCGCACGTAATACTTTAGCACTCTCCGTACCTTTGCTACCGAGCTTGCGTCTTCCCGCTGATCTCCACGCAAGTTAAGGAAACTTACACGAGGATTGGCGAGCAGCTCCGGCACGCATAGATCGTCGCTACCGATAAAATCAACGTCTAATCCTGCCGCTGTCAGCGCGGCTGCCATACCCAGGGCGTAAGGTTTGTCGCCACCGCCGGTCAATAAGGCGATTTGCGGCGCTGAACGTTCAATGTCGAACGACGATTGATGAGACTTCGCCGGAATTTCAGCGTCTCCTCGCCGCGTTTTATTCAACTTGATCCGCGTGACTGCAGATGGTGAGGCGGTCATTGACGTTTCGTCGCTCAGGGGGCAGTAAGCATATCCGCTTTCGCACCAGCTAGCTTCACTCGATCGATCACTGCGTCGAACACTTCATCGATAGTGATTGCGGTCGTGGCGCGCTCGTCATAGTCGCGTTTGTAGAAGAATTTTTCCAGCAAAGGCGAAACAATTTTCTTCTGAATCCCGTAGCTGTGAATTTCCCAGGGACTTGTGCAGGTAAAAAGAGTCACGCATGGCGTCCCCGTACCTAGCGCCAGATGCATCGGCAGGCTATCCCCGCCCACCAGGCAACGATGATTGCTGACATCGGCCAAATGTTCCAGGAGCGACGATCGTTTTGGCAGCATATTCACCGTCAGCCCCTGACTTTGAAGCCGCTCCTTCAATTGTTCGTAGTAAGCCCATTTTTTCATTGGCCAAACTGTGCCGGCTTCGGCAGCGATGGCAACGTCACCGGATAGCTCGGTTTCAATCGCGTTGGGCATCACATACGGTTCACTCGAAAATCGCAAACCGAGGCCATCGAAGATCAGCTCCTGGTATGTCTTCCGGTTGGCTAACTTCAGTCGGTCAGCCTCCTCCCGACCGTATGAACTGATCAGACTAAGATCAAACCAGTTCTTGGAGTCATCGGTATAACGAAGGCTGTTCGATGAATCGGCGTACGCCCCGAAGATCTTACCCGGCTTGGCTCTTCTCAGAAAAAGTGCGACTTCGAGAGTGTCTTCGAGGTTTATGGCCAAGTCATAGGGAATATCCAGCGCTCTGGCTCGTTCTTCCCAGGAAAAGTGACGCAGATTATCAGCCAACCCCCCTAGGAGCACAGCATTTTTTGCGGCAGTGATCCATGTGACCGAACCGTTCAATCGGCGCAATAAGGGAGTCGTGCGAACGACGTCCCCGGTGGCGCCAAGTTTGATAATCAGAACATTCATAGAGGATCAATCTGATGTCGGCATTCAATCTTCAACACATCGAACAACCTAGTCCAACAACACTTCTAGGCTTGCTAGATTAATCTCTGCCAGCCCAGACGAGTGTCTCCCACTGTCATGATGGCAGGATTCGTCAAACCAGATTTGCCGTAACGCAAGGGCGCACCGTCGAGTGAGTAAACGCCTCCACCTGCGGCTTCGACGACGCATTGGGCCGCAGCTGTATCCCACTCCATGGTTGGCAAGTCTCTCAGATAAAGATCGGCTTTTCCTTCTGCCACAAGGCAAAACTTAAGAGAGCTACCCATTGACCGAAGCTGCGGATTTGTCAGACGCGTCAGCATTGCGCTGACCAAGGGGCCGGCATGGTCCTTACTGGCGACAACGGCAAGGTCAGAAGAACCAGCTCCTCGGGTACGGATCGGCTTGGGTTCGCCGCCAGCCTGCCGCCAGGCACCGAAGCCTCGTCCGCCGTAATAAGTAAGATTTAGTGCCGGCGCATGTACGACTCCCAAGACCGGCGAGCGATCTTTAACCAGAGCAACATTGACCGTGAATTCGTTCGTCTTCTTCACGAACTCCTTCGTGCCATCCAATGGGTCCACAAGCCAAAACAAGCTTGCGTCGTCCATACGCTGATCTGTTACCCCGTCAGATTCCTCAGAAATTATCGAAGCACCTGGGAGCAAGGCTTCCAGCGATTTGACTAGAAAAGCATGCGACGCTTCATCTGCAGCGGTCAGGGGCGATGCGTCTGCTTTAAAAGTGACGTTCGCTCCGTTGCGGTAAAAGTGCATGATCCGTTCCCCGGCTTGGGTTGCCAGATCGCAAATTGGGGAAATCAATTCAGTTAGGGCTTTCATTTAAGATCAGGCGCATCGCCACAGCAAAACCGCGTTTTCTACAAAATGATTGGTTTACTGGGATCTTACTCCCCTTACGGCCGTGCCGGCGGATTTAAGCGTGGCCGCGGTGTCGGATGCGGTCTTGCAGTACTCCCAGGTGGGGCTGTCGGTGTTGCAGTTGGAGTTGGGCTTGGCGTGGCGGACTGTGTGTACTTGATGGTAGTATAATCTAAATCCGTGCTCGCCCCAACGTTGGCGCTGCTTCCCGTAACATAGATATTCGCTGAAGCATCAACGGCGATAGCTGTGGCAACATCATAATAATTTGCAGGTCCGTCATAGCGAGCAACCCATTGCTCGTTGCCTGATAAATCGTACTTAATTGTAGCGTAATCGTAGTCAGTACCCAGGCCGATGCTTTGTCCAGTCACGTAAACGTTGCCGCTACTATCAAGTGCAATTGCATGAGCTTGATCATCGAGATTTGCAGGTCCGTTGTAGCGGGCAACCCATTGTTGCAGCCCCATTGAGTCATACTTGACGGTGGCGTAGTCAGAATCGAAATTCGTCGTTTGGGCGCTCGCGCCCGTCACGTACACGTTGCCAAACCCGTCAACTGCGATGGCCTGCGCGTAATCGCTGCCGCTGATGGGGCCATCATAGCGAGCAACCCAGAGTTGTTGCCCTGTCGAGTTGTACTTAACCGTAGCGTAATCGTAATCAGTGTCTGAACCCCAACTAGAACCTGTCACATAAACGCTTCCTGAACGGTCAACCGCAATGGCTGTTCCATAATCGTCGCGCTGTCCCGAACCATTATAACGGGCTACTGATTGTCGCTGTCCGGCTGAGTTGTAATGAATTGTTCCATAATCATAACTGGCGCTTGTGTAGAATACGCTGGTGCCAGTCACATATGTATCCCCAAAGTCGTTGACAGCAATGGCGTGGGCTTCGTCGGAATAATTCCCCGGCCTGCTGTAGT
This sequence comes from Verrucomicrobiota bacterium, assembly GCA_046732035.1. Lineage (GTDB taxonomy): Bacteria > Verrucomicrobiota > Verrucomicrobiia > Chthoniobacterales > UBA10450 > Udaeobacter. The sequence goes on from JBKPMH010000108.1 coordinate 11,526, forward strand.
AGCGGCGAACCCATTGTTCTTGCCCTGCCGAATTATACTTGATTGTAGCATAATCAGAGAACCCACCTGCGTTTGCACTGCTTCCTGTCACATAAACATTGTCTGAGCTGTCGAGGGCAATCCCTTCGGCGCCGTCATCGCCATTGTCTGGGCCATTGTAGCGCGCGACCCATTGTTGCTTTCCATCTGGATTATATTTGATCGTGGCATAATCGTAATTGTTGTTTGATCCAAAGCTATATCCAGTAACATAGACGTTGCCCGTTTGATCAATGACAATACCGGTAGGCGTATCCTGGTAATTTCCTGGTCCGTAGTAACGAGCAACCCAGAGTTGTTGCCCTTGTGGGTTATACTTAACGGTAGCAAAATGAGTAGAGAAGTCAGGATCCGAACTCCGCCCCGTCACATACACGTTACCTGACTTATCAACTGCGATTGCTTCAGTCGAATCAAAATCTTGGCCGGGACCGTTGTACCTGGCAACCCAAGCCTCCTGCACAGTCTCAGGCGCGAGTGTGATTGCGCTTAGGCCATGCGGCTGCGTAGCTAGGTCGTGCGGACTCCCGCCGGTCAACCTTCGAGCACTTGCCGTGGCGAGCAGCGCCAGAAACACTCCGACAATCGAGAGAGCAAAAACAAAAAGGCGCAGCTTAAACGACACGGATCGTGAGGTAGCTTCTTTCTTCATTAGTTGATCTTCGTATTAAGCGCGCCTTTTGCGCGCAATTACTCGCTCATCCATGCAGATGAATTGGTGTGGAGGCGCTTCCACCGTCGCCAGAGTCGGAAATCAACAGCAGCGCGGTAGCCTCCTTAGGCCGGGCATCCTAATAAAGGCAAGAAACTTCGACCGAACTTTTCAAATATGCCACCTTGGGCGAGCACTGCCGCGCATCTCACAGAGCTCATCAACGCAAGTGCGACATCCTATCATCGAGAACTTTTCAGACATTCGGGTGGGCTCGAACAGTTGCCTTTCAGTCGGGCGTAGTCCGACGAAATCTCTTCGTGCGTGGGCTTCGGTTGGCGCCGATTATTTGGCTCAAGCGTGCTTCGTACCACTTCAAGTCCATGCTGAAGCGTTTGCGGCAAGCAAAACAAGTCCGTCTCATTGAATCCTCCACGCAGTGTCGGACTTGAGTTTAGATACAGCTTCCGTTCGTTGATAACAGCCACGATTAAAATTCATAGCCGTAAGCCTTGATATCATCCCGAAAAGCTACGCTCACGGCAAGCGCTGTCGCCTTGGAGTAGTACGATCTGTAATTGTGCTGAGGTCGCTCGTCTGTTCGGTTCACAACCGGTATGGTAGCCTTGGGCTTTACGCCGAGTTTCTGGAACACACGTTCTAAATCCCGTTCGATGCTTTCGTATCGCATCACCAGGTCTGTTCCCTTCGTATAGTCAACAAACATGGAAGATGGAAGTCCGAGCAATCTTTTGATGAGTTGCCTGTAACATTTCCTAAACACCCACCGATTGAACGAATGCTCCCGGGCATATTTCATGTTCCTCGCGTAAGTGGGAGACCGGCTTACCCAAGAATCAGGGTCCTCGAGTAGCGGTTGATATTTAAAACGCTGTTTAAAATAAAGTGAGACCAATGTATCAAATGGGTTGCGCACAGCAGCAATTTTGAAGAGCGATTTAGCTTCTTCTGGTGCTAAAAGCTTATGTTCGATGAGTTCCGCCAAGGTGCTGTGTTTTTTCTGAATAGATATACGGCCATTATTTGGATCTAAAATATCTTCCGGCGGGACAAATTCGCCCCCGTAGTGTTCGCAAAGCAGCTTGCCGATCGCGGTACACGCTGTCCTTGGGGTCATTATAAATAGGAGGCTATAATCTCGACAGATGATGGCCATGTCTTCTAACGGTTGTCAGCTCGCAGTTTTACGCGCGAAATTGGAATCGGAACGTTAACATCTCAAAAGAGATGAACAGACGAGCTCGATTGTAAGCGCCTTGTCGATCTCATTTAAGTAGTTGTGCGTCCCCGCTGTGTGGCCCTTCACCATCTTGCTAAGCACGCCGTAGTCAAAGTAACGGGTGTAGTCTGCCTGCGGATTCAGCAAGGTATCCCGGATAAAGTCTGCCAGGTGCGTTGCAGCCCAAATGCGATAGAACTCATATTTGTGACGTCCGCTGAGTACTCGCTCCGGACCCCAAGCTCCTAGTGACCGGTCGACGCGGGTGAGCCAATGCGGTGTTGCATAAAGGTAGATGTATTCTTCTTTTGCCAGGAGGCGCTGCAGACGCGGCACTAGCGACCCGAAAATGTGGCCATTCACTCCCAGTTTTCCCATGTCTGTGGCGACTCGCTTCAGCTCTGGACTGTAATCGTTTACGTAACGTGCCTGCAGTTCGTCTTTATCGGTTGCTGGCTGTGGCGCTTGAAACAACAGCTTCACCAGAGCGTTATCCATGTATGGAGTGCGTATCGCCAACTGGGATTGTTCAATAGCTACTCTTCCCGACAGATACCATGGAATATTCTCGGCCACTGTCTTGGATAGCGAATGGTTCAGCCTGTTCACCTCTTTCGGGGGAGGAACCTTTTGGAGAAACGGCCTCAGATCGGAGGTTACTGCTTGCATGGGGAACGACCAGAAAGGAATTAACTTTCTCGCCCTCACAACTTCACTGCCGTACTTTCCAGTCAGTCGCGTTGGCGCAATCTTGCGCGCAATGCGATTGAAATAAAGGTCGTGGGCTCCAAACGCATTGTGATTACCATCCGAGATATAAACGGTTCGCTCTGCTAAGCCTGCAAAGCTTTTGAAGAAATCGCCGTTGAGCCTGATTGCCTGATAGGGTTGATGATAGACAGCTGCGAGCTTACGTCCTATTGCGATGTCAAACGTTTCACCCGAGACTCCACCAAAGGTATAACACGGAAATGAACGATCGCGCATATGCAAGCTGGCCATAACAGCTCTGGTATCCAGCCCTGCAGTTAGAGATAATGCAACCTGATCGACGTTCCCGGCGTACGCGGGAACGATCTGATTCATTACTGAAACAAATTCCTTATAAAACCCA
>JBKPMH010000109.1:0-9444 GCA_046732035.1 Verrucomicrobiota bacterium
GTGTGAGCCGGTCGGCGCTGAGGGCCGAGCCTGGTACTACTGTAAAACCGCCGAAGCTTGCGGGAGCAGCATTATCGGGGTGACATTCCAATTCGGCGGTTAGTCTGAACAACGTCAATCGATCAAGCGGAGCGCCGCTCAGCTGATTGAGGCCGTGCAAGATGCCAAGACGAACCGTTGCACTGCTGCCCAAGCCTCTCGACCGCGGAATTTTTTCCACGATCGAAACGGAGAATGGAAATATCCGGGCACGGACCTGTTTAAAAAATCGTCGGCCGGCGTCTGAAATGATTTCCGACTGGAGTTGTTTCGGTGAGCGCTCCTTGGTAAGTGTAACGGTGTTGTAAATGCGCAGGGCGACACCCAGGCAATCGAAACCAGGGCCCAGATTTGAGGTGCTCGCCGGAACGCGAACGGTAACTTGCTGCATTCGGAAACGCAGTGTAGCGACGGCCAGCTTTTGCGGCAACCGATGCCTTCGGCCAAGCCGTATCGAGAATGCGGCATTGAATGTGGCTGATGCGAATGAGTCCTGCCTGGATTGACGCGAGTTTGTTTCGAGACTTCCAAGCCGAGGGAACGGACGCGCACAGGCTTTGCACACTGCAGGATGGCTGGGTGGAACGGTTTGCAAGCGATGTCGTGATCTCGTTCAAGAGACTCCTGGCACGTGAGCAGCTCCTCCAGGAATTGAAGGAGTGGAGCGCTGGTAGCCACTTCAAAATTGGACGTGTCTTCGCGCGCTTTGTCCCGCGAAAAGGCGAACAGCGCGAACCACCGCGTCTGTTATGTGGGAACCCGACTGAAAACCTTCAGACGATCGCCAGCGAGCGATATCTGAAATTTGGGATAGACTTCAACGCAGGCTTCTCAGTGGGCTTGTTTCCAGATCAGAGGGAAAACCGCAGCTATGTCCGTCGGATTGCGCCGAAGCGACTGTTGAACTGCTTTGCCTATACCTGCTCTTTTTCGGTAAGCGCCGCGCTTGTGGGAGCAACTACCCTCAATATCGATCTTTCTAAAAAATCCCTGGCACGCGGAGGTGAAAATTTCTTATTGAACAACATCCCAACGCTGGGTCACCGCTTCATTGCCGATGATGTAATGACGGTGCTCCCGCGGTTGGCGCGTAAAGGCGAGAAATTTGACGTGATCATTCTTGATCCGCCAACTTTTGCGCGTTCGCCGGGAGGCAAGACGTTTCATGTTGAAAATGATTTTGAAAGATTGCTCATCGATTCTCTCGAGCTGGCAGAGCGGGACAGCCATCTCCTTCTCTCGACGAATTGCTCCACATTGCGTGCCCATGCATTGGAGGTCATGGCACGATATGCACTAAAGGTAGCGCGCCGTGCCGGCACGTTTCATCGGTCTCTTGCGCTGCCTGATTTTCCATCGGGCGCAGGAGCTACCTCGATTTGGCTGACCTTGCGTTGACAGGTCGATGCGCGCAAAGCAGGATTAGAATTCGAATCTATAAACAAAATGGATCGTTTATCTGCCGAACTTGCCGCCGAATATCCCGAGCGCGGACTGCATTGGGTGAAAGAACAGGTCGAAACAGCTCTCAGCGATACGGAGGATTATATTCGTGAAAAACCGGCGCAGTCGCTTCTTTGTGCATTTGTGGCGGGTTATGTTCTAAACCGGTTGCCACTTGGCCGAATCGTGAGCGGTTTGTTTCGATTGCTCGTCATGGCGTTAAGGCCCGCAATTCTAATCTACGGTGCGGCGAAGCTTTACCAGTCGACCCAACAGGAAAAAGATATCGGATAACGGCGCTTGCTGACGGGCTGCCTTTTTGGACCTGCGCCATGATGCACGCGCCGGTGCTCATTACTCAAGCGTGAACCCGATCTTGAGTGTCACCTGCCAGTGACCGACTTTGCCGTTTTCGACGTCTCCACGGGTCTCCGTGACCTCAAACCATCGCATGTTGCGAACGGTCTTTTCAGCGCGAGCCAGAGCATTTTTTATCGCCTCTTCAAATCCGTTGGGCGAAGAACCTACCACCTCAATCTTTTTATAAACGTGTTCAGACATGCAGGAATTATTCTCTGAGGGGACGATCAAACACAACAAAAAGCCGAGGCGTCGTCCACGCCGGCCGTCAAAGGTGGATCGTCCTCCTGAAGACGATGCAAAAATGCTCGCCAAAGGCGCAAGATAACAATCGCCAGCAGCGGGCCCAGAAAAATTAGTCTGCCAAGCAACCTTTGTTTTTAACAACGCGTTGAGGACAACGCGTTCCGCCTTAGCACATTTTCGTGATCAAATTTGCTTTACAAACGCATCACAACTTCGGCAGCCTCTTCTGGGTGAAAAGATTGCTGGCAATTTCGGTTTTGCTTCTGGTCGCTGGATCTTGCCTTCGCGGCCAGGATCAAGAGCGGAAGTTGCTCGATCGTCTGCTGAAACCTGACACGACTCTGCAAAGCAGCGAGCAAAAGAAAAAATTCACGGCTGATGGGACTTCGATAAATAAGAAAGCAAACGTCGGCACATTTTTTGTGGAGAAGAAATCAAACCCTAAAACGTTTTCGAAGCAGCGTGAATTGTCGACGCGCGAATTCAATTCACAATCTTTCCATGGCAATCGTGCCGCGTTTGGAAATTCATCGCGGCAAGCTGTCGGAAATTCTCGAACCTATGCAACGCAATCGGCACCCGGCCCTCACCATGCCTCTCAATCCGACAAGAAAGTCGGCAGTCGCGCTTACGCACAAAACAGGCCTTTTGTGGACCAAGGTAAGAGCCAAAAGTCACTCAACCGCCAGAACGCGCCGCTTACAATTGATCAAGTGCGCGATTTGTTGAACAAAAACAAGTAGCGCGCAGGCTGTCCGCGCTATTGTTTGATCATGCAGCCGGACGAAGCTCTCTCGTTTCTAAGCAAAGGCGCGGCGCAAATCATTAACGAAACTGAATTGCGCGAAAAACTTGCGCTCGGCCAACCGCTGCGGGTCAAACTCGGCGTCGATCCAACCACGTCCGACATTCACCTTGGGCATACCATCGTTTTGCAAAAGCTGCGGCAGTTTCAAGACTTGGGCCATCAGGCAGTTCTCATCATCGGCGATTTCACGGGAATGATTGGCGATCCGAGTGGGCGGTCTGTCACACGGCCGCAATTGACGCACGATGAAGTGGAGAAGAATGCGGCGACTTACCGCGAGCAGGCTTTTAAGATCCTCGACCCGGAGCGGACAGAAATTGTGTGCAACGGTGACTGGTTTCGATCGATGTCATTTAAAGATGTTATTCGACTCAACAGTCGGGTGACGTTGCAGAAAATGTTGCAGCGCGAAGATTTTAAGAACCGGGTTGATAACCAGCAACCGATTCGGGCTCATGAGATTCAATATCCAATCATGCAGGGCTGGGATTCGGTAATGGTGCGGGCCGACGTTGAGCTGGGAGGAACCGACCAGCTTTTCAACATTTTAATCGGACGTGATTTTCAAAAAGAGGAACGCCTGCCGCAGCAAGTCGTTTTTCTACTTCCAATTCTAGAAGGATTAGATGGATGCAAAAAGATGAGCAAGAGCCTCGGCAATTTCGTCGGAATCAACGAACCTCCCGTTGAGATGTTTGGCAAATTGATGAGCATCTCAGACGATTTGATGGCGCGATACTATGATTTGCTACTGGGCCGGACGCCGCCGGTGGGCTTGCATCCGTTGGACGCGAAAAAACAGCTGGCTTGTGAAATCGTTCGAAACTATCACTCGCCGGAAGCCGCCCAGAAAACGCTAGACGAATGGAACACACGTTTTAGCAGCCGCGATCTAGAACATGCCGATCTTCCTCGGTTTTCAGCAGCTTCAGGTAACGGACTGGCAGCCGTGGCGCTCGCTTCAAAGATTTATCGCGAAGTGTTCGACGTCGAAAAATCGCATAGCGAGGTGTCGCGACTGATTAAACAGGGCAGCGTGGAACTCGACGGCGGCAAAATTCGCGATCCGAAAGAGACGATGGTGCTTAAGCCTGGCCAGACGCTCCGTCTCGATAGAAAGCACGCAGTGCGAGTCCAGTAAGCCGAATAGTATGTGCGCAATGCCTGTCTGAACGGTCCAATCAGCCCTTGTTGTCTCAGGCTGTAGCCGTCTGGAACAGGGGCAAAACGCGCGGATGTTCGAGATAGCTGGCTGCGATTCCTTCAAAGTGCGCACGAATACTGCGCAGTTCAGCCGTCACAATGCTATCGACGAAGTGTAATCGTCGATCGAGCCAGGCAAATAGTTTGTTCTTGATCTCGTAATGAAAAGCTAAAGTGACTTCAGTGCAGTTGGGCCGAATCTCGGCGAAATCCACGATCCCCATCAGCGCAATATTTCCGCCTGCTGACTCAAACGCGTATTGCTCCGGCGTGTCGCCATCAACGGATAGTAGAACCGTGTGTGCCTCAAAGCCGAGCGGCCCACGGAAGCTGAAATCCACAGTCTTGGACGAAGTCACAGTGGCCCGGGTTACCATTAGAAATTGCCGCCGGTATGATTGAATACTGGCCAAACGCGCTTTGCACTCTGGCACCGACTGACTCATGTGTAGGGTTTTTTGTAAAAGCATATAGTAAGCGTTGTTTTCCGGAATAAGAGAGCAACAGCGATGCCATCCTGCTTTTCCCAGTAGCATCGACCCCAATCAAGCCGGGGACGTGTTCGTTTTTTTTACACTGCTGTATCGACACAACACGCTGTCACCCGATATTCGGTCGCTCATAAGTCGCCAGTCCACAGGTAGTTCGGTAGGGTTTTCCCCTAGTTCGGCAAGTATCGCAACCTTGAGAACCTCGCGGAGAACGTGCATTGGTTAGGGCGGCGATGTCGCTCCTTTCCTGAACGTTGTTCAATTAATACCAACCCCGCACTGTACAATCCTCGTTGCCGAATGTTTTGCACCGAGAATTGCGTGATTCAAGCAACCCAGCCGGTTATTGGCCACGACCGCGACAGGAATCTTCACCGCCACAGGCAGAGGCTAACGAAATAATCGCGATGAATCGGCACCATCCAACCGCCCGCTCCTTCCACAATGACGGTGTTGAACTTGGTCTGCAGGTAAGCAGATGCAGCGAGGATCTCATCCGCTATCGATAGTTGCCTTTTCGATTCGAGCTACCCACAATGGTTGCCGCAGGCGTTTTCAACCAGACTGGGTTAATTTCGTCGATGTTTGGGCCGTCCCTGCTCGCAGTGAGCAGGAGCCCTGCACCTTGACGATCTCCACAGCAGATCGGTTTCATCCCGGCACACGACCGTGCCGATGCCCGCAACAAATGCAGAAGCCGGACTGCGATTATGTTGCCGACACGCGTGTCCGTCCCGGTGATAAAAAGACTCACGCGACCTGCTGCACACGCTCCAACCGGCCGGTTGCACCCCTGGTGCTAAAGGCTTGTGCCATTGACAGGAAGATCTTCGCACCATCCATACTGCCAAGTTGCGCGTCTGAGGCGCGATCAGGATGAGGCATCAATCCGAACACGTTTCGATCGCGATTGCAGACACCCGCAATGTTTTCAATCGATCCGTTTGGATTTGCTTCCGGCACAACGCGACCCTGGTTATCGGAGTAGCGCAGAATCACCTGTTGATTTTCATTGAGCTCTTGCAATGTCGCCGTGTCCGCAAAGAAGCAGCCTTCGCCGTGAGCCACAGGCAATCGAAGGAGTGAACCCTTGGGACAGCCATGCGTGAATGGCGAGTCGTCGACTTCAACCCGAGTAATAACCATCTCACAAACGAAACGCAGCGAACGATTGCGAACCAGCGCGCCCGGTAAGAGTCCAGCTTCACACAAAACCTGAAATCCGTTACAGGTCCCCAGGACGAGTTTGCCCGCTCGCGCATCATTAATCACTGCTTTCATGATTGGTGAAAAACGCGCAATCGCGCCGCAGCGTAGATAATCGCCGTAAGCGAATCCACCTGGCAATACGATTGCGTCGAAATCATCCAGCGAGGTTTCCTTGTGCCACACGTAATCTGCCTGCAATCCGTCGAGGCCATTGATCGCGGCGAGGCAATCCTGGTCACAATTTGAGCCGGGAAACTGAATAACAGCGAATCTCATTTTGGTTTCAGTGCGCGGCACGCTGCTCGGCGTGATAATCATTAACGACGAGGCACGCGTGAATCACGCCGGGTATCCAGCCGAGCAATGTCAAAAGCAGGCTGAGAAAAAAGCTGGCGATGCGACCTGTCAATAGCACCGCAAGTGGTGGCAGCACGACGCAGAAAAAATACCGCAGCGCTTTCATTTCGACTTCTTCCTGTCTGGATTCCCTGGTTGAGGCTTGGACATCGGCGGAGTCTTTGCTCGCAATTTATTCGAGGCAGGCGCCTTGTTCCGGTCCTCTGCATCCGTTTTTTGCAGCTGGTAATCTTCGATTACTGGATTTGACAGCAGATCGCGGCAGAGATCGCGTAATCGGGCTTCGAGGTCACTGTTATGACCATCAATATCTATCTCCATGTATTTTCCGATTCTAACACTGCGGACTTCCGGCATCCCAAGGTGTCGCATCGCATCACGCACGGCATTGCCCTGGGGATCGAGGACCGCAGCCTTGGGCATGACGACGACCTTCGCTTTCATGCGTCACCATATTTGCGGTAAATCAAACGACAAGGTCGAATACGACAAAGAGTTGGCGATCGGGGGGCGCTTACTTCAAAACTACGATCTCAAGTTCGCCGTCCCGACCAAGAACGTTGAGCCCGACGTCGCCTTCAGCGTGCCTGGTGAGCAGAAGGTCAACACGCGCTTCTCGTACTCGAAGATCACGGAGACTTACCTGGGGAAGGAATCCGGGCAAAAGTGGTTTTGAAAATACGAGCCTCTGTTCCGGAGCTATCACGTTCAAGCCAAGACAAGCCTGAAGCAACAGTAACACGGCGCCGGACGCCCACGCCTGTGGGGCACAGGCGACGGGATAAAGCGTGGGGGATTCACCAGGCCGCCTGGGAAAACCGCAAAAAAGCTCGGGTAGCCGATGCAAATCGAAAAAGAGGCTTGCGTCGAGTAGACCGGCCATAACAGCTATTGCAGACTGTGTAAGGCCGTATCGGGCGAACCCGGCGGCGATCAAGGCGTTATCGTGTGGCCAGACCGAGCCGTTGTGATACGACATGGGGTTGTATCGCGCCTCAGTTGTGGCTACGGTTCGGATTCCCCAGCCGGAAAAAGAACTCTCGTCCAGGAGGGTCGCCGCGACACGCCGGGCGTGGTCATCCGTAGCAATGCCGGCAAACAAACAATGGCCGGCGTTCGACGTCCGCACTCGGCAAGGCTTTTTGTTGCCATCCAGCCCAAGTGCGTACGTAGAAATATCCTCGCACCAGAAATGTTCTTCGAATTGGCGCTGCAATTTCAACGCCTGCTTTTTTAAATCGCGTGCTCGTGTTTGATGACCGATGAGCGCCGCGAGGTCGCTGGCTGTAAGTTTTGCCGCATACACATACGCCTGCACTTCGCAAAGCGCGATCGGTGCTTCAGCCAGCGTGCCATCACTATGGAAGACCGCATCGTGAGAGTCTTTCCATCCTTGATGAATCAGACCTCGTTTTGTCTGGCGGGCATACTCAACAAAACCATCGCCATCGGAGTCGCCGTAGCCGTCGATCCATTCAAGCGCCCGTTCGATGTTTGGCCAAATTGACTGCGTGAAAGCGCGATCGCCGGTGCGTTTGTAATATGCGCCCGCAAGGAGCACAAATAGCGGTGTCGCATCGACACTGCCGTAGTAGCGTCGAAACGGAATCTCGCCCAAAACAGCCATCTCATCTGAGCGCATTTCATGGACCACCTTTCCAGGTTGGGCATCCTGTTCGGGGTTATCCGAATCAGCCTGAGTAGCTGCGAGATACGCCAGAACGCCGCGCGCAATGGACGGATCAAACCATAGACACTGAAGCGCAGTGATGATTCCGTCGCGTCCAAATACGGTGCTAAACCATGGAACACCTGCGTAGGGGTAAGGACCATACGGCGTATCGGTCAGCATCATGCGGAGATCGGCCAATGAACGATTGAGCCAATCATTGAATTGCTCGTTTCCAGCGAAAATCTGGGGCTCGCGACTGGTCGCTCGTTCCTGTGCAGCCGCCGCTTTGTGAACAATTTCTTCATAGGACGGCTGAACCCCGGCGGGAGGACCGCCATTCACTTCACATGCGATCGTGCATCTGTAGTTAGCCGCTTCCCCGGCCTCGATTCGAATCTTGAAGGTAGCAAGCGATTCGGTTAATCGACTCGGCGGTGGATCAAAAACAATTCGTGTCCGGCGAACGCGATTGTCTAATCCTTCGTAGCCAAGCACGATTTCATTGGCTGTGAGCTGGGGGTCTAAGCGCCGGCCGCGCCGTTCTCGTTTTGTGCCGCGCAGTTCGAAAATATCGGCAAAGTCAGCGTCAAATTCGATTGAGAACGAAATCTCCACGGCGGCGCGTCCGTAATTATGAATGCGGAGTCGTTCGTAACACGCCCCCTCCCATAAAATCTTTGATCGGAAAAAGTGCATCGTACCGCGCGGTATGACAATTTCGCTGTCGCGCCACGCGTCGGCATTGGTAGCATCGATTGCCATCACTGCATTGTCTTCCCTTACCGTCGAACTCAGCAGCAGAGGCCGATCCTGTCCGAGCTTCAATGTCAGCCGCGAGAGAAACCTGGTATCCTGATAAAACAGTCCAAGTTCACCAGTGCCGAAGGTATCGAAATCCCCAAACCGGTCGAACACAGCGAATGTGTCTCCCTGTTTAAGTACGCGGGTACGCACGTCGATACGCGGCGAAGACGACCGAATGTAAAAAGCGTCGCGAACGCGGATGACTTCTTTGGGCATGGTTATGCGCGCCTCCTAGACCTTGGCCTGTCGGTTTATTGTGAGTCGCTGGTAAACCTGTACGAAGTGGTGAGCCATCCGAGTGGAAGTAAAGCGTTGCTCGAAAACCTCTCCGCAGCGCCTCCGGCCCAACTCTCGCGCATGACGAACCGCTTCCACCGCGTCTTCCAGCACTTGGGCGGCAAAATCCGCATCTCTCTGCTCCACTAGTTCAGACACGGCGCGGCCAGCATACGCGACAACGCGTGTGCGGCACGCCTTCGCTTGACCCTGGTACCCCAATTTTTCAATGAGTTCAGACATACCGCGTTCCATTCCTCCATAATATTTCGGCGGAACACTCTAAAAAAGCGGTCCGATCTGATGGATTCGCATGAGAATCTGAAATTTCCCTGTAACTTCAGAAAATTTTTCCCATCACTCCGAGGCCAAGTCATAACAATGCGCACCGATCTGATTCGAGTCCGCTTACCCCTCGCGCACAACCTCTACGGAATCTTTGTCTTCTCGCAACCCAAGGAAAACTGGGGCACGCAACTTTCCGTCGCGCGTCCACTCGGCGAATTTAATTTCACAAACAAAGACCGGATTCACCC
>JBKPMH010000110.1:0-28215 GCA_046732035.1 Verrucomicrobiota bacterium
TTGATCCAGCGTGGCGTGGCGAACGGCCTCCACCAAAGGAACACCCACTGCCGCCTCTCTCAGATCGAATAGTTTTTGAAACGTGGAATTCATCAGCGTGACGCGACTCCGCGCATCAACGACCAAGACGCCATCTTCCATGGCACCGAGGATGGTTTGCGTATCGGATTCGCGTCCGGCGATCTGGCGTTCGAGTTCCCGTTGCCTGGCAAAAATAGTCTCCAGCGCTAGTCCAACACGCTGCGAATCCGTTCCACCGTTGATCAGAAATGTGGATGGAGTTTCACCGCGGGCGATTTGCGAAACGAGCTGCTCAATTTCCGGCCACGGCGCAGCCCATTTTTGCCAGAGAAAGAGCGCGGTCACTGCGAATAAAGCGCAGAGCACGCCGAGGAGTAGCCAATACATTTAGTGTTGTGCAACCGGTATGGCTTGCCGATCGCCGCATGGAGTTTGGGCGAATTTCAAGAAGCGAGCGAATCGCCTGTATCCACTGCGATATTGGCCAAGCGAGCGACGCCGAAATTCGCCCAAAGAACTGCGACCCGGCGGGTTGAGTTGAAAATGGCAAGCCATACCGGTTGCACAACACTAGCCTTACTTTTCTTTCATTCGATAGCCGAACCCACGCACGCTTTCAATTGCCTCAGCGGCCTTGCCAAGTTTTTTACGCAGCCGTCGCACGTGCGTATCCACGGTTCGCGTGTCGATGACACTTTCATAGCCCCATACGTCGTTTAGCAAGCGGTCGCGCGCCTGCACCCGGCCGCGCCTCTGAATAAGAGTGCGCAAGAGCTTAAATTCAAGACTGGTGAGATTGATTCGTTTACCGCTTACGGAAACTTCATAACGTGACGGATCGATGGTAATGGAGCCGGCGGTCAGCCGGTCATCGTCCGGTTTTGTGTCGCCGCGACGCATGATGGCTCGAATGCGTAGCACCACTTCCCGAGGACTGAAGGGCTTGGTTACGTAATCATCTGCGCCGAACTCCAAACCAACTATCCTGTCAACCTCCTCGGCTTTGGCCGTGAGCATCATGATCGGGACCTGTCGAGTTCCCGGATCGCTTTTTAAAATTTTGCAAACCTCCAACCCGGGCATTTTCGGCAGCATGAGATCAAGAATGATCAAAGCCGGTTTTTCGCTGCGCGCTTTCTCGAGTCCGGCGGCGCCGTCCGATGCGGTAGAGGTCGCGAAACCGGCTTTGCGCAAGTTGAGCGCGAGAAGATCGACCACGTCGCGTTCATCCTCGATGATTAGGATTGTGTTACCGGACGCGAATTCCATAACAGTTCGCTTTTATCGCCGAAACTGTTTCGGTCCGCCAGCGAACTTTTCATTATCCTTTGTTCGAAGCGCTAATAATTCATTAAAAATGGCGCGCTGTGTGTTTTGGAGCGTTGCAGCCGGGAAAAGTTGGAATTGAGCGGAACTATGGCCGGTTCGGCGCGTCGTTCGCCAGTCTACATCGAGTCGAGCTGCCGCGACCCAGTTGTCGGCCCAAACTGTTTTTGCTTGTTGCAGTAAGTCGTGGGCACTATCTCGAAGTATCCGCACAGTCAAGATGACACCCAATTGTCGGTAGCAACCCGCAAGCTGATGAATCAAGAGCAACCTCACTCCAGTGGTGCGTCGGATGGCTTTGTAGTTCTCGCACTGGTTACTACTTTTGTGCTTCGCTACACACCGTTCTTGGCATCTCGGCTTCTGTTTGCACCTTTTCTAGATAACGTCCACATCTACGCGCCCATATTTTCCGAGGCCTCACGGCTGGCCTTGTCTGGTGCGGTTCCATACTACCTGCCAGACATTGGGACAGGTTTTCCAGTATTTGAGAGCCCCCACTTTTCGATTCTCTATCCGTTTTATTTCTTTGGATTACTTAACTACGGGGGACCATTGGCATCGCTTTATACGCTCACGAATCTAACGTTACTTCACCTCTTAGTTTTCTACGTTAACCTTTATGTTTTGCTGCGGTGTTCAACTATTCCACCGTGGGCCGCGTACGTGGGCGCATCCGTCGGGATGCTAGCGCGAAACACCGAGGTCTACGCAAGCTGGATCACTATCGCAGCCAGCTATGCTTGGTTGCCCTTGGTGCTTGCAGGCGGCGTGTTACTACTGCGATTTCCAGGCAAGGCGTCTGCAATAATTCTGTTTTCTGTTGCGGCAGGTCTGCTTGCGTTGGGAAGCGCCTCACAGCCGGTGATTCATGCCGCTCTGAGTTGTCTGATACTTTTTGCCACAGGGGTCTTATGGATGTGCTTGCATCGGCGTTCTGCAGAGGTATTTCGGCTCGGTTGGTCTCTGCTATTATGCGGTGCCATTGCGTTCGGCCTTGCCGGAGCCGCACTACTTCCAATGTACGTTGCCGTCGGTGGAATGATCCGCCACGTTGGAGCAGGCGCGGCAGTGATTGGGCATGCGCACATTCCATGGGAAAGCTTTAATCTTACCCAACTTGGCCTGAGTCAGCTCGCGGGTATTCTAATCAAACCGAGCTCGATTCATATTGTCGGCAGTCCCTACGTAGGCCCGCTTGGTGCCGCCGGAGCGCTCCTGACAGCAATTTATTTTCGGCAGCTCCAGCCTTTTCTTCGCATGCTGCTTTTGTCATTTGCAATCATCGGCGCGTACGGTCTGCTGTCGAGCCTTGGCACCAACCTGGGATTGGCCTATGTAAACTTCCATCTTCCTTTCATCAACCGTATTCGGGAAGCAGGACGGCATCTCGTTTTGTTTGTAATTGGGGTTTCCTTCTTAGGCGGGCTTGGCTATGTCCTGCTGGCGCAAAGGCTCAAGCAGTCAAAACGAAGTGGGAATATATCTTCGTTGATCGCACCGGTTGTGTTGGGTCTGGGTTTTGCCGGAATTATTGTCTGGGAACTTCTTCAGAATGCTCAGGGCGGAAGTAGGAGCGGATTTTTGATGCTGGCATTGGCACCGATCATGTTTCTAATTGGTAGGGCTTGGAAGCTGCCCGGTTACAAAGCAGTTGTATCAGCTGCGGCACTCGTTTCGACCGCGGCACTTGTTATTCCGGTCAGGGGAATTGCCGTATCGCAGTCAGAGTTCGACAAGCCGATCAACCTGCTTAGTCACCGAGTGCTTCAGAGCGTGGCCCTAAACATCAACAAAGATTACCGGGTAGATTTTCGTGATAAGGCATTTTCCGATCGGCTTTGGGCGATGAACGCGAGCTACTATGGCCTTAAGAGCTTTTACAATTCGTTAACCCCTCAGCCGTTTGATCAGTTTCGTTTCAGCAATCTGACTAACGTTCCTCATCTGTGTGAAATGATGAGTGCCCGTTACGTTTTATGCGGTCCTAATGATTCCCCGCTCGATTCGAATGCTAAACAGATCTTGGAGGCTGAAGGCTACCGACTATACGAAAATCCTCGTCCGATGGGGCGACTCACCTTGGTGCACGGGGTGTCAGGTTCGACCAAAGACGAGACGCAATTCACACAGATTGTCAGGAAGGGCTTTGACTACCTCTCCATGGCCTATGTGAACGCCACCGAACTCGAGACAGTCCAGCGCTTTCTGGGAGGTTCCGGGCCGCTGGCGCATCCGGGAGATCGAATCCGAAAGATTGTCGATAGACCGAATCGAAATTCCTCGATTGTTCAGTCTGACTCGGCTTCATTGCTGGTTCTGAACGAATGGTTCACGCCGGCTTGGAAGGCCCGAGTGAACGGTAAAAAGCAACCCGTCTTGCGGATCAATCAGTGGCAAACTGGAGTGCTTCTACGCGCTGGCAAGAATCGTGTCGAATTCGAGTATCGTCCCACGTTGTTCCGACTCTTGATGGCATTGAATCGAATCACGATCTTATTGCTTCTCCTTTTTGTGGTGCTCAAGTTTTTCCAAAGGCGCCGGTTAGGTATCGCTCGACTTCAGCCAGGCGCGGCATAAATAATGATGCTAATCCGACCCTGCGCAGCGAGCTACAAATCAACCGTTCGCACCGGTTAAACGCGCTCAACACGGCTGCAATTTCGCAGGCGATCGCATGATTCCTCCTTCAATTTCAGCTCAAGCGAAAAGTGCAAAAACAGAGCGGTCGTATCGAGACATCATCCCGGATGCGAGCTGCGTAACGGTTCTCATCGCTTACTTCCTATACTTTGCTCTTCCAGCTTTGCGGGGCGGTTTTCGCTCAGATGAGATGATGAACATGGGAATTTGTTGGTGTGCCGGGGGGCTAAAATCGTTCCTGGCAAACATCGCATTTTGGAAAATATTTCTTTGTCCAGGAGGCGCTCTTTATGATTTGCCCCTCTACCTTTATCGCCCGGGGGGTGCTCTTTACTATCTGCCGCTCTATCATTTTTTTGGCCTGGATCCTTTGCCTTATCGAATTGTCCAGATCAGCATTCTCGTTGCGTCCATTCCCCTGGTCTATTACTTGAGCCGGCGTCTCGCCTCCTCGCGCTATATCGCTTTTCTCGCTGTCCTTGCCCTTTGTTACCACCCGCGGCTTGCCGGCCTCGTCTTCGTCGGTGCGTTTATTTATGACGTGTTGTGTGGATTGTTTTACTTCGCGGCATTGGCCTACTACGTGAATATCCGCGAGAGCGGGGTCTCTCTGAATCCGCTGCAATTGCTGGGATTTCTAGCGTTATATGTTATGGCGCTGAACTGCAAAGAGATGGCAGTTACGCTTCCTGTGATGGCGCTAATCTATGAGTTTCTGAAGTTCCATAGCTGGGTAGACTGGAAAGCATTCCTGCGCTGGATCCGGTCTTACGCCGCGCCGTCGTTAATTGCCGGATTGTTAACGGTTTTTTACATCTACGGAAAACTTCACGGCAACGGCTCGCTGGCGAGTTTAGATCCTTATCGACCCAGGTATTCGTGGGATAATTTCACCGCCTCCAACGCCAAGTTTGTTGGTCAATTGTTGTTTGCCGGGCATACAATCACGCCAATAGCGCTACTCCTATTGTGGGCCTTGGTTTTTGTTTATGCCTTTCTACGCCGCGACCGCACGCTTCAGCTCATGGCCTTCTGGATAGTGATCGTGCCTCTTCCCGTTGCTTTTATAGTCCCCGTGCGCGGCGATGCATCTCTTTATCTTCTACTGTTCGGATGGGCAATGATCTTCGCAAAGGTTACGTTTGATTTGATCACTCTGATTTCGGAGTTTTTGGTATTGCTTGGGAACCGCGCGCTGCCAGCGGCAGCAGGCGCAATCATATGGAATCCTTCCAGGGAGGTAACTCTTCGAGTTTTCCGAATCGTCGCCACACTCTTAGTGGCGTTCGCTCTCGCAGCGTTTACAAAGCGAGAGAATGAGCGCCTTCGAGTGCCCTGGTTCAACATAGGAGCCAACACCTCCCAGGTTATCCATACGCTCCGCTCCCTGAGTCTACGTCCATTACATGGCAGTAGCATTCTGCTTTTGTCGAAAGAAAAGCTCTTCCAAAACAAGTGGCATACCTTTTTTATTGCTTCTCTGGTCTGGAATGATCATTCCCTCCGTATTTGGGTCGAAAATGTAAATGAACTCACGCCACAGCAGCAGGCGAACGTCGATTACATCATTTCAATCAGTGAATCCAACGCAGATATCATCCGTTGGCCCAAGCTTCCAAAATCGGATTAAGCGGTCAGCCCTTTGTGTTACGGAACCTGGCAATGAGTAGTCGAGTTCGACAATGGGTGGCGATGCCCGGCTGGTTAACCGTCTGTGGCGCGCTGTTAGCTGTAATGCTGCTGACACAGATGACGAGCTTGCATCACAAGGGGCTTACTACCGATGAGCCTCTCCACTACGAATACGGCTATCGCGTGTTAAATGGGGCTCCGGAGAGAACCAGCGCTCTAAATAGCAGCACCATGCCTTTTTCAAGTGTGCATGCCATGACGAGCATCAATCTGGCGGTCCTCGCTCGGACGGCCGGGTTTCCACTAGACACTTCCTGGAGCGGTCAGATAACTCGTGGGCGGTACGCAACCATTGCGCTTTCGTTATTGCTGGCGCTATACGTATTAAAGTGGAGTTATGACCTCTACGGTCGGAGCGGAGCTCTTCTCTCGCTGAGTCTTTACGTGTTCGATCCCAATCTGTTGGCACACGGCCAGTTGGTGACGGCTGATTTGCCGGCCGCTTTGATGACTACCATGGCACTTTACCACTTTTGGCATTTTCTAAAGTTAGGCGGCAAACGACGAGCTCTTGTCAGCGCAACGACTCTCGGCTTAAGCCAACTGGCCAAATACTCGTGCATTTATCTATATCCGATCTTTTTGGTGACTGCCACGATCTATTGGTGCTTCAGGCCAACACCTGAAGGGACGAAGCCTGACCAATCACACAGCCCAAGCTGGAAACTGCGCCACTGGTTCATCGTAATAATGTTCTTCGTTGGGGTGAGTATCGTGACAATTAATCTGGGGTTCTGCTTTGCTGGAATTGGAACGCCCTTGTCTGGGTACACCTTAAAAGATCCAATCTTCAAAAAACTCCAGACAACTCCGATCGTCCGCAACCTGCCCCTTCCACTTCCGGTGCCTTACGTCCGAGGCCTGGATCTGGTGAAGTTCGAGGAACGAATGGGCCAGGGTTGGCGAAACATTTACATGGCAGGGCATCTTCGAGTGAATCGTGGTGACGGGACGCTTCGCGGATTCCCAGGATATTATTTTTACGCGGCGTTCTTCAAGGTGCCGATTGCGAAGCAGATCATATTTCTGGTCGCATTGTTTGGATACTTTTCAAGGCGTGTCCAGCCAGCGGCACGAGCGCTTCGTCGAGATGAGATCTTTTTGTTGGTTCCGATTCTGCTTTACTGGATCTATTTCAACTTCTTTTTTAACGCGCAGATCGGCATTCGTCATGTATTACCTGTATTCGCGCTGGCTACGATCTTTTGCGGACGATTTTTGGTCGCCCCCGAATCCAAGCTTCGAAGATGTACCGCCGTGATTCTCGTCGTTTGGACTGCTGCATCGGCTCTTTCGTACTATCCACATTTTATCTCGTATTTTAATGAATTTGTTCCGGACAGGAAACTCGCCTTCCGACACCTTGCAGACTCCAATCTGGATTGGCGCGGAAACGACTGGTATCTCACTGAATATCTCCGCCGTCATCCTGGAGTGATCGTAGATCCTCGTAAACCGCAGGCCGGTCGAATTGTCGTGCCTGTCAACGCCCTGGTTGGAATCAATCGCAGTCCTGAGGAGTACAGATGGTTGAGAGAGCATTTCACTCCCGTCGATCACATTGCCTACTCCTATTTGGTTTACGACGTTCCGAAGGAAATGCTCCCTCAGGATAGCAACGGCTCGAAGGGCCTCGAAAAACTGCCGTGCGCGGACCGGCACCAATGATAGCAACATGGCTAACTGGTGAGACACCATTAATCTTAATGACACGAAACGAGTTATGAGTGTGTTGCTTCTAGCTTTTGTGGTTGGCGGCCCTCGCCCAATGTATCAGTTTGAACCTACGGCACAGTAAAATTGTTGTAAGGACTTTTTCCCTTGACCTTATTCACCGAACTACTCGACTTCGGCAATTCCGCGATTCGGATCCAGCAAACTCGACTGAGCTGGCCTCGAAAAGGTCTTCAGGTTGCTTATCTTCTGGCAGCCCTCCTTCCCGCCGTTTGGATTCTGAGTCACCGCACACCAGTGGCGTGGTTGCGTCCAATCTGTAAAGATACCTGGCCAATCCTCGCAGCTAGCGCGATCGCAGCAATTTTGCCGCGCTTATTTCGCCGCGCAGGAGCGGGTGCATGGTCGTTGTTAGTTATCGCGCTAACCCAGGCGAGCTTCCAAGCGTGGTGCTACAACACCGGTTCCCATCCCGCGCGCAGCTTACTTCAAATCTGGGGTATCTTTCCGGTAAATGATGCGTGTTTCTATTATACCCAGGCTTGCGAACTGCTCAATGGGCAACATATCACGTTCATGCTTGGACCCAGGCAGCCTTTTCCTGTGCTATTGGCGATCCTGCTAAGAATCTTCGGACACGACTTTCGGACGATCACATTGGTGTTTACCATTGTTATGGCGCTTGCCACGTGGTCGGCGTTCGAGGTAATCCGTTTTCGCTTTGGCGGGCTGATAGCAGCAGCGTTCCTGGTCTGTGTCACATTCTTAATACGTATCCACTGCGCTGGATTATTGGTGACAGAGCAACTGGCTGTTCTCTATTCACTGTGTGCAGTTGCCATGCTGGTAGAAGGCGTCACAACCCAAGGAAAGGCCAAAGCGTGGCTCTACTGTGGCGGCATCTTCTTTCTCACCCAGGCTTTGAACGCCAGGCCAGCTGCGTATATGACGCTACCGTTTCTCATCCTCGCCTCTTGGCAGTTATTCGACAGTAATTTGAAGGTACGAGGCAAAATGATTCTTCTAGGTGCAATCGCTGTTGCCGTATCATTTCTCTTACACGACATCACATACAACCGGGTTGTGGCGGCACGTGTCCCTTCTAACGGCTGGTATTGCATTTATGGAATGTTAAATGGCGGGAATTGGGGAGATGGGCTGAAACATTCTCAACAGGTGTCGCAAAATATGTCTGTTATGACCCCTTCTAATTGGCAGGCGACGGTGTCACTTCATGTAGAAGGACTACGCCGACTGCGGGAGGAGTGTTTGTACGAGATCAGACATCATCCAGACAAGGTCGTGAGAGGCTGGTCGCGCGCAGCCCAGTTTTTCTGGTCAAAGAACACTCCGTTTCGCGCTTCCATTGCGGAAATGCCTTCTGTCTGGTTTACAGAATCGGCTCGGTGGTTTACGGCTCTCGGAATTGCGTTTTCCTTGTTGTTCTTACTTAGGCGCGGGAGCCTCTCACCGAAGATCAAAGTATACCAAGGATTGAGCTGGCTTAATCTTGCTGCGTTGCTGGGAATTATCACCTCACTTCCCTTCGCGCCGCCGTGGGACGGAGAGACGCGTATCTATACCGCTACGCTTCCTTTATTTTTTCTGCTGCCTGCCTTTGGGGTAGGCGGTCTGTACTTGCTGACTGTCAACAGATTTCGTCGAACGACCGTCGAGTCAAACGCAGACTCCCAGTCCAACTTTGCTCTACCCTCGGTAGCACTCATAGGCGGAGCGCTTTCACTCTTAATCGTCATGGCTCCGTGGTATTTGCTCAGGACTGACTTAGGTGAGAAAAATGGCTGGCACCCAGTCAGGGTGATGATTGGTGAACTCGTCGCAGGAACGCCTTCTTCGAGTCCCTTCGATTTGCGCTCACTGCAAGCGGGCTATCAGTTGCGTCTGACCGATGATATCCAGCCTACGTGGTTGCCAAATATTGCCAGAAAAGACTTTATTCGAACCCTCCCGTTAGGCGGGTATTCGCCTCTTTCCTCGGCATTCAAGCAATTGCCGCGGGGGTCAGAACTTGTTGTGCTGCCCTATTATGTCTGGTTGGTACTGGACGAGGAAGATGCCCAGACGCAAAAATTCACTCCCCGACCAGAGCAAACGGGTCATACTGTCTCGCCGCCTGTGTATTTCAGCAAAAGGCTGAACATTCAGAACCCCTGATCGAATGCGGCCACTGGGCTCTTGCGAAGGTTAGGACGGCGTTCAATAGATAATCAACCCTCCTGTCCAGTATCCCCGGCCATGATGGATGACTTCATCGCCTTGGACCTTCCGATGCCTGATAGCTTGAGCACCTACTCATGGTTCACTCACCGCTCGATGAATTTCTTCCATAATGTCTCCCAAATCGTAGCGAAATTTCCAGGCAGGATAATGTTTCTGGAACTTTCTAACGTCGCTGATCCACCAGATGTGGTCGCCCACCCGGTTGGTCTCCTCGTAGCTCCAGGCTAATTTGCGTCCACTTATTTGCTCACTTAAGGCGATCGCTTCGAGCATCGAACAGTTACTATGACGGCTTCCCCCAATGTTGTACACTTCTCCGCTACGCGGCGCGCGGATGAATTCGACAAACGCTTCGACCAAATCGAAGCTGTGGATGTTATCACGAACCTGCTTGCCCTTGTATCCTAACACACGGTAAGGTCTGCCAGTCGCCGTGCATATCATCAGGTAAGAAAGAAAACCGTGAAGCTCTGTACCGGCATGGGCTGGTCCTGTGAGGCAGCCGCCGCGAAAAGAAACCGTCGGCATCCCAAAATAACGCCCATATTCCTGCACCAAAATATCGGCCGCGACTTTGGATGCGCCGAAAAGCGAATGCTTGCTGTAATCGATGCTCATCCTTTCTGAGATTCCCGCCTGATACTGATGCTTTGGCTCGATTTCCCACCGCGTTGGCAACTCTTGCAGTGGCAACTGGTTTGGGGTGTCGCCGTAAACTTTGTTTGTTGAAGTGAAAACGAACGGAGCTTCGGGGCAAAATGCTCTTGCCGCTTCGAGCAGGTTCAAAGTGCCATTTGCGTTAACCGTAAAATCGGTTTGAGGATCGCGAGCCGCCCAATCATGCGACGGTTGTGAGGCCGTATGCACGATAGCATCGATTTTTCCGGAATAGCTCTTGAACAATTGGTCAACCGCAGACGCCTTTCGAATATCGAGGTCATGATGCTCATAACTACGAACGTTTGCGATTAGATCATTCCGCGTTTTTTTGGTGGACGCTTCTGCGCCAAAAAACTGTGCGCGCATGTCGTTATCAATTCCAACAACATGTGCCCCCTCGTTCGCGAACCGCTTTACAGTTTCCGAACCAATCAATCCTGCGGACCCAGTGACAATAATTATGCGCATCTAGGCCACGATAATCGCTAACACGATTTTGCCTAGAACTCCTGGTTAGATCCTTTGTAAGGGTTACATTGCTCCACCCAACCCGCGCCTAGGCTCGCCGACGATGGGCGAAAACATTCACATACCAGGAAATATCGTTTCGAACGTCGCGCGCATCGAACGGAACCAAACCACAGGTTCGCACCACAGTGAGATTCATTTTTAAGCGCTGAAGCAGCTCGACAAGTTCTTCCCACCTGACACCTGCCTGCGCCAATCCAGCAGGCCAAAACTCGAGCAAGAGATTGATGTCCGCATTCTCGTGTAGCACGCGCTGCGCGCCGCGTAAGGCGTGAAGCTCATATCCTTGAATATCCATTTTGATCAGGTCAACGCGCTGGCCGCGTTTGAAATAATCATCGAGCGCGACCATTTGGGTTGGAACTACGCGACGCGAATCTCCATCGGCCTTGTACGCTCTATGATCGACATTTAGCTTGTCCGAAACGTAAAGCTCGCACCGGCCGCTTCGCTCTCCAACGGCAGCTTGAGTGAGTCGGACGTTTGAAACATCACGCGTTGCAGCAGACAACCGCCTGAAGTTATCTCCCGCTGGTTCGAAGGAATGAACCAGGCCACTTGGGCCCACACAGCAGGAAAGAAACTGCGAGTAAATTCCGATGTTAGCGCCGACATCTGCAACAACAGCGCCTTGAAACAAAATCTTCCTGATCAGTTTTCGCTCTGCGCGATCAGCGTAGGTCTTGTAGGCGGCATAAATCGGGCGATAGATGGGAAAGGCGCGTTGGTACACCTTGTTAGCAGCCCGACGTAGTACTGAAGTTGTGGACATTGGCACTTCGCTGCTACCTGTGGACACATCAACGTCGTGTCAGGATTATGGTAAAAAAAGCTGCGCAGAAACGCGGAAAGTGGCGACTCACTGCCAGGTCTGTTGAAAACAAGATACGATAGAGAAAGTGTGGGATCGGCAGCTTGTGCGAGATTCCACCAGTAGCCATGTACGCTAGTGCGCTAAACGGCCGAGCCGAAAGAGTGGCAACATCGAAATTCTCGTTCAATCGTTGCAGCCAGTCGCGCCGCCGACAGAATATTAGCCACGGTAACGCGATGTTCGCAGATGCCAGCGGCCCCTGCACCTCGCCCAACTCAGGCTCCGAGATCCTGAAATCCACTGGTTCGTGGTGCAGATACTTGAATATAGGTGTTGATAACACAGAAAAGAAAGGTTCAGTGGCGACCACTTTGCCACCCGATTTTAATTTGCTGGCAGCCCGGTTAAGAAAGTCAATAGGGTTCTTCAGGTGATGTAACACGTTCGTAAGCGTAATGACGTTGATGCTGTTGTCTTTGATTGCATCCAGCTTGTCGATCTCGTGGCAGTCAAACACAAGGTCGAGATAGTCAAGATCAAGCACATCGCTTGTTATGACGTTTGAGACAAATTGTTTGAGTGGCGAAGTGCCACTGCCGACCTCCAGTATTGACAGCGTAAGCGGATTGGGAAGGTCGCGGAATTGATCCCGGTAAAGCTCGCTATACCAAAAAAGAAGATTCTTGTTGGCGCCGAGCCGCGCACGATTACGTAAAGTCGCGGCTCGATCTTCCGCCTCCTGGCCGTGCGAGACTGTAGACGCACCGCTCATTTGCTCGCACGGATATAGAGTGAGCCTGCAATTTCCGAAATGACAGGCAGGTTCTCAAGAAACTGTCCGAACGCTTTCATGTGGTCGATAAGAGGAACCGGCGTTTTTGGGTGTAGAAAATCGAACGGATCGATTCGAACATTACGATAGCCTGTTTGCTCAAGCAGCCGCTGGAGCGGCCAACGGAAGAATGCCGTCTCATCGGGTGAGTCGCCAAGCCTTCGTTTGATCCAAGGAATATTCTTTTGTATCGCGATTTGTGGGTTCAGCATGTTTGGCTCTGTGAAATAGATGGTACCTCCTGGCTTCAACACGCGGTACATGTCACGTATCGCCGCTTCGACTTCGAGGTGATGCAGAACCGAGCTGCCCACGATAGAGTCGAACGCACCTTCAGGGTAGTTCAATGCGTAGGCGTTCTGGATTTGATACTGAACATTTGGCGCGGAACAATTGGCTCTGGCGATTTCCAGAAGCTCGGGGGACACGTCTATTGCGACGACTTCCGCATCCGAACGTGCCAGCTCCCGAGTGAAAGAGCCGGTGCCGCATCCCAACTCGAGCACAGTCATCCCTGGCTTTAAATGACTGCTGAGCATCCTTACCCGCCGCGCCCAGCGAAGTTTTCCGGCCGGACTTTCCCAATTCCAAATTTCCCCTGCCCCGTGCTGTGCTAGGAAACGTCCGTGTTGAACTTCTTTAGCAATGCGTTCTTGCACCACAAAATATTCAGATGAGCACGATTTCCAAATCGCGCGCCATTTATTGGCACGCAGTTCGAAGATTTATCTAAGGCCGGATTAGTAGCCAAGTTTCAGCTTCAGGAAGCCGTGCCAGCACATTCTTAACATAACAAGACCGTTCCGAAAAACCTTGGTCATCTTTGTCGAACCATAAATGCGCTCTTGATAATGAACAGGTAAATCCAGAATCTTAAGATTCAGTTTTGCGGCGCCAAATAAGAGTTCGTAGTCTCCCCAACGATCTTCGGTCCCCCAACTGCCCAGCATTGGTCTAATTCGTTCCCAATCGCTTCTCCAAAGAACTTTCGTGCCGCACAAAGTGTCCTTTACCCTTTGGCCGAGGAGATAGGTAAAAGCGACGCTGAAAAACTTGTTGCCCACCATGTTCGCTCCGTTCATTGCTCCCTTTGGAACGGGATAGACCAGCCGCGATCCATTAACAAACTCCGCCTGTCCCGAAACGATAACCTCAATGAAGTAAGGCAGCTCTTCGGGAATTGTGGTCAGGTCAGCATCGAGGATCAGCAATACATCGCCTTTCGCTGCATCGAAGCCTGTCCAGACATTTCGGGACTTACAAATTCCCGGCCCACGCTCAAGACGAATATCCTTATCCGGATAACACAACTGCATCCGCCGCACCTCCTCGGCGGTTCCGTCGGTCGATTGATCGTCACAGAAAATGATCTCTGTCCGGCCCGCCAGAGACGGAATACGGCGAACGGCATCCTCGATGTTTCCTTTCTCGTTTTTGCATGGAATGATGACCGATACGGTAAGATCATCCAGGGCAACGGCGGGCGGAACCACTCGCGCGACGACGACCTGCGTCATGCAGAGCTTGCTAAGGAATGGCAGGCGTGCACAAAGTCGATTCAAAAAACCAGACAGCAGGGGCAAATATTTCGGGAAAAGAACGATTCGATGCGTCTCAAGAGCTTCAAAGCCCGCTAGCTTCAATAAATTCCGAATATCGGCGGTGGAAAGCCAGTTCTGCTCCGTGCGTGGAACCTTCATCCCGGTCCACTCTGCAAAGGTGACGAGCGGTTCCCAAAGATGATTGTACGTTGTTACCAATACCCTGGTATGCCGCTGGCATAGCGGCTTTAGATTCCGAAACGCTTGGAGGACGTCTACGGTATCGCCGATATCATTGAACAGGATGTAGTCGAATGTCTCACCTGGCCTGAATGCCTGTTGGAACTCGTCTGTATCTGGCAAAGCCACAGCGAAATTGAGGGATGGGTTCCGTTGCTGCGCGATTTCCACCATCTCGGTGGAAATATCGATGCCTTTCCCATCACTTGGTTCGACGGCAGCCAAAAGATTGCCGATGTCGCAACGAACCGATAGCACCCTTTTCTGCGGTTCCACCAGGAATCGAAGAAGACGGGCCAGTAGCTCGTAGTAGTATCTATTATTGGTTATCCAGCTCTCGCGCCGAGGAGCAATTTTAGCCAGATGCTCCCGCGTGCGCTGGCGCCTTTGCTCGAGGGCAGCCTTTCCCCAAACAAGCTCCGAGTCGGCCTCCGGGTTTGTCACTGTCGACGGGAAGACAGCGGGCGGTCTCCAGGAGGGTGTGCGCGAAGTTTTAACCTGATCCATCAACGTTTTTTACGGGTTTACACCTAGAAATTGGGCCCAGGAACGCCTTCGCCAAAGCAATAGGCCTTGGGAATGAATCCGATACGGAATTCACTCAAGTAACGCAATTTTGCTGGAGAAAACGTTGCGGCCGTGTTTCTACTAATAGGTTCGACATTCCTCGTCAGAATGCCTGCGCAAGTTATCAAAATTAGCGGTGGTCGCCAGCACAATTTCCTCCCTAAGTGCCTGCACCGTTTTCGACAAAGCCAGGCGCTATTGCTGCGTTGAACGACATGAAATAAGTTTCTTAGCGAAGCTGCGCGGACAGCAACGAGAATCTGGCACAACCTCCTGAATGCGCACGAATATAAATTTCGCGGCCACACAGACCCTGATCGGCACGCTACTATTTATTTGCGCATTTGGGTTCTATTACTTTTCCGTACTGACAATCGATTATCGCAACACCAATCTGCTTGATCTCGGCCAGTCAGACGGGACGCACTACTTCGCGCAGGCAAAGGCTCTGCTGAGATCTGAATTGCCTTCGGCACAAATCGGTTACGACAAAATGCCGTCGCTGTGGCCGCCTGGATATCCCACTCTGATGCTTCCCTGGCTTAAGATCCTTCCGGAAGCAGATTCCATCCTTGCACCGTTCAGGACAAATCAAACGATTGGCTTGCTGCTGCTCGTCGGTGTATTCGGCTTTTATTTTTATCTGGCCATGCCGCTAATGGGCGGATTTGCAGCGCTTTTGCTCGCCACGCTGCCCGCTTTTTTTACTTTCTGTCGCTCGCCATTGAGCGACATCAGCGCATCGGCATTCGTCGTATTAGCTTTTATGTTTGCGTACTTGGGTCTGAAGGAGGAACGCCGTTGGAAAATCTATCTGTCGGCAGCGTTTCTCGGACTTTCGCTGAACATTCGCCTGCAGTCGTTCTTCTTCGTGCCGTTGTTGTTGGCCATGACTCTGTTCCCAGTGAAGGGGGCGCGCGTGCGCTGGCTTCTACATTGTCTTGCACTTCCAGTTGTTTTCGCTCTCGCAGCCAGCCCGCTGCTGGTGCTAAACACGATTCAGTTTCATTCGCCACTTAAAACAGGATACGATTATTATCTCAGCCCAGCGTTAGCAAAGATCCCGCTCTTTTCGTGGCGCTACATTCCAGACAATGCTGCAATGCTTTGGCGGGAACTCGCTCTGCGTCCACAGAAGTTCACTGCCCTCAATCAATTTGGCACCGGCATCTGTTTTGTTCCCGCATTTATCCTTTTAGCTTGTGTAGGAGTATTCTTTATCCGACTCAACACGTTCGTTATCTGCGCTTTTTTAGCCGGCTTGAGTTTCTTTGCGATGATCATCAGCATGTTTCCCATCATGTACTTGGGGTACTATCTACCGCTCTTAATGCTGTTGGTGGCAGTTGCCGTTCTTCCTGTGACGTGGGCAGTAGAAAATCTCCTTTTGCCAAAAGGAACCATCGCTTCCCTGGCAATCTTGGTTTTGTTTGCGGCGGCCTCCCTGGGTTATCCGTCGCGTTCGGTCGATCCTCGACAGAAAGCGGATCGATGGCAGAGTTGGGAAGCTCTTCACTTTAGCACCCGCCCCCCCCAATCGGCCGAGTTTATCGCGCAACGACGTTTCATCGAGAGCGTTGGGCCAGCCGGTGGACTCGTCTTTTCAGATATTAGTCCTGTTTACTTGAATGCTCTTTTCCCGGCAGGATTTGTGGCGGCTCCTCTTGATGGGAAAAGGTACGTCCAATTCAGACACATTGTGCATTACGATCAGGCGGAAGCGGTCGCGCTAGCCGAACTCAGCTTACACCGATCCATTCCAGTTTACGCGCTGTTCATTTCCACGAAAGAACGTGATGAAAAGGCCTCACGATTGCCGAATGTACCTGGTTACCGGTGGTTGCCAGCGGAGAATACCACGAACGCGGCGGCGATTTTGCGACTTACTTCAATCCAGTGACTCGAGAGCGAATCGCGTTGCTGACTTGCGGTTCCTAAATCTTACTCGCTGCCAGATAAACACTCTTTCCGGTGCGAACCGCTCCAGGATCCTGCCGATCATGCTATCTTCGCAACACGCGCGCGGCATTTCGCTGCGGCAGGGTTTCGCCGTACTCTCGGTAAAGCAATTTCGCTGGAGAAAGAGAACGGCTGTGCTTGACTAATAGGTTCGACATTCCTCGTCAGAATGCCTGCGCAAGTGATCAAAATTAGCGGTGCCCGCCAGCACAACCTCAAGAACCTTCACGTGGAAATTCCGCGAGAAAAGCTGGTTGTTATTACCGGCTTGAGTGGTTCGGGGAAATCCTCGCTGGCCTTCGACACGCTTTATGCCGAAGGCCAACGCCGCTACGTCGAAAGCTTGTCCGCTTACGCGCGGCAATTTCTCGATCGAATGGAGAAACCGAACGTGGATTTCATCCAGGGACTTTCGCCTGCGATCGCTATCGAGCAGCGTAGCGCCGGCGCTAATCCCCGATCTACGATCGCGACGACGACCGAAATTTACGATTATCTTCGAGTCCTCTTTTCGGCTGTAGGCCAGCCACATGATCCGGTGACGGGCCAGCCGTTGAGCCGACAAACGCCGCAAAAGATTGTCGATCAAATCCTTGGTTACCAGGCGGAGTCGAAAATCGTTTTGCTAGCACCGCTGATTGAGAATCAGACGGGGGAATTTCGAGACGTAATAGAGAAGATCAGGCGTGAAGGATTCGTACGGGCACGAATTGACGGCCAAATCGTCGAATTGGATCGCTCCGAACGGATTCGTCTCAATAAAGACAAACGGCACACCATTGAGGCTGTAGTAGACCGATTGGTAGTGCGTGACAGCATTCGTGTTCGTCTTACTGATTCAATTGAAACCGCACTGAAATGGGGCGGGAACACCGTCATCGTCCTGCGCGGAATTCCGAAAACGCCCACGGAGCAACGCACAACAATCCACCCTGAATCCAACGAGAGCTGGGAGGAATTGCGCTACTCTACTGACTACGGAAACGCCGCTACGGGCTTCAGAATCGGTGAACTGACCCCACGTCATTTCTCGTTCAACAGTCATCTCGGAGCATGCCCGGCGTGTCATGGACTTGGCACGCAGTTGGTTTGCGATCCCGAGTTGATGATTTCCGACACAAGCAAAACGCTGGCTGAAGGCGCGATTACCCCCTGGCGACGTGGGACCAAGCGAATGCAAGCCTACTACAGGCATTTGCAAAAAGCGTTGGTGACGCACTTTCATATCGACGAAGACGTACCGTTCAGTGAACTGCCGGAACGATTTAAACAGGCGCTTTACTTCGGCACGAATGGAACGGCGATCGAGATGAATTTCAGTGACAATGGTCCGATAGAGAGAGGAAAAATCGCAAGGCCATTCGAAGGATTGGTGCCGCAGATGCAGCGCCTGTACGAGCAGACTCAAAGCGAATTCACACGTAATCGGATTCGATCCTTCATGTCGTACGAACCGTGCAGCGTTTGCAAGGGCGCCAGACTCAAACCGGAAATCCTTGCAGTCACTATCAGGAATCAGGATGCCGTTGAGTTGAACATTCATCAGCTCAGCGATTTGACGACCGAGGCAGCCGCGCGCTTTATCGCGGCGCTGGAGTTAACTACACAGCAACGAGCCATTGTGCGGGACGTTGTGCGCGAGATTCAATGCCGCTTGCAATTTTTGGTGGAAGTTGGCCTCGGCTATCTCACGCTCAATCGCCAGAGCGGAACACTTTCCGGCGGTGAAGCGCAGCGAATCCGATTGGCCACCCAAATCGGCTCCGGCCTGGCGGGAGTCCTTTACATTCTCGATGAACCAAGCATTGGATTGCATCAACGGGACAATGCACGTCTCCTGGGGACACTGTGCCGCCTTCGGGATCTCGGCAATTCCGTTATTGTGGTGGAGCACGATGAAGAAACGATAAGGGCGGCTGATCACATTATTGACCTTGGCCCCGGTGCAGGTCCGCGTGGCGGAGAAATCGTCGCGCAAGGCAAACTTGAAGATGTCCTGCGCGCGAAGAATTCTCCAACGGCTGATTACCTTTCCGGCCGGGCAAGAATTTCTGTTCCAAAGCAGCGCGTTAAACCGCGGTCGACGGACAAATCCGAAGGCTGGCTAACATTAATTGGCGCGACCGAAAACAATCTGAAAGACATTACCGTCTCTTTTCCGCTTGGTTGTTTTACTTGCGTCACAGGCGTTTCCGGCAGCGGCAAATCCACTTTGGTGGACGACATCCTGCGACGTGCGCTGTTTAGACGGTTCCACAATGCGAAACAAAAACCGGGCATGCATCGTGCGATTCGCGGAGTAGAACAAATCGACAAGGCTGTCGTGATCGACCAAAGCCCGATTGGCCGAACCCCACGGTCAAACCCCGTGACCTATACGGGTGCGTTCACTCCGATTCGTGAGCTGTTCAGTCAATTACCCGCCGCGCGCGTGCGCGGTTATGACGCGGGACGGTTCAGCTTTAACGTCAAAGGCGGCCGGTGCGAAAATTGCGAAGGCGATGGGCTAATCAAGATCGAAATGCACTTTCTTCCCGATGTGTATGTCGAATGCGAGGTGTGCCACGGCAAGCGCTATAATCGTGAGACCCTCGAGATCACATACAAAGGCAAACACATTGCCGATGTTCTTGATCTGACCGTTGACGAGGCCGCGCGTTTTTTCCGAAATGTGCCCAGCATTTCGGAGAAACTAGACTCATTACTGGACGTAGGTCTGGGTTATCTGCGACTTGGTCAGGCGGGAACGACACTGTCCGGTGGGGAAGCTCAACGCGTGAAATTAGCGACCGAGCTTGCGAAGAAAGCCACGGGACGCACGCTTTACATTCTTGATGAACCCACGACTGGATTGCATTTCGCCGATATCGAAAAACTGCTTCAGGTGTTAATGAAACTGCGTAGTGCCGGTAACACTGTCATCGTGATTGAACATAATTTGGAGATGATCAAGTGCGCCGACTGGATTATTGATCTGGGGCCTGAAGGCGGAGAGGGAGGCGGCAAGATCGTGGGGGAAGGTCCACCAGAGAAGATCGCCGAATTGGCAGACAGCCATACCGGACAATATCTGCGGCCGTCATTGGAAAACACATGAGTCTCAAAAGACGCATAGCACTTTTCTGCCTGACGAGCCTGCTCGCACAATGGGTTCACGCTGATTTTCCAAAGGATATTTCCGAAGCTAGCGCGCCGATCGCAGAAGGCGTTCCGGAGGTAGCACTGGTGCGTTTGCAGGCGTTGTTAAATAACAATTTGCCGGAAAGCGAGTGGCGCACGGTCGTGGAGAAGCTTGCCGAGGCCCAAATAGCTGCACAACAACCAGACAATGCTCTGCATTTGCTAACCGATGCCCGCGTCCGCGAACTACCATGGGCAAAATTTTGGCGCGCACAGGCTTTCGCCAGCCTCAATCGCTGGAACGAAGCCCTGCCGCTTTACGAGCAACTGGCCAATGAGCGGGAGTCGCGTTTTTCGACGGCAGCGATATTTGGAGCGGCGGAGATGCTGCGCGCATTGGGAAGACGCGAGGAAGCACTGAAGAAATTCATGCTTCTTATTCGCGACAAGGAATGGGCAACCCGAGCGCAATTGCGAGCAGCCGAGTTGTACATTGAAATGACCGATATCGCCGGCGCGCGTCGTGTCCTTGAACAAATTCAGCCCACATCGGTCGCGGAACGAAGAGAGCGCAGAGTGTTGCGAGGTCGCCTGGAACTAATCCAGCACCGACCCGAGAGAGCGATCGGCATTTTTCAGGGTCTCTTGAAAAGACCAGAGGGAGCAGCTCACTCCGCACTAGTCGCGGCGGTGTTCGGTATCGCCGAAGCGCAAGAGCAACTGAAGACACCCGAAATCGCAGATGATGTGATCGAGCAGTTCATTGATCGCCATCCTGCAGATCCGGATCTTGCTGTTCTCTTCGCAAAACTCGATGAATTGTATCGAGCGGAACACAAGCCATCCCGCAACGAATTAGAGCGATGGGTGCGCAGCCCCGAGCAGCCACGGCGAACCTTTGCGCGATGGTATCTGGCCCGCTTCGAAACTCGTGCGGGGCGAAGAGAGCGAGCCCGACAATTGTTCACGGATGTTCGCCACAGTGCCGTCAAATCTCCGGCCATCGCCCCTGGTCTGGTGGAATTCGCGCAATTCGAAGTGGACGACAAACACTTCGACGAAGCGATTGCTATTTTGAATGATGCGCGTTCTTTTCATCCCGACCCGTCCCTGCTTGCCCAAATAGATTTTCTGTCGGCGCAAGCGGAGTACCTTGCCAGACGATTTGCCAAAGCTTCTGCCGATTTCGAACGAATTGCCCGTTCCGGCTCGCCGTGGGCAAAGGTTGCGCTTTTCAACGCGTCTACGGGATGGCTGCAACTGGATGACCATACGCGTTTTCTAGCCGCCTACAATGAGCTCGAAAAATCCGGTGGCGACGAAGGATCGCGTGCCGACCTGCGATTGGAGGAAGGCCTGGTGCGAGCGGGAAAAGGCGACGAAAAAGCCGCAAAGTCATTGCAACAATTCATTCGTGATTTTCCCAAAAATCCTCGCGTGTCGGAAGCTTTGGTCAGCTTGGCTGAATTGGCCTTTCATGCCTCACCTCCGCGCCTGGATGAAGCGCGCAAGTATCTGAGCCGCGCCACGGAGTCACCAACTGCGGCAGCAGCAGAACGCGGAGATTATCTAAACATCTGGGTTGAGGAAGCAAGCGGTGGAAATGAGGCAAAAGTTATTGAGCTTGCGAAGCGCTTCCTCGAAACGCACCAAGCTTCGCCCTTCGCTCCGGAAGTTCGAATGAAATTGGCCGAGCTTTATTACCGGCGCCAGGATTTTGCGAACGCGCAGACGCAGTTTGAACTAATTGCACAACAGAGCGGCGACAATTCCCTCAGTGAAAAAGCTCTCTTCTTCGCGGCAGAATCCGCGATGTCCAGCATGGGCGAACATTCGCTGGACCGGGCGATTGTTTTGTTCGACCAGGTCGTGCGGCAGAACGGCGCGCTGCGGTGGGCCGCGCGGAACGAGCAGGCTGTAATTGAGCGTAAGCTCGGTAAGCCCAAAGATGCACTCGCTCTATACGATGAGGTCCTGAAAAGTGATGCTGGTCCTTCAGAAAAACGCGAGGCCTTGTGCGGTAAGGGCGACATTTTTTTTGAAATGGGCACAATCGATCCAAACAATTACCAACACGCGATCGAAATTTATGATCAACTCACTTCCGATAAGGACGAGCCAATTCACTGGCGCAATCAGGGTTTTTTCAAAAAAGGATTGTGTTTGGAGAAGAAAGGTGAGCGTGGCAATGCGCTGGCCACATTTTACAAAATACTGGAGGAAGACGTGCATCCAGACCGGCCGCGTGAACTCTTCTGGTATTACAAGGCGGGTTTTAACGCCGCGCGTCTTTTGGAGGAAGATTCAAAGTGGGAGTCTGCCGCTGCTGTCTATGAAAAACTCACTGCGGCTGGAGGCAGTCGAAGCGAAGAAGCTAAAGCCCGCCTCACCAATCTTCGACTGGAACACTTCCTGTGGACAGATTGATCACTAGTAGTGGTGGCCAAAAACCTCGGCTTGTTGTCCTAAAATGGCGGGAAAATGGGCTTGCTTAAAATTTGAAGCGAATCACACTTAGTTCGTGAAAATAGTAGGCAGACCAAGTCGCTGGTGCGGCTGGTCGGTCCGATGCGCGACCGTCGTGCTCGCGCTTGCGTTTTGCGCATCGGCAGCTGCTGATCCGAGCAACAAGAACGTTGTGCTCCGGCCACAAGCACAGAGGATCGTCAAAACCTCAAAGAAGATGTGCTATACTGTATCCGGAGGCTCTCGCATCCCGCAACCTTGCGATCGGATCGCTGCAATTCCGACCACTCATGGCGCACTGGACATTTTAGGCCATCGTTCGGGGCAATAACCAAAAGCCTGGACGAATTCGCCGGGTAAATGGCGCGCTGCCGTGCCGGCAGCACGGACGTGGGTTTATGTTTTGCGAACCAAACCGGCTTTTGGGTCAACTGCCTGGCTTGCCTAAGGTAGTCTTCGCCGTCGCGAGGACGGATTTATCATCGTTATCGGTAAGCCCAGCCAGGGCGTGGCGTATCCGGCGGAAGGACTGGCGCAAGAACAAATCGGCCGCGAGCTGGTCGGGAGACGAAGAACTTCCATTGCGTTGCGCAGATTGAAGCTCGGCGTCATAACGACTGAGGACGCAGGTCGAAGCAAAAAGATCCATTGCTGCATTGGCGATCCGCTCCTGCAGGAGTTGCATGTCGAGTATCGGCTCGCGGTAAGTGATGAGCGCTCGATTTACGGCTACATTGAAACGCCAGATCAAGCGTCCAAGTTGACTGGCAAAGGATCGCAGCTCGGCGCTTCGTACTGGAACATCGGGGACCCGCACAGCGGCACCGAGTCGAGCCTTACCGGCTGTCCACGCCTTGGCGAAACCCTGCTCACGCGTCGGTTTGACCATTGTGTCGTAGATTTCCTTGAACTCCATGCCCGGCCCACGCATTCCGACCAGTGCGACAAAAGATGTTAGTACTTCGTTCGCGCCTTCGCCGATTTGATTAATTCGTGCGTCGCGCATCATTCGCTCTAGCGGAAGATCGACGAAATATGCGGAGCCGCCGTAAATCTGAAAGACATCGTTGATGCACTCCCAAAGCCGCTCGGTCGTGAATACTTTGAGCATCGCCGTCTCGAGCATATAATCCTCCAGGCCGCGATCGATCAGTGCCGCAGTGATTGTAGTCATCGCTTCCATCGCGTAAGCGTCTGCCGCAATGCGCGCAATTTTCTTTTGGACCAGGTGAAAATTGCCGAGTGTCTTGTCGAATTGTTTTCGCGTGTTTGCGTGTTCAATGGCCAAACGCAAACAAGTCTTGGCCGCGCCGGTGCAGCATGCGCCAAATGTTGTACGTCCGAAATCAAGAACTGTCAGCGCAACCTTCAGACCTTTGCCTGGCGGACCGAGAATATTTTCCTTCGGAACTTTAACGTCGCGCAATGCGAACCGACCGGTTGCGGTACCGCGGATTCCCATTTTGGGCATTCGCGCTTCGATTATCTCGAACCCCGGCATGTCCGGTGTAACCAGGAACGCGGTGATTGAAGTTTTGTCCGATCCGGGCACCGGTGTGCGTGCCATTACCGTCAGCACATCTGCAATCGCGGCGTTCGTGATGTAACGCTTTTCACCGTTGAGAACGAAATGTGAACCGTCTTCGCTGGGCCGAGCTTGCATTTGCACGTTTGCCGCATCGGAACCCGCTTCCTTTTCAGTGAGCGCAAACGCGCCGAGCTGTTCGCCGGTGCACAGTTTTGGCAGCCATCGCTGCTTTTGCTCGTGCGTGCCAAAGAGCAACAACGCGCGAATTCCGATAGAGTGGTGTGCATTCACAAACACAGAGGTCGATGCACAGCGGCGGCCAATCTCTTCCAAAATTTTGCAGTTGGCCATCTGCGAAAATCCACTTCCGCCGTATTCCTTCGGCGCAGTCATGCCCAAAACGCCGACCCGGCCAAGACCGTCAATCACGGAGCGCGGTATGTCCGCTTTCCTGTCGATCTCCGCAGCATCCAGGTCCTCGTCCAGAAATTGACGAAGTTCGCCAAGAGCGCCATCTAATTCCGCCTGTTGGGCATCCGGGATCCGCGGATAGGGCATTACCCAATCGGAAACGAAATGTCCCTGGAAAAGGCCTTTGGCAAAACCGAGTGCCTGTGGACCCGCAAAAAGCAGTTCCTCGGCTTGCTGAATTTCTTTCTGTCGCTGCGCGTCGAGCTTATTCATTCAACTTGTCTTTAGAAAAACGGGCGACGCATTGTAGCCATTCGCGCGCGCATGTCCAATCGGGCACTGGTGTCCGCATGAATATCAAAATTGTGTCATATGAGCACAAGGTCCTAACACCCAACGCAGTTAGCTACAGTCGCCACAGCACCGCGTAATTCGGACGCTTTAGACCTATAGCCTAGGAAATTGAGCGTTCTCTCAGCTGCACCCCTGACTGGTGCCGCACTCCGTGCAGACACCGCAGGCGCCGGCACGAATCACCTTATCGCTGCCGCAAACTGAACAGGTGATTCCCATGAACACGCTGCCAAGTGCGACCGTTACACGATCGGCATGACCATTGCCGTTCCCATTCTGGCGCCCAGATTCGGGATCGCCCGAAGGGTGACTTGTAATCACGTCGATCACTTCCTTCTCGGCCGTGCGCGCCAAATCCGAAACCGGACGGTTCACAGCTTTCTTCTCGATGTCCGCAATTTCTTTGAGCGGTAGATCCGGTTGGCCTCGATTCGGCGAAGTCGCTTCCTTGTAGCCTCTGATGAACTGGCATCCCAGCCAGCGAAACACGTAATCAGTGATGCTGGTAGCGTGGCGAATATCGGGATTCTTTGTGAACCCGCTCGGCTCGAATCGCTGGTAAGCAAACTTCTTGATCAGACTTTCCAGCGGGACGCCGTACTGTAGCGCGATGGATGTCAGCGTACCGACTGTGTCCATCAATCCGCCGATCGTGCTGCCCTCCTTCGACATGGTAATGAAAAGCTCGCCTGGCTGACCGTCAGCGAAAAGACCGACAGTGATGTAACCTTCGTGACCGGCGATTTCGAACTTATGCGTAAGCGACATGCGCGTATCGGTCATTCGGTGCCGCACCGGTTGATCCACGCGACCACGCAACGAGGCCACTTCCTGTTCCAATTCGAGAATGCGCTTTTGAAGATCCTCTTCGCCTGTAACCGCCGTCACGCCGGCATCGGCTACAGTTCCCATATCTTTTGTCTTTCGGGTGTTCAGCGGCGCGGACCGCTTCGAGCCTTCGCGGTAAATCGCCACGGATTTCAACCCGAGTCGCCATCCTTCCACATAGGTGTTCGTGATATCATCCACTGTGGCCGCTTCCGGCAGGTTCACGGTCTTTGAAATCGCGCCACTGAGGAACGGCTGTGCGGCGGCCATCATTTGGAGATGTGCCATATAATTTAAGCTGCGCTCCCCTTTGAACGGCTTGAACGCGCAATCAAAAATCTGCAAATGCTCCGGCTTCAATCCGGATGAAATCGTTGATCCATCCGCATCCACGACATCCTCGATCGTATCGAAAGCGTCAATGTGCGCGACGATACGTTCAATTTCATCGGAAGCGTAACCGAGTTTCTCCAGCGCGGGCTTGATCGTTTGGTTAACAATTTTCAGCATCCCGCCACCCGCGAGCAGTTTATATTTCACCAGAGCGATGTCCGGTTCAATTCCCGTGGTATCACAATCCATGAGGAAACTGATCGTGCCAGTCGGGGCCAGCACAGTAACTTGCGCGTTTCGGTAACCGTAACGTTTTCCAAGCTCCGCGGCAGCGTCCCAAGCTTTCCCAGCTTCTTCTTTCAAATGTGCAAACTCCTTCGCGTCCGAGATGTCGCTAACGGCCTGACGATGCAATTCAATGACTTCGAGCATCGATGCGACATTGTCTTTGGCAATCGGTTTCGGGACGCCGCTCGCATGTGCGTCTCGATAGCCGGGAAACGGTCCGATCGCCCGCGCCAATCGCGCGCTCTGCTCGTATGCTTCGCCGGTCATGATCGCAGTGATTGCGCCGCAAAGTGCCCGGCCTTCCACACTGTCGTAACCGAAACCGTAACTCATGATGAGCGATCCAAGATTTGCGTAGCCAAGTCCAAGCGTGCGGAAAATATGCGAGTTCTCCGCGATTTCTTTGATTGGATAACTGGCGTTATCGACAATGATTTCCTGCGCCGTGATGAAAGTTCGAACCGCGGCTTTGAATCGCTCAACATCAAAGTCGCCTTCCGGTGTTTTGAATTTCATCAGGTTCAGCGAAGCGAGATTGCAAGCGGTGTTATCCAGAAAAAGATATTCCGAGCACGGGTTCGTGGAATTTTGACGGCCGGTGCCTTTGCAGGTGTGCCATTTATGGATCGTGGAATCGAACTGCATTCCAGGATCACCGCAGATGTGGGTGCCTTCCGCAATCTTACGAAGTAATGTGCGCGCCTCCTTGCGTTCGCACGGTTTACCGTCCGTAACGCGGCGCGTCCACCATTCCTGGCCCTGCAGAGCCGCTTCCATGAATTGGTCGCTAACCCGTACGCTCACATTTTCGTTCTGATACATCACCGAGCCATATGCGTCGCCATTGTAACTCCCGTCGTATCCGTGTTCGATAAGCGCCCAGGCTTTCTTTTCCTCCTTCTGTTTGGCGTCGATGAATTCCTCAATGTCAGGGTGCCAATCCTTGAGCGTGTTCATCTTCGCGGCACGTCGAGTCTTGCCGCCGCTCTTCACCACGTTCGCAACCTGATCGTAAACCTTCAGAAACGAGAGCGGTCCGCTGGGTTTGCCCCCGCCGCTCAATTTTTCTCGTGTTGACCTGAGCGAAGAAAGGTCGGTGCCGGTGCCGCTGCCATACTTGAAGAGCATCGCTTCACTGGTTGCCAGTCGCATGATGTCTTCCATCGTGTCCTCCACACTCTGGATAAAACAGGCGCTTCCCTGCGGGTATTCGTACTGCGACGCCGCTCGTTCCGCTTTGCCGGTCTCGCGATTGTAGAAATAATTTCCGGCGCCAGCGCCTTTGCCAACGCCATACTGATGATACAAGCCGACATTGAACCACACCGGCGAGTTGAATGCGCCGAATTGATTCAAGCACAGCCAGGTTAGTTCATCGTAGAAAACTTCCGCTGTTTCCGAGTCCGCGAAATAGCCGTCTGCCAATCCC
This sequence comes from Verrucomicrobiota bacterium, assembly GCA_046732035.1. Classification (GTDB taxonomy): domain Bacteria; phylum Verrucomicrobiota; class Verrucomicrobiia; order Chthoniobacterales; family UBA10450; genus Udaeobacter. The sequence continues at coordinate 27,496 of JBKPMH010000110.1, forward strand.
CAGTCGGCGATCGTGCGGGTAACCCGGTGAATCAGTTGCCGCACCGAAGTTTCTCGTCCCCCCTTATATGGATCCGTGCCATTCGCAATGTCCCCGTAAAAATACTTCGAGACAGCTATTTTTGTCGCGAGAGCGCTCCAGCTTTTCGGAACTTCGATGTCTTCCTGCTTAAAGATGACTTTGCCGCTGTCATCGGTGATTTCAGCCGTGCGTCGTTCCCATTCAATCTGATCAAAGGGTGCGACACCGGCATCACTGAATACGCGCTTAAAACGCAGACCCGTCTTTTTCTTCTGGTTGGCCTTATTTCTTCGGCGCACAGCCGGTTCACGTGGTCCTTTAAGCGAGGCAGGCGGAATTCCGGGTTTTAGCTGAATCATGGCGATGAGGGAGGGTTGAGGGTTTCAATAATATGCGAATACTTGTGAACAGCGCTGCAAACAACTTGTGAATCCTGGTGAACAACAAGTAATAGCGTTGGCTGTCCTTGGGACACACAATATGCAGCCCCCAAGTCGGGCATAGCAAGCCTTAAATTGTAACATTTTTAGCCGGCTGCGTCCCGCGCGGGCCTTGATGACGCCTCCCTGGGCAGCGCTCCATGTACCACTCATCCGTTCCACAACAGCTTCGATTCCGCCAGTGATTACCCATCGCCTTCTTGAAAGCGTCGTGTCATCCGTCGCGTATGCAGACGTGAGGAACACCGGAGAATTGCGC
>JBKPMH010000111.1:0-36422 GCA_046732035.1 Verrucomicrobiota bacterium
GCAGTTCGAGGGTTTTCAGGTGCAATTGGTCAAAAGCCAGAAGCAGGTCCTCTGACCATTGATAGCAATAGCCACGCTTCCTCACGCCGTGATAAATAAGGAAATTATTGAAGATCGGCGTGCCAAACATGCGGTATTCGCGCCTGAGCTTGCTGACAGTGACGAACGCGCAATCAGCCAGGAGTTTTGCTTCATCTCGATTGACTCGCGCTGACAGCGAAGCCAGTTGGCCGGCAAGTTTCGCGGCGTTCGGCGCGTCACTTTTCGAGACTTGAAAGGAAAAAACCGGGTGTTGTCCATGGGCAAGGGCCGGTGTGCTCCAGCCCGCAAGAATCATGAGCACAACGCCGTAGCAAATCAGTGATGGAGTCTGCCGATTCATAGCGGGCAGTGGAAAAAAATTTGGTTTGCGATGTTTCGCTCGAATTGAAGGGAAATTCACACAGTCTCTTCGTCGAAAATCCGATATTTGTGTGTATCGTACTACTGACATCAGCCAAATGTGTCTGGCCATGGTTAATGGCACTGCACCGCCCGGAAGATTTGCCTGCAGCCTATTTCAAGGTAATTCTGACAACTTTTATGCCTGATCGCGCCTGCCCCAATCCAATCGATCCAGAACTCATTCCCGGCGCCCGCAACGCGATCAATGTCTGCCTTCGACTCAAGCCCGAGGAGCGCATCACGATCATCACGGACACCGCGACTCGTGAGATTTCAGCGGCGCTTCAAACGGAAGTGGAACGGGTTGGTTCGAATTATAGTTTGTTTGTGCTGGAGCGACACGCGCCGCGTCCGTTGAAATCAATGCCCAAAGTGATCCTGGACGATCTGGCACGCTCGCAGGTCTCGATTTTCGCGGCTCAAACTCAACCAGATGAGCTCCCGTCGCGGACGCAGATGACCAGCGTGGTCAACAAACACAAGATCCGGCACGCTCACATGGTAAACATCAACCGACAGATCATGCTCGAGGGGATGCGCGCCGATTTTGCGAAAGTTGATGACTTGAGCGAGCGGCTGGTCGAACGGGCCCGAAAAGCGGAACGCATCACCTGCAAAACACCGCACGGCACAGAGTTTGAGGCTGAGATTTCGCCAAAGTTACGATGGCTGAAAACCAGCGGAATTATCACCAAAGAGAAATGGGGCAATTTGCCCGGCGGTGAAATCTTTACGGCTCCGTTTAATACCAATGGAGTGTTCGTCGTTGACGGCGTGGTTGGCGATTATCTGTGTGAACGCTTTGGGGACCTGGAATCCAGTCCGCTCACTATTGAGGTAGAAAATAACCGTATCCGCTCTCTGAAATCGGAGAACAAAGAGTTGTGCGACGAGTTCCGCGCCTATACCAGCACCGACGAGAACAGCAACCGGGTGGGCGAGTTCGCCATCGGCACCAACACCGCCTGCACGCACGTCATTGGACACATTTTACAGGACGAGAAAATCCCCGGTGTCCACATTGCGTTCGGTCATCCCTATGCAGAGCACACCGGCGCCAATTGGGTTTCCAAAACACACATCGACTGTGTTGGTCGCGATTTCGACATCTGGTTTGATGATGACCAGGTAATGCGCGGCGGGAAGTTTCTGATATAATGCGTCATCATGATCGACGAAATCCGTAAGCGATTACATCGCGTGCCGTTCGTTTCATGTGCAGTGCGGACACCTGACGGTCACGAGTATTCGGTGGCAACAGTCGATCACGCCTTCATTACGCCACGCGGTAATCGAGTGGTCGTTGTAGATGACCAGGGTACTACCGCCGTTCTCGGTCCACTGCACATCAACAGCGTGGTCGAACAATCAAACGGCGAATAATCGCAACGGAATGCTGCAATGGATCCGCAGCTGCGCTCTCGATTCAACGCCGCGTTCACGCCGGAGAAATACGCCGCCCTCGTGGGCTGTTTAAATGAAACTGAGAAATGGCCGGCCGATTTTCGGATTTCAGAAACACCGGTCTTTCTGACGCGCGATTTCACTGACGAAGTAACGCGCGCGGCGAAGACCATGGTCGATTCGACGCGGATGCCGGAGTTCGTGAAACAGGCGGCATCAGCCGTTCCCAAAACGCTCGAAGTCCCAAATGAATCGGCTCACCCAAATTTTCTCGTAGTCGATTTTGCGATTTGCGAAGAGAAAGGCCGCCTCGTTCCACGTCTTATTGAATTGCAGGCTTTTCCAAGCTTATTCGGATTTCAATTACTGTTGCTAAGTTGCATTCGGAAGGCGTATCCGGTCATTCCGCGCAATTGGACCTCATCGTTTGGTGGAATCAAAGACGAAGCGTATCTCCAATTGTTACGCCGTACGATTATCGCCAATGCGGCTCCGGAAAATGTTGTGTTGCTGGAAATCGAGCCGGAAAAGCAAAAAACGAGAATCGATTTTGCCGCAACAGAAACGCTCCTTGATGTTCGCCCGGTTTGTGTGACCAAGGTCAAAAAGCGCGGCCGCCGGTTATTTTACAATCGCGACGGACGCGAAGTCCGTATCGAGCGGATCTATAATCGAGTTATTTTCGATGAACTGAGTCAGCGGCCGGATTTGAATTTGCAGTTCCGATTTCAAGATGAACTTGATGTTGTCTGGGTCGGTCACCCGAATTGGTATTTCCGGATCAGCAAGCATTCACTCCCCTTTTTGAACACCGATCATACATCGCCAAGCTTTTTTGCCACCGATTTTCCCGCCACTGAGAACATCGCCGATTATGTTTTGAAGCCGCTTTACTCGTTTGCCGGACATGGTGTGGATATGCAGCCCACACGACAAAAGATCACCACCCTTGAGAATCCGGATGACTGGATTTTACAAAAGAAAGTCGAGTACGCGCCATTCGTCGTGACAGTCGATGGCAACAAATCGAAGGCCGAAATTCGAATGATGTTTGTTTGGCCGGATGAAGACAGTCATCCGACGCTGGTCAATAATCTGGTGCGAATGAGCCAGGGCAAGATGATGGGGGTCGATTTCAATATCGAGAAGACCTGGGTGGGTGCCAGCATCGCCCTGCACGAGGCGTAGCCGTCAGTGAAGCCAATAAGTTTAACAGGCTAATTCCTGTCATTCATTGCGGTTCCGGTGCTTGGATTCCGCTTTTTACGTCGACATTATGATACGTCGCAATTTTCCATTCACCGCCGTCCTTCACCAGCACCTGTAACAGCCGCGTCCGCAATCGCCCTTTTGCATCAGCGCTCGTGCCGGGAAGGAGTTTCTGAAACCCGCTGACCGTTTGCAGTGACTCCACGATTGCTACATCCGGCCGAACGAATTTAAGCGAAACAATATCCGACTGTTTGGTGCTTCCACGATACGGTCCGTGGAAAATCTGCTCATGTCTGTCCCGGAACGCTGCGCGCCCCTGGAAGAACATTCCCAGAAGATTCGTAAACGTTCCATCTTCGGCGAAATGTCGCGAATAAGCATCGGAGTCCCCCTTGTTCCAAGCGGCGACTTCCTCCTTGAGAATATCTCGAATCGCCGCCTCGTCAGCGGCATTTTGCGCACCAGAAATCGCACCCACCAGCACAGTCGTGAGAATCATCGCAATTTTCATGGTTGCCTTTTAGAGATTTCTCAGTGCGATAGCAACAATTCCGATACAAGGAAGCGATGATCGATGTCAGCATCGCCGAAACTCGAGCATCGTTTGTGCACGAACATCGTGCACGATTTTTGGAAACCGTAACTGCGAACGACGGCTTCTCTAGGGCTGCTTTTCCATCATCTCGCGCACTTCGGCAGAAGTGCGAACAGGAATGATTTCGAACTCCATCAAATCGTTCCAGTTCTCCATCCAGGACTGAAAGAGCGACTCGTCATCGGTGCGCATCAGTTGCCAGCACCTTTTAAAATCGACGGCGATCCAGCTCGAAACATATTCCAGCCCTTCAGGCATCATGCGTCCCTTTTCGTGCAGACGCCGATAAATCGCAGGCGCGTCTTTGAACCGCTCGACCACCATGTAAAGCATATGTGTTTCCGGCACGATCACGGCGGCTCAGTCGAAACGGTTGCTTCGCCAGCCCGCTGCTCAAATGCCTGCTCCAATGCGCGCCAGGGAAGCATGGCGCACTTGACCCGCTGAGGAAAGTTTCGCACCCCTTTCATGACGCGGAGATCACCGAGCCCTTGGAATGCGTCACCTGCGGCGTCATTTGTCACCAGATCATGAAACGCATGGAGCATCTCCAGCGCTTGCGGGCGACTTTTTCCCTTCAGTTTCATCGTCATCAAAGAGGCCGATGCCTGGCTGATGGCACAGCCGCGCCCGGTAAACTTGATCTCCTCCAGCCCTCCACTCGCATCGAACCTGACTGCCAAATGAATCTCATCGCCACACGCAGGATTGTCCCCATGCACACGAACGGCAGCATCGGCCAGCTCTCCGAAATTCCGCGGCCGTCGCGAATGATCGAGGATGACTTCCTGATATAACTCTTCGATCTCCGGCATCATGAGAAGAAACCCACGGCTACACAATCTGTCATGTTGAGCGAAGCGAAACATCTCCGGCTCGTCCTCGGCGCGCTGATCGAAGCAATGATCAGAGATTCTTCGCTGCGCTCAGAATGACAGGAAACTACAGACATCATTTAAAGAAACGCGCGGCCTTGTGCAGGATTTCAATCATTCGATCGATTTCCTCGATGGTGTTGTAAAAGTAGAAACTGGCCCGCGTGGTTCCCGATACACCGAGCCTGCGCATCAACGGCTGATTGCAATGATGCCCGCCTCGCAATGCCAGGCCGTATTGGTCAGCGAACGTGGTGAGATCGTGCGGATGCGCCGCTTCCGTCACAAATCCAACTAGAGCGCCGCGGTCTTCGGCCGGCCCAAAAACACGTGTCGCTGGCAGTTCACCTACCCGTTCGAACGCATAGCGCGCGAGCCGCGAATCATGCTCGAAAATTGCCGCGCGTCCGATTCGATCAATGTAATCGATCGCCGCGGCAAGCCCAATCGCGCCGGCGATGTTCGGCGTGCCGGCTTCAAACCGATGCGGAGCCTTCTTAAACGTGCTCTTTTCCAACGCGACGCTTACAATCATTTCCCCTCCGCCGTGCCACGGTGGTATGGAATCTAAGATCTCCTTTCGAACATAAAGCGCACCGATCCCCGTCGGTCCACACATCTTGTGTCCGGAAAACGCCAGAAAATCGCAGCCCAACTCCTGCACGTCGAGTGGCAAATGTCCGATGCTCTGTGCCGCATCTACGAGTGCGAGCGCCCCGACAGCATGCGCTTTCTCGGACAACTCGGCCACAGGGTTAATTGTACCCAGAGAATTGGAAATATGAGTAAACCCAAAGAGTTTTACCTCCGATGTTAGTAAGGCAGGCAGCTGCTCGAGATCCAAAGTTCCATCGTCGCGAACCGGTATAAAGCGCAGCCGCGCTCCCGTTCGTTCTGCCAGCAACTGCCAAGGCACAAGATTGCTGTGGTGCTCCATCTCGGTCAGCAGGATGACGTCTCCTTCGCGAACAAATTTCCCGGCCCATGCCTGCGCTATCAAGTTGATGCTCTCAGTGGTCCCGCGCGTGAAGATAATTTCGTCCGGACTCGCGGCGCCGACATATTGCGCAACACGCTGTCGCGCCTTCTCGTAAGCCTCCGTCGCCCGGGAACTCAAAGTGTGCAGACCCCGATGAACATTTGCGTTCTCATGCTCATAATAACTCCGGAGCGCCTCAATCACCGCCCGAGGTTTTTGAGAGGTTGCCGCGTTATCAAAATAGACCAAAGGATGGCCATGAGCCTGTTCGCGGAGAATTGGAAAATCTTCGCGAAGCGTTTTCCAATCTACTGTGCTGGCAGCAGTCTTATGCACGCCATAATCTGCTCCGCACCAGGCTGAGCGCCACCGTTATTCGAACAGCCTCTGTGGCCGAGGGCGTTGACCTCGGCCCGATTGAGTTTTGCCACGCCGCGACTGCCGCCGGTAGCGCGCAGCTACAGCCTTGCTTTACTTCAACTGGTCATTCACTTCACCGAAGGCGTTCACCGCGAATTCCAAATCTTCGCGCGAATGTGCGGCCGAGACCTGTGTGCGGACACGTGCCGTGCCATGCGGAACAACCGGGTAAAAAAAGCCAATGACGTAAACGCCTTTCTCGAGCATTCGAGCAGCGAACTCTTGGGACTTGGCCGCGTCGCCAATCATGATCGGGACAATCGGATGAACGCCGGGCTTGATCGTCAGGCCACGCTCGGTCAACGCGCCACGGAAATATTTCGTATTTTCTTCAAGTTTGTCGCGTAGTTCGGTCGATGCGCTGAGCAGTTCGAGTGCTTTCAACGACGCGGCAACCACGGGTGGCGCGATCGTGTTTGAAAACAGATACGGACGCGAGCGTTGCCGCAAAAGATCAACAATTTCTCTGCGTCCACTGGTGAACCCGCCGCTGGCGCCACCAAGAGCTTTGCCCAGTGTGCCAGTGATGATATCCATTCGGCCCATCACATCGCGATATTCATGCGTGCCTCGTCCGGTCTTACCGAGAAACCCGGTCGCGTGCGCATCATCCATCATTGTGAGTGCACCGTATTTTTCCGCGATTTCCACGATTGTTTTGAGATCAGCGATCGTTCCATCCATGGAGAAACAACCGTCAGTAGCAATTAATCGAAATCGTGCATCTTGCGCGGCGCGAAGTTGTGCCTCGAGATCGGCCATGTCGTTGTGCTTGTAACGAAAGCGTTGCGCCTTACACAGACGGATGCCATCGATAATGCTGGCGTGATTTAGTTCGTCGCTGATCACTGCGTCTTTTTCAGTCAGGAGCGTTTCGAACAACCCGCCGTTCGCATCGAAACAGGACGGATAGAGAATCGTATCTTCGGTGCCCAGGAATTTGGTAAGTGACGCTTCCAGTTCCTTGTGAATGTCCTGCGTACCGCAAATAAAACGGACGCTCGCCATCCCAAACCCGTGAGTCTCCAGCGCCTCTTTGGCCGCGGCGATCAGTGCCGGATGATCGGCAAGTCCAAGATAATTGTTTGCACACATGTTGAGCACGCGCTTGCCACCGGTGATCGCAATATGCGCATCCTGCGGACTGGTGATAACCCGCTCGGTTTTGAAAAGACCCTGCGATTTAATTTCCTCGAGTGTTTGCGCCGCCTGATTTTCGAATTTGGAAACCATAGAATCCAAAGATTATACAGATTTCGGTCGGGAGAAAGAAACAGCTCGACTGCCAATAACCTGCAACACACGCAAAAAAATCTCTTGCGGTCCTGTGAATAACTGTTAATAAGTTCGCCGGTGGTTCGCCTTGACCTACGCTGACCGTCGTAACCTTGCTTGGGCTATTCTCGCGGCGTTTATCGCCATCGTTCTGCTCAGCGGCTGTGGGACAAGTCACCACGCGCTGCCGGTCTACGAAGCGCCACTGGCTAGAACCGATTTCCAACACGTGCGTACCACTGCGTACACGCACACCGAGTCGGACCACCGTGAATACGGAAATCGCAATGCGCTTGGCGGAGAGTTGCAGGCGGCAGGCCCGCCCATTCATCGGGCGGAAGCGACCCGGCGCGCGATTCCTGTTGATGGCGCACCGCGTGCTGTGTCAGTGGACGAGCCCGACGCTTATTCTCCCAAACTGCAGCGATTCACGATGGAAGAAACGCGAACGGTTACACGCACAAGTAAACGCGGCGCGAAAACAACGCGCACGGTCAAACGCGCCGTGGTTGCCAAACCGCGGATCGGCAGCGCTGCGGCTGACTGGTCGCGCTGGCCCGCCGGCACGTCCTTCCGGTTGTTGTCCACCGGCCAAATTTATCGCGTTGACGATTACGGCTGGGCTTTAGCGGGCCGAAATACGATTGATCTATACATGCCGAATCAACGCGAAATGAATTCGTGGGGCGCGCGTCAGGAAACCATCCAAATCCTGCAATGGGGCGATCCACAGGAGAGCCTGCAGTTCCTGCGTCGGCACCAGGATTACCGACACATCAAGCGAATGGTGCTTGAACTTGAAGGCCGCGACAAAGAAGCGGCCGCCTTGCGCTAAGCGCGACTGGCAACGCGGTCGGGATCTGCAACGTTCCCGTTACCAATGGTACATTCTTAAAAGTCGCTCCAATTGAGAATGATTTTGCCGGAGTTGCCTGATTTCATCAGGTCGATGGCTTCCTTGAATTTTGCATACGGGAAGCGGTGCGTGATTACCGGCGAAATATCGAGGCCAGACTGAATCATGGCCGTCATTTTGTACCAGGTTTCATACATCTCACGGCCGTAAATTCCCTTGATAGTCAGCTGATTGAAGACCACAAGGTTCCAGTCAATTGCCGCGCTGCCAGGCATGATGCCAAGCAGCGCGATTTTTCCGCCGTGAAACATATTTGGCAAAATATCCGCAAACGCTTTGGGATTACCGGACATTTCCAGAGCCACATCGAACCCTTCTTTCATACTGAGCTTTTGCATCGCATCGGCGAGTTTTTCCGTGCGTACATCCAGTGCGACGTCGGCACCCATTTTCGTGGCGAGATCGAGACGGTAAGGATTCACGTCAGTAATCACGACGTGCCTGGCTCCGGCACGTTTGCAGATCGGGATGGCCATGCACCCGATGGGTCCTGCGCCGGTGATAAGAACATCTTCGCCGACCAAGTCGAACGAGAGCGCGGTATGCACTGCGTTGCCTAATGGGTCAAAACAGGAAAGCACATCCAGGGGAATCGAACGGTCCGCGTGCCAGCAGTTATCTTGTGGAACCGCCACGAACTCCGCCCACGCGCCAGGGCGATTCACGCCTACGCCCTGTGTATTCGGGCAAAGGTGACGCCGCCCGGCCAGGCAATTCCGACAATGTCCGCACGTGATATGCCCCTCGCCTACCACGAGGTCGCCCTCTGCGAACCCCTTTACCTGAGGACCGACTTTGTCGACAACGCCCACGAACTCGTGACCGATTGTCATCGGTACGGGTATGGTTTTCTGAGCCCAGGCGTCCCAGTTGTAAATGTGAACGTCGGTTCCACAGATCGAGGTTTTCAAAACGCGAATTAGAACATCGTTGCCGCGGGCTTCAGGGACAGGAACCTCCTGGAGCCATAATCCGGGTTCTGCTTTGGCCTTCACGATGGCCTGCATCATCTTTTGCACGACAGGAAATTAGGCGAATTGGGAATGCATGAAACAAAATTCGTAGGCGCGACACAGCATTGGCAGCTGATGCGCCAATTGTGCACGGACGCAGCATGAGGAGCTAGCCCTTTATGGCAACGCCGTTCAGCAGCCATAGCACCTATACCATCGTCCTCTATCGAATCTTCTAGCCTTTTTTCTTGACAGATCCTCGGAGTTTTTGGCATAACCCTCCTCGAAGGAAATGGTTAAACGGCCAGAAATGAGACGCGATGGTACCAGCTTTTTCCCGCGGGTGCGGGGTTCCTCCGAAAGTATTTCGCGAGCAGCCGGTGCGGCAGGGATACCTCAGGAAAGGCCAAAAACAATGAAAGAAAAAGAAATTATGAAAAGTTGGAAAATTATCGTCACGGTCCTGTCCGCGCTAGTCTGCTTTGGGTTAATGCCCGCGGCAAAAGCGTTCGAGCCGGCGGCGCCAGACACGGGCTTCCCCGGCGGCAACACAGCAGACGGCGATGGTGCTCTTTCGGGCCTAACAGGCGGTTTTTATAACTCAGCGTTTGGCTTCTTGGCGCTCCTAAGCAACGGCGACGCCAGCTTCAACACTGGTGTCGGCGCTGGTGTACTGCTTTTGAACACGGGAAACCAAAATACGGCGGTTGGCGCCGGAGCGTTATTGAATAATACCACCGGTGAAGACAACAACGCAGTCGGTGCGTTCGCGCTCGTTAACAATACCACCGCATTCTTCAACAACGCTCATGGCCGTAATGCGCTCTTCAATAATACAGAGGGCTCCGAAAATGAAGCGTTTGGCGATCTAGCCATGGAAGACAACACTACGGGCTCTCAAAACACAGCGATAGGTGATGACGCCCTGCGTTTCAACGTGGACGGTAGTGGTAATGTGGCTGTCGGTGATGAGGCCGGCACCGGTTTAGGGGTAAGCGTCAATAACTGCATCGCGATCAACGTCCCTGGCGCCGGTCCTTTTGCTACCTTGGATAACACCTGCTTCATCGGTAGCATCTTCGATCAGCCGGTTAGCGATGTTGGCACCCAAGAAGCAGTATTTGTCGATCAATTTAACGTGATCGGCATCACCGCGTCGTCCCGGCGCTTCAAACACGACATCCAGCCGATGGATAAGGCCAGCGAGGCCATTTTGGCGCTTAGGCCGGTAACCTTCAAATACAATGCCGATAAGAACGGCAGGACCCAATATGGTTTGATTGCCGAGGAGGTGGCCGAAGTGAATCCCGACCTGGTAGTGAAGCACAAGGATGGTGACGTCTCGACCGTGCGCTACGAGCAGGTCAACGCGATGTTGCTTAACGAGTTCCTCAAAGAGCACAAAAAAGTGCAAAGCCTCGAAACCACCGTCGCGCAACAACAGAAGGGAATGGAAGTTTTGACGGCGCAGCTCAAAGAGCAGGCTGAGCAAATCCAAAAAGTGAGCGCTCAGCTTGAAGTCAACAAACCTGCGCCACACGTGGTCGTAAATAAACCCTAAGGCTGAGATACACAGCTGCCTTGTGTGCCTGGCACCAGGGCAATTTCGTAAAGGCGTTCGCCCAGCGGCGAACGCCTTTACTGTTTAATCATAAAAGTTTCGACGCCGTTGATGCAGTCACCGGCGATTAAGTTTCGTCCGGCCGAGTTCCACGCTTGTTTCTTGATCCGAATTGGGCAAGGCTCGTGAACATTACTCCTGATATGAAAAAAGCTGTGGTTCAGTCGATTCTCATTTCTCTCGCGATTGTCATTTGCTCATGCCAGAAAAAAGATTCGTCCGCTGAGCAACAACTTGCGCAACAGAAAGCGGAATTGGAAGCACGCGACCAGGCGTTAGATGAAAGAATGAACGCCTTAAATGAAAAAGTGAATACGTTGTCCGCAAGAGTAAAGGCGTTGGCCGAAAGAGAAAGGTCCACCGCCGACACGCAAACAGCTCCGCCCGACGTCCAGCCTCAAGACGTGGTGCGAGACGTAGCGCGGATGAAAGCGCTGATGGGTAACCCGGCACTGCGGAGCTCTGCAGGCGCGGAGAAAGACAGAATAACACAAGAGCGACACGCGCAAAGACAGGCCGGGTTGGGACAATTACAAAACCAAAAGCAATCAAAGTCGAAGATGTCCGGGATTGTACTTCCCGCAGCTGAGAATTCGCCAACTCCATCCCCTGCGGTGCAGGATCCTTCGCCCACCGAATCCCCGGACTTGCAGTAAGTTTGCGGTGTAATTTCTGGAACGCTTCGGACACGCCGCGTGCAGTATTTGAGCAGCGCGTGCGCTCAACTCTTGCACGGGGCGCGTTCCTTGGAGATGATGCAGCCCATGCCCGTAACGCTCGAGCAAACCGGAACCACTGTGGCGGCATCGCGCTCCGCGTTTATTCTGCGTTTCATCAGCACGGTCGCGCTTTGGACAATCGCTCTGCTGATCATGTTTTCGGGTTACGAAAGCTTGTTTTGGCTGGTAATCAGCGCGTTCGGAATGCTCGGACTTTGGGAATTTTACCGGATGCTCGATCACAAGGGACTTCCCAATTTCAAAGTCACAGGAATGATTTGCGGCGCCGTTCTCCTCGCCGGAAGTTTTTATTACTTCTCAAAGATTGGACCGGCAGGTTCGTATGATTTTGAAGTTGCTGTCCTGCTGTTTTTTCTTCTCACCGTCTTCGGGCGACAGATGTTTGCTCGTCTTCGCCATGACGAGCCGCTGCAAACCATGGCCTACACTCTGTTTGGTCTTCTGTATGTGCTTTGGCTTTTCAACTTTATTACCAAAATCGTTTATCTGACACCGCGCTCGAACACAGGGCAGTTAACCGGCCAATTTTATGTGTTGTATCTGATCGCGGTCACAAAATTTTCCGACATGGGCGCGTATTTAACCGGCAGCGTAGTCGGACGACATCTCATGGTGCCCCATATTAGCGGTAAGAAAACGTGGGAAGGTTTCTTCGGCGCCATTGTTTTTGCGCTGCTCTGCAGCTTGACGCTGTTCAAACTAATGCCGGGACATCTGTCGATACTGAACTGGACGCACGCGACAATCCTCGGCGTATTCCTTGGATTTGCAGCAGTGCTCGGAGATCTCGCCGAGTCGATCATCAAGCGCAGCACCGACGTAAAAGACTCGGGAAATCTGTTGCCAGGAATTGGCGGGGCGCTCGATCTTTTGGATAGTCTGTTGTTTACAGCGCCGCTTCTATTTTTCTATCTGCGACTGGTGATTCACGTAGCGTAACCGGCAGCGAACCGGGTGTGACGAAATCCGAATGACAACACAAACTTCTGCAGGCCGTAAGCGTGTTGTCATTCTAGGGGCCACAGGATCGATCGGCGAGAGTGCTCTTAAAGTGGCACGCGATATTCCGGACCGGATGGAAATTGTCGGGTTGGCTGCCAACAGCAACGCTGAGAAACTCGCGGCAGCTGCAAATGAAACGCGTGCGCAATCTGTTTGTCTGGTCGATGAAACGAAGCTCGACGTTCTGACGCGTGAGCTTAAATACAGACCGCGAATTCTTGCGGGGCAAGAGGGACTACTCGAAATCGCCCGCCTCACGGATGCTCACATGGTACTGGTTGCGATCGTAGGAACAGGAGGATTGCGTCCGACCCTGGCCGCGATTGAAACTGGAAAAGATCTCGCTGTTGCAAGCAAAGAAATTCTTGTGATGGCTGGCGAGATCGTAATGCGCAAGGCCCGCGATAATGGCGTGAACGTGCTGCCCGTGGATAGCGAGCACAATGCCATTTTCCAATGCTTGGAGGGAAAACGTCCTTCGGACGTTCGCCGTATCATTCTCACCGCCTCCGGTGGACCGTTTCGTGAAACTCCCCAAAAAAACTTCGATTCCATTACCCCCGAGCAGGCGCTCAAGCATCCGACGTGGAATATGGGGCCAAAGATCACAATCGATTCTGCGACGCTGTTTAACAAAGGTTTGGAAATGATCGAGGCACATTGGCTTTTCGGCGTGGCAATGAGCCGCGTCGAAGTGGTGATACACCCGCAAAGCATCGTTCATTCAATGGTCGAGTTCGCAGACGCCTCGACGCTCGCTCAATTGAGTTACTCGAACATGTGCTTTCCGATCCAGTACGCTGTGACCTGGCCGGATCGCGTGCCGAATACGTTGCCACCGCTCGATTTCTCGAAGTTATCGGAGCTGGAATTTTTTACGCCGCGTTACGACGATTTTCCGGCGCTAAACCTGGCACGCCGCGCGGGCGAGACCGGTGGGACGTTGCCCGCCGTGATGAACGCCGCCAACGAAGTGGCGGTGGCTGGTTTTTTACAACGGCAATTACGTTTTCCAGATATCTGGCACATTGTCGAAGAAGTCATGGACCGCCACACGTCCGTTGCGCACCCCGATCTGGATGCCATATTGGAGGCCGATCAGTGGGCGCGTAGGCAAGCGCAAGGTATGTTAAATCGGTAAATCGTGAAAAGAATTACAACAGCAGCCGCGACGACGTGTCCAATCACTGACACATTGCCGATCCCCGGTTTCTAATTCCAATGCTACTCCAAATAGTTCGCGTCGTTTTCATCCTCCTGGAAGTCCTTATCCTCTTCAATCTACTGATCGTGGTCCACGAATTGGGCCATTTCCTGGCGGCACGATGGAGGGGACTTTACATAGAAAAATTCGGGGTCTGGTTTGGCAAGCCGCTGTGGAAGAAAACGATCAACGGCGTCCAGTACTCGCTCGGATCCCTGCCTTTCGGTGGCTTCGTGGCGCTGCCGCAACTTGCGCCGATGGACATTATCGAGGGCAAAGCCGATGTGGACCGCGCAAGGCTGCCAAGGATTTCAGCTCTGGACAAAATCATCGTGGCGATCGCCGGACCTTTATTCAGCCTGCTTCTGGCGCTTTTCTTTGCGGGCATCGTCTGGGCTGTGGGCCACCCGGTGAGCGAAGGAGACTCCACCACCGTCATCGGTTATGTGTTGCCCGATTCCCCGGCGCAGAAGGTTGGATTGCAGGCTGGAGACAAAATCCTTTCAGTGGATGGCAAACCGGTCAGGCGCTTTATGGGAATGAACGACAGCGTGAGCTGGGATGTGGTGCGAAGCGAAGGCGAGAAGATTGCGGTAAAGTTCGAGCGCGATGGAAAGGTGCAGACTGTGTGGGTGGAACCGTACAAGGCAGAGACGCGCGGCTGGCGCAGACAGAGCGTGCGACAACTGCTCATTTATCCAGCAGAAACACCAATCATTGACAAAGTGGAGCCGAACACCCCGGCTGCTGCAGCGGGCCTGCGTTCCGGAGACATCATTCGCGGATTTGACAAGACGCCGATCTATAATCCCATCGCGTTGCTGGAGTACATTAACAAGCATCCTAACGATCAGCTCGTTCTTCATGTAGAACGCGCTGGCCAGATGCTTGACGTGGCGGTAAAGCCAACGCTTCTCCCCACGAATGGCGAACAGAAACCGCGAATTGGAATTCAATGGGACACAAGCGGAATCGTATCGATTCAGCACCCGAATCCGATCGAGCAGGTCTATAACAGCGTGACTAGCACGTTAAAAACGATCGGGGCGGTAGCCTCGCCAAAATCCGACGTAAAATTGCAGCATTTGAGCGGACCGGTCGGAATTGGTCGCATTTATTATCTCCTGTTCCAAAGCGAACGCGGCTGGCAGTTGGCGCTGTGGTTTAGTGTGATTCTGAACGTAAACCTGGCGATTTTGAACATGCTACCCATTCCGGTGCTTGATGGCGGTCACATCGTGCTGGCAATCATCGAGTCGGTACGCCGCAAGCCGGTCAACATGCGCGTGTTGGAGGTCATTCAGACAAGCTGCGCGGCTGTCATTATTGGCTACATGCTCTACATCACCTTTTTCGATGTGCAGGATTTGCCGTTCGTCCGCAAACGCCTCGATCAGCTGGAGGCACCCTCATCCACAAAAGATTCCCAGGCACCATAACCGCCTTGCGTTGCGCAGGGCCGTGCCAAGCTCTAAAATTACATCGTGACCACGAGTCCTGGTCGTCGGCTTGGCACTTGTGGTCCTATTAAACGACGTTGACTCCTGCAATGCGTGAATTGTCATACTGCGAAAATCCATTCGTCTATCATCGTCGCAAAACCCGTGAGGTGAAGGTTGGCAACGTCGGCGTGGGCGGTGACAATCCAATTCGCGTTCAATCGATGATCACCTGCGACACGATGGATACGGACGCCTCCATTCAGCAGACCATCGAATTAGCGGACGTCGGTTGTGAAATCGTCCGGATCACTGCGCCCACAGTGAAAGACGCGCGCAATCTCGAGCACATTGTAAACGGTTTACGGGAGCGCGGCTGCAATGTTCCAATCGTGGCAGATATCCATTTCAAACCTGAAGCGGCGTTGGAAGCCGCCAAATGGGTGGAGAAAGTGCGAATCAATCCGGGCAACTACGCCGATTCCAAGAAATTCGTCATTCGTGAATACACGGATGAACAGTACGCCGCAGAATTGAATCGGATTTGCGAACGCTTTTCGCCGCTGGTGGAACTGTGCAAGAAGCGCGGGATCGCGATGCGGATCGGTACAAACCACGGTTCCCTTTCCGACCGGATCCTGAATCGTTACGGGGACACGCCGCTGGGGATGGTGGAAAGCGCGCTCGAATTTGCCCGAATCGCGCGCGATCTGGAGTATCACGATTTCATTTTCTCGATGAAAGCCAGCAATCCGAAGATCATGATTGCGGCGTATCGGTTGCTGGTTGCGCGACTAAACGACTTGGGATCTGATTGGAACTATCCACTCCATCTTGGCGTAACCGAAGCAGGCGAAGGCGAAGATGCCCGGATTAAGAGCGCAATCGGGATTGGGTCGCTGCTCGCTGACGGGATCGGGGACACCGTTCGCGTGTCGCTCACTGAGGACAGTCCGCACGAAATACCCGTAGCGAAGGCCCTGGTCGAGAACATCAAGACAACGTCCGGCTCTCAGCTATCAACCATCAACCATCAGCTCTCCTTTGATCCATATTCATATCAGCGCCGTGCAAGCGAAACTATTTCTGCAGCCGGGGGCGCTGACGCCGGCGGGAATGTCAAACTTGGTGGGCAGGAATTGATCCGAGTAGTCGTTAGCCGAGTTAAGTTCGACAAAATCGCACACAAGATCGACAAGATGGGCGATTACAAGCCGGAGATCATTTTTGAAGAGGCTCGCGTAGCCGAGGTCGATCCAAATGATGAGGCTGCCATTGCCAAATTAAATGCAGAAAAGAATCCCCGGTTTGTAAGCGTGAGCGACGAGGTCGATCTTGCTCCAATTCCGGCATTTCGATTACTGGCCGCGCGAGTACATCCGCGTCATGCAATTTTGTTGAAGGATATTTTTGATTGCCGAGCGCGGAGTACGGATTTTCTCACCACGCTGCTCACCGCGGCGACAAATATTGGCTCTCTGCTCTGCGACGGAATCGGCGACGCGATTTTGGTTCGGGGTGAGGAAGCACCGGGCCAGGCGTTGCGCCTGAGTTACAACATCCTTCAGGCAGCTGGATCGCGAATTTTCAAAACCGACTATGTCGCTTGTCCATCCTGCGGACGCACTCTGTTCAACTTGCAAACGACAACGGCGACAATCAAAGAGGCCACCTCCCATCTCAAAGGCGTGAAGATCGCAATTATGGGTTGCATTGTGAACGGGCCCGGCGAAATGGCCGATGCAGATTTCGGCTATGTCGGCGGCGCACCAGGCAAGGTGAATCTTTATGTCGGCAAAACGGCGGTAAAGTTCAATATCCCAGAAGTGGAAGCGGTAGAGCGATTGAAGGACTTGATCCGCGAACACGGCAAATGGGTGGACGCTGCTCCGCAGGGTAGCGCTTTGGAAACAGTTTCCTAAGACTGCTCCACGCAGCGGTGGCCGTTTGACTCCTCTTCGGTCTCTGCGATACTCCCCGCTTCCCTCCCCGGAAAAGCACTCGTCCCATGGATAAAATCCGCAACATCGCCATCATTGCGCACGTTGATCACGGCAAGACCACGCTCGTTGATCAATTGCTGCGACAGTCCGGGACGTTTCGCTCCAATCAAAAGATTGAAGAACGTGTAATGGATTCAATGGATTTGGAGCGTGAAAAAGGAATCACCATCCGCGCCAAGAACGCATCTGTTCAGTGGAAAGATTACCGCATCAACATCGTGGACACGCCCGGCCACGCCGATTTCGGCGGCGAAGTCGAACGCATCATGAAAATGGTAGACGGCGTACTTTTGGTTGTCGATGCACATGACGGTCCGCAGGCACAGACGCGATTTGTGCTGCGCAAGGCGCTGGAAAATAAACTCAAGCCGGTAGTGGTTATTAACAAGATCGACAGGGAAAACGCGCGTCCACACAAGGTGCTCGATCTGGTATTCGATTTGTTTGTCGAGCTGAATGCGACCGACGAACAACTCGACTTCCCGATCGTCTACGCCAGCGCAAAGGACGGGTTCGCCACGACTGATCTGAAAAAAAAGACGGAAGACATGACGGCTCTCTTCGAAGCTATCGTACAGCATGTGCCGGCTCCGAAGATTTCCAGCGATCCATTTTTTCAAATGCTGGTCTCGAACCTCGATTATAGCGATTACCTCGGGAGAATCGCCCTGGGTCGCATTGTCAGTGGCCAAATCTCCGTTGGCGATCCGATCGTGTGCATTCATCGCGACGGCAGCCGGGAAAGCGCCACGGTCACTGCCCTGTTCACACATGAGGGATTAGAACAAGTCGAAATCAAGCAAGCGAGCGCCGGGGACATCGTCGGCCTGACCGGGTTTGAGGACATCTTCATCGGCGAAACCGTGACCGATTGCGATGAACGAGCGCCGCTTCAGTTCGTCGATATCGATCCGCCGACGATTCGCATGCGCATCCTGGTTAACGATTCACCATTTGCCGGCCGAGATGGAAAATTTGTGACCGCGCGGCATCTTCGGG
Source organism: Verrucomicrobiota bacterium (assembly GCA_046732035.1). Classification (GTDB taxonomy): domain Bacteria; phylum Verrucomicrobiota; class Verrucomicrobiia; order Chthoniobacterales; family UBA10450; genus Udaeobacter. Next base: position 18,082 of record JBKPMH010000111.1, read on the forward strand.
AGCGTCTGATTCGAGAAACCCGTGGCAACGTTTCGCTTCAGGTGAACGACACAGACACCGCGGGGTCATTTGAGATCAACGCACGCGGCGAAATGCAAATTGCGATTTTGGTGGAGCAGATGCGCCGCGAAGGCTACGAGCTAATGGTCTCGCGGCCCGAAGTAATTTTTGAACGAGCAGCGGATGGGGCGCTGCTGGAGCCGCTTGAAAATCTCTATGTCGATCTACCGAATGAAAATCTCGGCGACATCCTGCAATCCATCGCTAACCGCAAAGGCGAGATTCTTGGCATGGATCATCACGCATCGCGCGTATCAATCGAAGCGATCATCCCGACGCGTGGCTTGATCGGATTCGAGACAGATCTGGTGAACCTGACCCGGGGAGAAGGACTGATGAGTCATCTCTTTCGCGAATACGCGCCGTTTAAAGGCGAGATCGGTGGACGCGGTCGCGGCGTAATGGTTTCGATGGAGTCCGGGGTCAGCACCGCATACGCACTGAACAGTATTCAGGAGCGTGGGCGGCTTTTCATCGGCCCGCAAGAAGATATCTACGAAGGAATGATTGTAGGCGAAAATGCGCGCCCGGAGGACTTGCCGGTCAACCCGTGCAGGGAAAAGCACCTAACCAACATGCGAAGCCAGGGCGAAGGCAAGGGAATCCAATTGGAAGCGCCACTTCGGATGAGCCTTGAGCGGGCCATCGAATACATCGATAGCGATGAGTACGTCGAGGCGACGCCAAAATCCCTTCGCTTGCGCAAGCGCATTCTGGACGCGACGGCACGCAAACGCGCTGCCGCCACCGCCGCGTAAAGTTATGCGTTGCAACCGCGGATTTCACTCCACCGTGATTGTTTCTTCGGCGGAGCCGAAGCGAGTAACTGCGCGTAATTTCCATTCGCCCGGCGCCAGTTGCCAAAAGAATTTACTGTCTCGCTGAGGGAAAATTTGGTCATCATTAACGAACCATTCCACCTCGCTGGCCGATGCGACTGCGAGTTCGACCATCTGCTGTGAAGCCGGCAGGACGGGATCAATCTGGTAATGCGCGTTCGGCGGCGGATTGAGGATGCGAAAATCGGACCGGACATGCGCGTCGATGGTGTTATCACGGCTCGCACACCAACGAGCGTATGCGTCAGGTAATAGCAATTTTCCGTCGCTCGCAAAGTAACCTGCCGAATCTTCGTGCGGTTCGGTTCCGGCGAGGAAAAGTTCGTTCAGTGTGTCCGAGCTGAACCGGGACGGAAGTAGTCCCGTCACTTTGCAAATTTCGCGGCGAACGAGCTTGTTGTTCGCTTCCGGCAAGTCAACGGGGGGATCGCGCCGCAGTAATTCCTGGATCACCGCGGCCCAGAGCGGCGTTGCGGCGCGCACTGCAAACGTATCGCGCATCGGACGCCCATCGAAATTTCCAGCCCATACGGCCACGGTATGCTCTTTGTCGAATCCAACCGTCCATGCATCGCGGAAACCACTACTCGTGCCGGTCTTTGCAGCTATGCGTTGCGCAAATGCCAGTGGAGATCGCGGGCCGAAACTTTTCTGTCTGGCATCGTTGTCGCACAAGATGTCCGTCACGACTGCGGTCGCTTCCTTTGAGGCAATTCGACGGACCGGGTGATTCTCGCCAGCCAGAAATTTTGCCTGCATGGCAGTTCCACCTCGCGCGAGGCCTGCATAAGCAGCAGCCAGATCGACAAGGCGAATTTCGGCATTTCCTAACACAAACCCGGCCCCGTAATCCGCCAGGCCATGTGGAAAATTGAAGCCCCATTTTTGCAGCTGATAAAATGCCGGACGCGCTCCAAGCCGGCTCAGCGCGAACACGGCTGGTACGTTAAGAGAGCAGCCAAGCGCCTCCCGCAATCGCACTGGTCCGAGATAATGACGATTATAATTTTGCGGATCGTAATCCGCATACTCATCACGGATTGCGTCGGGCGTATCCGGCAACAGACTCGCGGCAGTAAGCTGCCTCTTATCGATTGCGTCGAGATAGACAAACGGCTTGAGTGTCGAACCACAGCTGCGCGGCAGAGTAGCTCCATTGATTTGCGACATGGCATAATTATCGGAGCCCATCATGGCGCGAATTGCGCCGGTGGAATTTTCAACAACGACTACGGCGGCCTGAGTGATGTCGTGGCGATTTAACGCCGACAAATGCGAGCGAACCAAGCGTTCGATTGTCGTCTGCAGATCCAGATCTAGTGTTGTAGACACCCGACCGCGCAATCTCGGATTTCGGGCAACCAGGGCGTCAACAAAATGTGGCGCATAACGCACCGGCTCGGCGCGGGTGATTTTTGGGGGTGATGCCAGCAAGGATTGTTGATCGCGTGTGATGAGTCCCAGCCAGGCAAGCCGGGCGAGCGACCGAGCGTATTTCCGGTTTGCTTGCTCGGGGTGTCGCCACGGATTGAACCGCGTCGGCGCTTGCGGCAAACCGGCGAGAAAAATTGCTTCGGTCAATGTGAGATCTTGCGCCGGTTTGCCGAAGTATGTTCGAGCAGCCGCTTCAGGTCCGATTCGCCGATTGGCGTAACTGCTGCGATTCAAGTATTCGGCGAGAATTCGTTCCTTGCTCCACCGGTGTTCGAGTTTCCACGCGATGATTGCTTCGTAGAGCTTCCTACTCCAGCTGCGGCTGTCGCGGCCGGTGGCTAATTTTACCAGCTGCTGCGTAATAGTGGATGCGCCGGAAAGAAAATGACGCGATCGCACATTACGCATGCACGCGGCAGCTATCGCTTGCCAGTCGATACCATGATGTTTATAAAAACGCCGATCTTCCAAAGCCACCGTAACATGCGGCAGCCATGGACCCATTTTGCCGAGAGTAACCGGGATTTCAGAGCGCGCCTGCGGTGATGGGAGCTCGGCAATTTCACGACCGCGGTAATCGAGCAACCGCAAGGTTCCGAGCGACGGCTTTTGCAACTCGCGGGGGATTGGAAGCCACCAGACGAATGCAATCGCAAGCGCTGAAATAACGGCTGCACAAATTATCAGCCGCGGAGATCGCAGAGCCCTAAAAGAGCGGATTATTCGGCCGCGACGACGCATACACTTGAAGCCGAGAGGCCTGAGAAACGGCTGTCGTACATCGGTGCAACCTGAGTAGCGGGCCAGCGGAACATGCCCGCGGCAGTTGCGCGTGCCAGAATGGAATACGTGCCAGAACCCGGATCGACTGTGTTAAAATAAAGAAGCGCCGAACGATCCCGCATCTCAGAATACGACAACCCAAGTAATCGGTCTTGAGGATCGGCCGGTGGAAGCTGGAAGAACTTCGCGACGAGCGCAAGATTCGGATTCACCACTTCCAGGCCAGCGGGTAATGCGTCTTCGAGAGCTACGAAGTTCTGAAGCTTGCGCGAATTCAACCTGTATGTGATGAGCAATTGATCGCCCAGCTTAAAAGGAGCTTCTGAAGTTCCGGTTCGGTTGGCGTCGGTCAAATTTTTGACTACGCGTTCGATTCGAAATCCGCGATCGACACGATCGGTCTCGACTTCATTGGTCGAGTAATCAGCCTGTAGCAAAAATGTAAGAGCCCCTTGGTTCAAGCCTTTGACAGCCAGATCATCGCCCAACTTGCGGTCGATCCACGCGATTGCGCGATTATTCTTTGAAAGGACTCCGGGTGGCTGAATGCCATTCGAAACTTCCGGCGCCATTTCCGAGCCGAGCATGGATTTGAACGCCAAAAGCAGCCAAAGGTTTTCCTGCGTTGAAAGCGAACCTGCGGCATCCATTAGCTTTGCCATGCGATCGCGCGCCTGTTGTTTTCTTTGTTTTGTCCAAAATGGCGGCGAGATGACATTGAACGCGAAGGCGTGCATCGCCTCGGCGCGAGTCATTGATGTAAAGGTTGCGGGATTAAACGCGCGCTCTTTGATCGGCGTATCGATTTCGTGCAGGAGTTGCTCTTGTTCGCGCGGCATGACGTTTTGCTGATGCAGCGCAATTGCGAGCATCGCCCTTTCTTCGTCGCCGCCCTCGTTGCGATGAAGATAGAGTTCTTGCGATTCATTTCGAAAATCGTCATCGCTTTTTGGCGGCGCAGAATTGCCAGGTCGCACAGGTTGAGCACGTGGAAAGCTCCGAAAACTGTTATTGCTTTTTGCTTGAGTCAGCACAAAAAGCGCAAAGCACTTTTCAAATCGCGACGCTGGGAGCTGTCCTTTCAAAATTCTGATTACAGCGCCGGTAAGGTTCTCCTGCAGGTTGGCAGGCGCCTCGAATCCAGCGTTGACCGATTCATTGACCGACCAGAGAGCCTGGCAGGTCACGAAACCGTTGCCCGTACTGCCACCGGGCCAGTACGGAAGCGTCCCGTCACTCAGCTGTGAATCGGCATATTGCTTCATCCCGCGCTCGAGCATGGCGCGATATTCGACATCGCGTTCATGCAAGTCGGGCAAATACTCCAGCAGATTTGCCAGCAAACTGTATCCCAGGAGTTTTGTGGAAATCTGTTCGAAACATCCGTGCGGATATTGAAGGATCACTGGCAATCCCATGATTTCCGGTAACGAGGGCGAGGTAGAAATCGTGGTGGTGAACTGACCGCGGCCATGCTTCCATGGCTCGGGCATTACACCACGCGCCTTAAACTGCGGGCCTTTGAACGAACCCGCTACGCTTTCCTTGCGAATGATCGTTGGCGCTTGCACTGGAAGTGTGATCTCCACCGCGTCCCACATCTTGCTGTTCGATTTCGAGACGGCTTCAAAGCGAACTTTCGCCGGCGCGAGATCGGCATCGGCAACTTTCGCTTTGAACCGGAACACTGTCGGCGCATCCCGATGAGCCGACAGCACCGCACTATCTTCGCCGAGTAATTTTAAATTTTCGTCAGGCACGCACCGCATTGTGATCTCGTCATCGTCAGTAAAGTTTTCTCTAGCGACGGCTCGCAACTCGACTTCATCGCCGTCCCGCAGAAAGCGGGGTAACGCCGGATCAATCAGCAGCGGTTTTGAGATTTTCACCGTCTGCGTCGCATCCTCGCCGAATTGGTTCGCCTTTGTCTGGCCCACGGCGACGATTCGGTAGGTCGTGAGATTGTCCGGCGCGATGAATTCAAACGTGACTTTGCCATCAACACCTGTTTTCAAGCTTCCCTGCCAAAAGGCCAGCGTGCGAAATTCTTTGCGGATATTTTTGGTGTTCGAGACCGCTTCTTCCTCGCCGCCTCCGCCAATGGTAAAGCCTTTTTGGGTCAGGCTCAGCTTCGCCAGGTCGTCGATATAACCGCGGAGCGCCTCGTACGTGCGGACGGAGAAAGGGTTCCTCGGGTAAAATCTGGCGCCGATCGCGGGCAGCTTCCAGTCTCCGAGCGTGAGTACCGCATCATCAACCGCAAAGACCAGAAGATCGACGTCAGAGACCGGTTTGTTTTCTGAAGTGACGCTCACTTCGCCACGCACTGTTTCACCCGGCTTCGCGGTCGCACTTGCGAGATGTGGCTCGATTTTTAATTCGCGATCCGCTCGGCGCACTTCGATGTCGCTGTAGGCAAAACGTTCCCGGGGCAGCTCTTTGTCGCCTCCGGGTTTAACGAGATAGATCGAAACCGTCGCATTTGGAGCGTAATCCTTTTTAATCGGGACTTCGATTCGGCCTGCGTTGCCTTTAACTGGAATCAGCAGGGTGTCGAGTATTTCGTTTGTCTCGACTGAAACCCACGCAACTCCGCCAAACGGCGCTTGTATTGTAAGCGCCGCTTTGTCCCCGGGCAGAAACGGTTCGGCCTGGTGCTCGATTTTGAACGTCGTCTCATTGACCACCGGGAGTTCAGCCGGCTTTTCACCCGTCACCGTGGTTTCATCGCTCACGAGGGGCGTTTTGATGTTCGGCGCGCTGACGGCGACGATGTACCGCCCCGTTTCAGTAGTAGGGAAAACCAGGTCAGCAGGCGTTTTCGATTCTTGTGACGCGACCTTCGCAAACTGGTCGGTATTGCGGTAGCGGTAAACGAACGGCGCGATCTGCTCTTTTACCGTTTTCGTCGTGACATGGAACAAATCGGCCTGAACAACAACGTCGCTAACTTTTTCATCATTTGGATCGAGAGCGTCGATCTCAACCTTCACCCCCGCAGGCTCCGCGGTTTGTTCGTTCGCGCGAACACCGAGGCGCGTTTCAGACGAGAACAGTGTCCCCATCTCGCCTCCTGCAAGCGTTTGGCCGTCGAGTGAAGTCACATCCACCCGCCAAATCACGCTCGTCCGACCGACCGCAGGATTATCTTTAAATGGCGATTCGCACGCGAGCGTCGCCATGCCGTGCGCATCGAGTTGTGTATCCCCCTCGATTGTTTTCAGTTCCTCGCTGTCAACGTCAAGTCGCGGGCCGACTTCGGCGTAAGTGTTAAACCGCTTTCGATAAGAGCCCTCCTCTTCGGAGCCGTATTCAGCCGAGGCCGTCCAGGTGGCTTTCCAATGGACACGCGCGCCGACATTCGGCGCACCATGAAAGTATGCGGACGAAACCTTCGCGTGCGCAGTTGTACCCACTTCTGGGCTAGTTGCGTCCACGATCACGGAAAAGAGCGGCACTCGATATTCCTGAATGCTGATCGTGTTCACCCCTTCATAATCACGCCCGGCGATACTGCAACGAATCTCGTAACTCCCAAGCTTCGCTTTTTCCGGGATTGTCCATTCGGCTTCCCATCCTCCATAGGGTGAAACCGTCGTATTTCCTTCGGCTAGTACCCGATTTCCGTAACCTTCGGTTATACTCCAGTGCGCCTCCGTTGCGTCAGGAATGGTGAGTGCCGCGTTAACGACATCGCGTACTAAGCCTTTCATTTTCAAAGTTTGACCCGGCCGGTACAAATTGCGGTCCGTGATAATCTCCGCATGGGGTTTTCTATCAGGTCGGCTGTAATCGCTTCCGGATGGATAGGATGTGCCCTCGACAAATTGCAGCGCCGGACCGGTCGAAGTATCGGCGATGAAAAGGTGTGCATTAGTTGCTTTGGGATCCAGACTTTTGGGCAGAATTGAGTCCTTTTGGAACTGCGCAATGCCGTCTTTGTCGGTAACCGCGCGGGCGAGCTCGATGTTTCCTTCCGTGATGGCGCGCAGCGTTACACCGCCGACGGAATTCGCATCGGACATTTTCGCCAGGCGAACGATGACAGTCGTAGGGGTTCGTTTTTGCGTTAGCAAATAATCATTAACGCAGATGATTGTTCGGTTCCCGACGATCCGCCCATCTGGGAATGCGGCGCTTGCTTCGAAAAGATATGCACCAGCAAATGATTCGTTTGCCGGTGGAACACAACGCACGTCGCGGCGCGTTTCTACATCGCCGCTGGTTGCATCGAATGTGCCGCTGGCTGACACCGGCAGTTGAAACGCGTCCACGAGCAATTCGGTTTGGAATTGTTTGGAGAAACCCGTACGTGGATCAGTTACGACCTTGCCGGTGACAGGATCGGTCGCGTCCTTTTGAAATTCTCGAACTCGTGCAGTAACTGCCGATAATTTTTCCGATGGGATGCGCGCCAATTTCCATGTCAACTGAGGCGTGTTGATCTGGAAGAACGAAAAGCGCAACTCCTGACGTGCGCGCGCAAAGACCTGCGAGGAGGGAAATACGAGGCATGATTCCTTCGGTCGAAAGGTGGCGCCCCACCGTGATTCTGCAGCGAGTCCATAACCACGATCTCCCTTCAGCTCGGGGGAAATTGTAACTTTATAGTGTTGTTTAGTGTCGAAATCACCGGTGACTTCGACCTCGCTCCCACTCGCGAGCAGCTTCATTTTCTGCACGGCAGGCTCGAGACGAATCCGTTCCGTTGTGACCTCCACCGGATCGACGTCATCGTTAAATTTGATACGAATCGACGGATCACCGAGAGCATGATTAAACGCACCGACCCATTCAACCTTTAGTGGTTCGGTTTTTCCGACCGGAATCACCCGCAAATAGCGAAGCGGACGATGGCTTCGCGCGTCAAGTAAGCCATTCACGATTAAATCGAACGTGTGTCCGACAGGAAGTGGCTCTCGCGGTGCAACTCTGAATCCGGTCGCTTCGGGCGGCCCGGCCACCTTTTCTTCGGTCGTCTGGATTACTTCGACCGGAAAACGCTCGTGTGAATCGCGCTCTTGAAAATAAATATGCTGAGCCGCTTCGGTGAGTTGAACTGTGTAAGTGGAGTCGAGGTAAATTTGCGGGCGCGCCGACAGCTCCTCCCGTTCACCAAAGTCACTGCTGATCGAAAACTTCGGCGTCGCAAATTCAGCGCTCCAATCCTTCACAACAAACGGTTTCCCTTTCGCGTCCTTCAGACCGGAAGCGAGCCTCAAGCGATGGTGCGCGCCAGCGACGACACTGCTAACCGTAAACACGCCTTCCGTCTGGCTTTTCCAAAGAAACGTGCCGCCGAGTTTCGGTTCGCTAACAAACGGCGCAGGCTGATTGCCGACATCGATGAGGCTGGGAGCCACCATGGCGACGGGAAAAGTGATCGTGATCTGACTTGTTTCCGCGATTTCACCATTAGATGGATCAATCACGATGCCGCCGGCATCGGGCTTGGCATTCGAAGTCTCCTCCTCTTGCTCATCCTCAGCGGCCATCGCCACGGGCAGATCAACGGTGAGTCCGCACGATAAAAGAAGCCAGATCGCAACGCAGAATACGCGTCTCATTTGTGTTCTGTCGTCAATTCTCGAATCCGGCGAAGATCGGCATCCGCCTCAGTTATCTTCCCAATGCGGCGTTCGCATTGCTCGCGTTCATTTAACGCCAACAGAGATTCCTCGATTTCAATGGAGCGAGTTTGCGATTCAATGGCTGCAGTGAAATTAGCGCGCTGTCTTTCAAGGAGACCTCGAAAGAACCATTTTTCCGGATTCCTAGGATCCAACTCCGCCGCGATGCGGGCCTGTTCCAGCGCCTCTTTTTGCTGACCCAAACCATCGAGGTCGCGGCCGGCCTCAAAGTGCGCGTTCGCGGACTTATCATTGATCGCAATTGCAGCGCGTGCGTCGGCCAGGGCCAGAGTGAACTGACGCAGCTCCCTTAAAATTTTCGACCGTTCGACGAGCGCGTCATCGTCTTTTGGGTTAGCCAGGAACCGCTTATCGAATGCACCGAGTTCTAACAAGGTTTGCTCGGTAACGTGCTTGTCCTCTCCACGCCGAAGACTTCGGCTAACGTCCAATTTTGCTGCATCCTCCACACGATCAACATCGAGTAATGCTTCGGCTGTCTGAATGCGCGCGCGCATCGATGTCGGCTGGAGTTTTAGTGCGTGTTGGGCGTCATCGAGCGCCAGCAACGGTCGGTCAGCCAGAGTGAACAGACGCGCGCGATCGAGCAACAGTCCGGCATCATCGGGCGATTTTGCAATCTGAGTGTCGAGCGCCTTGATTTGAGGCAGGAATACCTGCAACCGCTCGAATTGGGGGAGCCACTCCTTCACCTCCGCGTCAGTGGCATCCATTTTATTCGCCTTAGCCATGTCCGCGTATGCCGCGTCCCATTTGTGCAGGCGAAGCAGAGCTATTGCACGCGCGACACGCCGCTCGGCGGAATCCTGTGCAGCGATTGCCTTGTCTCGGTACGCCGCGTGATCTTCCCACCGCTGCTGCGTGGCACACAAATTCGCAAGATTATCGTACTCGGCCGCTGCGTCCGCCGCCGACGTTTTCTTCGCCAGGAAGGCGAGCCAATGCCGCTCCGCATTTTGATAATCCTTTCGCCTATTCGCGAGGTCGCCTCGAAAGTCCTCAATCGCTGGCGGCGGGTGGCGCACTGCTTTTTGCCAGGCGTTGAGCGTTTGCTCCAGACGATTCAGGTCATCGGTTTCCAGTTCGGTCCGGGCAAGTGTGTCCCAAACATTCGAGTCGTTTGGAGTAATGGCCAGAATACGACGGCTCAATTCAATAATCGCTGGTTTATCCGAAGCCTGTTCGGCCGCTTGCAGCTGAGTTCGCAATTGCGAAAGATCCTGCCCGGCACCGAGTCCCGTGAACGTGGGATTAGAGCACAACGCGAGCGAGAACAAAATTATGGGGAGACGGCGCAAGGGGACGGAATTATGCACATTGTCGAAGCAGATTTGCAATGGCTTTCCTAAGAGATTCCCTTAGCCTACACGCCCGGCGTGTTTGCGGACTAGTGATCTGAATTTGCGAACGCGTGTCCGGTGCGGTTCTTTGCAGTTCACGATTCACCCTGAAATCCGCAATTTCCAAGATGTCCCGGCAATACACGTTGCAACGCGCGCCAACGACCACATCAATCCATGTCGACTACGCTGCCGAGCTAAACCAACAACAGCTGGCAGCCGTGACTGCGGCGCCAGGTCCTCTTCTCGTGATTGCCGGTGCGGGCTCGGGAAAGACGCGAACGCTCACTTATCGCGTGGCTTACTTGCTCGAAAACGGGATTGACCCTCGCAATATCCTCCTTCTCACCTTCACGAACAGAGCGGCGCGCGAAATGCTCGGACGCGTGGCGAGTTTGTTGCCGGTCGATGCCAGCGGGCTTTGGGGTGGCACGTTTCATTCGATAGGAAACCGGATCTTGCGCCGGCATGGCAGTGCGCTCGGTTATTTGAGCGGATTCACCATCATGGACCGCGAAGACCAAAAAGATTTGATTGAGGCAGTCGTAATCGGCGCAGGAATCGAGCCCAAGGAGATTCGATTCCCAAAAGGCGATGTGCTGGCGGAAATATTCAGCTTTGTCGTCAATACAGAGAAACCCTTGGAAGAATTGCTCGCGGAGAGGTTTCCCTATTTTCTGCCACTGCTCGACAAGATTCACGATGTTCGGGAGCGCTACGAGAAAAAGAAAAAGGCCACTAACTCAATGGATTTCGACGATTTGCTGCAAAAGACGCTATCGATGTTCCAACAGCACGAACGAATCGCGGAAATTTATCGGCGTCAGTTTCAGTTTATTCTTGTCGACGAATACCAGGACACGAACAAAATCCAGGCTGATCTTATTGATCTGCTCGCGCGTGACCACCGAAACGTGATGGTGGTCGGCGATGATGCACAGTCAATCTACTCCTGGCGCGGCGCCAACTTTCAAAACATCCTCGAGTTTCCAAAGCGGTATCCAGAAGCGCAGGTGTTCAAGATCGAGATGAATTATCGCAGCGTGCCAGAAATTCTGGAAGTAGCCAACGCAGCCATTGCAGCAAATGTTCACCAGTTTCGGAAGCATTTGAGCGCAACCCGCGAATCGAAAGCATTGAAGCCTGCCCTTGTGGCTCTCAACGATGGTGCGGAACAAGCGCGGTTTGTGGCACAACGGATCCTCGAACTCCGCGATGAAAACGTCGATCTCAACGACATCGCGGTGCTCTATCGGGCGCACTATCACGCGGTCGAACTGCAGCTTGAGCTGTCACGGCGAGGCATACCGTATCAAATCACCAGCGGAATCCGATTCTTCGAGCAGGCCCACATCAAGGATGTCACCGCTTTTGTTCGCCTGGTGGCCAATCCTCGCGATGAAGTCGCATTTAAACGCATCGTGAAACTGCTTCCCGGCATTGGCAATCGTACTGCAGAAAATCTTTGGCAAAAATGGGCAGGTGACGTGGTAGCCGCGGGCGACCTGTCCGGAGCAGCCTGGGCAAAGCGGGATGACGGCGGTTTGGAAACAACGTCCAGGGGGGCCGGGGTCGACGCCCCCGGCTACAGCTTTGGCCAGCGCCTCCTGGCCATGAACGTTCCCGTAAAATCAAAAAAAGCATGGGAGCAACTCGCGCACACGCTGGACGAAATCGCTCCGGGTGGTCACCCAAATATGCCATCGGAAATGATCACCTCTGTCGTCGAAGCGATCTATGACGACTACGCGAAAGCGAACTTCACGAACTACGAACTTCGCCGTGAAGACTTGAATCAGCTCGCAATCTTTGCGCGCCAATTTAAGGACCTGCACGAATTTCTTTCGCAGTTGGCGCTGATCAGCAACATGGATGCAGAGGCCGCGCCGGTTCAGGCAGGCGACAAGGAAGCCGTGAATCTTTCTTCGGTCCACCAGGCCAAGGGCTTGGAATTTCACACGGTGTTCGTGATCTGGCTGACCGACGGAATGTTTCCAAGCAGTCGCTCGCTTGACACACGCGACGCACTCGAGGAAGAACGACGCTTGTTTTATGTAGCCACTACGCGTGCCCGCGATGAGTTGTATCTCACCTATCCACAAATGCGCCTCAGTGGAGGATTCGGAGATGTTTTCCAGCGACCCTCCCGTTTTCTACAGGAAATCCCCAGCAATCTTGTGGAGGACTGGCAAGTGCAGCGACGCTGATTGGGTCATTGGAATTCCGATCGAAGAGTAGCAAAGCCGAGAGATCTCCTGATGCTTGAGAAAACGAATCAATCAGAGATGTCTGGCCTTCGGTCGACACGACGACCGGACATGTGAACGTGATGAATCTCTCGTCAGAAAAAAAGATCGCCGGCGTTCTCGTACCGTTGTTTGCGCTGCGCGGCCAAGACGATCTTGGAGTCGGCGACATCGCGGCTCTCCGCGAGTTCATCGATTGGATCGCACAGGCGGGGTTCAAGCTCGTTCAGCTCCTGCCTGTTAACGAGACCGGAACGGATAACAGTCCATATAACGCGATCAGCGCGATCGCAATCGAGCCAACAACTTTGCATCTGGCGCCGAATTCACCACAGGATCTAACCAATGATGATTTTGATGCGTCCATGGCCGACATCGATCTTCGCGCCCTGCGTCTTGGTGAAGTGAAATATCGGCAAGTCAAAAAACTGAAGCGGCGCTTACTGGAAAAGGCGTTTACTAATTTCTCAAGCCGGGCGTCTGATCAACGGCGGTCCGAATTCCGCGCATTCTGCGACGCGGAAACCACATGGCTGAGCGATTACGCGCTCTTTCGTGTCCTGATGGAGGAAAATGATGATAGCACTGCATGGGCCCGGTGGCCGGCACAACAACAATCACCTGAGAGAGCGCGCAACTGGCTGCGCGATCTGCCGGAGGAGCGACAGGCCGTGCTGCGACAGCGCCAGGAATTCTTCAGTTATGTTCAATGGATCGCTCAGCTGCAATGGCGCGCGATCAAATCGTACGCCGAAGAACGTGGCGTAGCTTTAATGGGCGATATTCCATTCGGCATTAGCTATCAAAGCGCTGATGTTTTCGCGCGACCGGATGAATTCGCGCTCGATTGGTTCGGCGGCGCGCCTCCCGAACCGAATTTCAAAGACGACGCGTTCACGCAAAAATGGGGACAAAACTGGGGGATCCCGCTTTATCGCTGGGACAGAATGCGCGCGAATAATTTTGCGTGGTGGCGAGAACGCGTTCGCGCTGCCGGACGCATGTTTCATCTGCTCCGGATCGATCACATCCTGGGATTTTATCGTATCTATGCCTTCCCGTGGCGGCCGCGAAAGAACAAAGAATTTCTCCCGCTCGATCAGCATCAAATGCTGGAACGCACGGGCGGCCGCGCTCCGCATTTCGCTCCGCGCAACGATGAAAGCCCTGAAAATTGCGAAGCGAACAAGCGGGAAGGCGAAGAGTACCTGCGTATGATTCTTGAGGAAGCGGGTACCACGCGCGTAATCGGGGAAGACCTCGGTATGGTGCCGCATTACGTGCGCCCTAACTTGAGCTCACTTGGTATCGCAGGATTCAAAATCCCGCAGTGGGAAGTGCGTGATGGGATCGTCACGCCTGGAGAGAAATATGAACGGCTCTCCGTTGCAACCTATGCCACGCATGATCACAAACCGATTCGCGCATTGTGGGAGGAAGCAGTTGAGCGTCCCACGGCTACGTCCGAGCAATCAAGATTCGATTTGGCAAAAATGGCCATTTTCGCGGGGCTTGAGCCGAACCTTGAACGTTTCGATTTCGAACAGGATTTTTGCCCTGCAATCATCGAAGCGCTTTTCAAGAGCGAGTCCTGGATTGCCGTTGTGATGATAACCGATCTGTTGGCACGCAAATACCGCTTCAACGTGCCCGGGACACAGGCAAACCTCAATTGGACGCGGCGAATTCGACGCTCCATTGCGCAACTGAGCTCCAGCCGCAGGGAGCAATTGCGGATGCAATTGATCCACGAACTGCTGGTAAAATCCGGGCGCATCTGAGCACGTTGGGTAGCGCACGCGTCTGGCCGATTGGTTTCGGCCTCGCGCTGAAACAGGCTTTTCTCAGAAATCTGTTACTCGGAGCAGTGCGAACTCACAACGAAGAGAGCGATCGCGAGGACCCGCTCGCCAACACGCGAGACGCGTACGCTACCCAGCCCTCCCTTTACGTGCTCTTCTCGATAGGCGCACCGACCTTATTGCCCCATTCCGTCCAGGAACCATCGTAGTTCCGCACGTTATCGAGTCCCAGCAAATAGGTGAGCACAAACCATGTGTGACTCGAACGCTCGCCAATGCGGCAATAAACAATTGTCTCCTTTTCAGGTCCCGTTCCGCATTGATCGAAGTAGATTTTCTCCAGTTCTGACACGGGTTTGAACGTGCCATCGTCGTTGGTGGCTGTTTTCCAGGGCATGCTCTTGGCTCCGGGTATATGACCGCCACGCAGGACGCCCTCCTGTGGATACTCGGGCATATGTGTAATTTCGCCCTTGTATTCGCCAGGTGAGCGCACATCAATCAGCGGGTTGCCGCTTTTACTTTGCGCCAATGCTTCATCAAAGAAGGCGCGAATTTCCTTGTCGAGTCGTTTACCGGGCACGGGATAATTTGTCTTTCCATATTTGGGAACGTCACGTGTCATGGGACGGCCTTCGGACTTCCATTTGTCGCGGCCGCCATTAAGAATTTTCACTTTCTCGTGTCCAAAGAGGCGGAACGCCCAAAGTGCGTAGCAGGCCCACCAGTTCGCCTTGTCTCCATAAAAAATGCAGGTGGTATCGGGTGTGATTCCGTTACGACTGCAAAGCTCTGCGAATTTTTCTGGAGAAATGTAGTCGCGAATTAGCGGGTCTTGCAGATCGGCGCGCCAGTCGATATGCACTGCGCCTGGAATATGTCCGGTGTCGTAAAGAAGTACGTCTTCGTTCGACTCCACGATCCTGATTTGACCATCTTTAAGATGTTCCTCCAGCCACTCGGTCTCCACCAGCGCTTCGGGGTGCGCGTATTGTGTAAGTTGTGCAGCCATAGACAGAACCTTCAGGCGGCGCCCGCAGCCCGGCAAGAGGTTTTACCAAGTCGTCGCCGTTACACGCTTCAACAACCGAAACCGCAAACTCTTATCGGAGCGACAAGCTATCCCGCCAGCGACCAAACGATTAGCTTAATGCTTTTTCGCCTGCAGAAGTTTGATCGCGTCGCGCAACTCGGCGGCACGTTCGTAGAGCTCTTTCGCGATTGCAGTTTCCATCTCGCGCCGCATAACCTCCAGCTTGGACAGGGGACGTTTGGCTTTTACTTCTTCGAGCCATTCGTCGAGAAAAGCGATCTCGGAACTCTTTGATACCAGCTCCGGGAAATTGGACTGTTGCAAAAAATCAATGATTGCCTCTCGGCCATGCTCAATTTCAGTTATCGCCTCTGCAAACTTACCCTGACCGAGAAAAATCGAGGCTTTCGCACGAGTATTCATCATCAGCACATAAGGTCGGAATTGTTGAAGGCTCCACGAAAACTCCTCACGGTCTGTATGCTCGGAAACAAAAGTAAAAAGATCCAGATTGCGCTGCGTATCGCGCACGACTCCGTCGAAATCATTGATCTGAAACAGGCTCAGATAACGGTGATAATATTGGATACCTTCCTGTTGGAGTTCTGTGCACTGTTCAGATGTGAGCTCGTACGTTTCGCCTTTCTCCGCGGCACGAGTTGCCCGTTTCTGATGATATTCCAGAAGCGACTCACAATTGTGCGGACGCCGGCCATCCGGTCGTCCGGCCAATTCCATTTGAAGCACGCCGAGATCAACGCGTAGCTGCAATTTCTCACGACCATCAAGCCCGGCGATTTTGCGCACCTTGATATTGCCGTTCTCGTGTGGCCAATCCTTCAGGATGGTATTGAGGTCCAAACTCATCTTAATCAAACATCGGATATTTAATGTTCCCTTGTCAATCATATCGCACCTGAGGGGAGATCTGCGCTGCGATCTGGTTTGGCAGGCCAGACTCCTGCAGCTACAATGTCGACAAGTGGAAGACGCCATCGAGTCGTTTATCCGTTTCCTCGCAATCGAGCGCGGTCTTTCTGAAAATTATCAGCTCTCCACCCAAAGATCGCTGACTGAATTCGCGCGTTGGTGTGCAGCCAGAAAAAAAATTGAGGATCCCGCCGCCGTGACGTTGCCAGCAATCAGCGAATATCTCGCCGATCGAAAGCGTACCGGTCTTTCCGCGGCTTCAATCAAACTGGTTGTGGTCGCGTTGAAGATCTTCTTTCGATTTCTGGCCGTTCAAGGAAAGGTTCAGCGCGATCCGGCTGAAGCTCTGACGCTCCCGCGAATCGAGCGATATCTCCCGGAAACACTGAACGAATTACAAATCGAGCAATTCCTGGAAAGCATCGATACGAACGCTCTCCATGGATTACGCGATCGAGCGATAATCGAATTGCTTTATGCAAGCGGTCTGCGTATCTCGGAACTGGCCAACGCGCGTCTCGAGAACTTCAACTTCGAAGAGCGAATCGTGCGCGTAACTGGTAAGGGAAATAAAACGCGGCTGGTGCCGGTGGGTCGTAAAGCATGCGAAGCGTTGGCAGCGTACCTGTCCACCGAACGACCGAAACTTCTGAAACGCCGTAGCGGCAGCGAGATTTTTCTCTCCGAACGCGGTACCAAACTGACAACAGTGCGGATCTGGCAGATCGTGAAACAACATGCACGCCGAGCCGGACTCGAACAACGCATTTACCCTCATCTTTTGCGACACAGCTTTGCGACGCATCTGCTCGGGAATGGAGCCGACCTGCGCATCATTCAGGAAATGCTCGGACACGCGGATATCTCGACAACCCAAGTCTATACACACGTCGATCAACAACGATTGAAAGCCGTCCATCGGCAATTTCACCCACGGGCTTAACCGTTACGCTGAGGCCGCTCGAACAAGTTTGCGTTTGATCCCGTATCCAGCATCGAGTATCGAGCATCCGCGCTCAGGCGTTGCTTATGAAACGAATTGTGTTGCTGATCATCGTGGTCGCTGTCGCAGCATACGCTGGTTGGTACTACTGGAATTTTTCGCAGAACATTTCGAGCGCTCCGGTAGCCGAGCTGCTGCCCCGAGACACAATCTTTGTGGCGCAGTTGCCGGATTTTAATCGGACACGCGAGGAGTGGCGCCATTCGGATATTTATCAGCTGTATCGCGAGCCAGCCGTCCAGGATTTTCTGCGCAAGCCACTGGAGAACATGTCAACTTCCAAAGCGCTCGACAGACTGAAGGAGATAGAACAGCTCGAGCCAAAGAATGCTTTCGTCGCTTTGACGTCAATTAGCGATAGCTCTCCAAGTCTTGTGGGCGGCTTTCGTTTTCGCGGGAGCCAGGAGGAGGCAGACCAGGTCATTGGCAAATGGCGCGCGAACCTGCTGGATCAACGGCCGGGATCGAAGGACGAGAAACTTCAGTATCAGGGCCACGAAATCAAAGTAGTCGCCATGACTCCATTTGCTGTGGCAACAACGTACGATGGCCCATGGTTCTTTGCTGCCACAAATGTAACGGAATTGAAAGCGCTGCTCGATCGCGTCGATCATCGCGCGAGGGATTTAGGGGAAACACTCGATAAGGACCGAGCATACCGAATGGCCACTGCACATCGGCCATCGAACTACGCAGCGTTTCTCTATCTCCAGCCCAAATCATTTTCCCAACGGCTCGCGGCGTTGCGCGCTGCTGTCCAATCGAGCCCGACTCCTGGAGAGACCACGATGCTCGAAAAAATGCAGTGCATCGCGGGTTCGACACGATTTGAAAACGGAAAAATACGAGACCTGCTTTTTCTCGGAATGCCAAAGCTTGAAAAGGACGCCACGCTCAACCGCTCTTCGCTGACGCTTGGAACAAAAGAGACATTTTTTTATTTGGCGATGCTGCTCAATCTCGGAGAAAAGATGGAAACACTTAACCAAGCCGCTACGTTTGGCGGCGCGGTGCAGAAACTGTTGCAGGACTTCCCCGCCAGCGGGATCACAGCGGATGATTGGAAGATTGCATTTGGCAACGAGTTGGGAGCACTAGCGGACTGGCCGTCCAACGCCCACTGGCCATCTTTACTGCTTACTGTGCCCGTGCTCGACATGGCACGGGCCGGCAAAATCGTCGAAGCCTTCACCCGTGCCGACGAAGGCGCGATGTGGACC
>JBKPMH010000112.1:0-15004 GCA_046732035.1 Verrucomicrobiota bacterium
TGTGCGTAGTCAGCGTAGATGTCTGTGTTGCCAATATGGATCACGACATTGTCGCGCGCCGTGGCCAGGCCATTCTCATATGTCGTCTCTCCGGTAGAAGTGATTTCAATAGGAGCCTTCTCCGGAGTTTTGATTTCTCAGCGAGCCAAGCCGGCACTGGCCAAAAAGGTGGCTATCAAAAAGACCAGCGTTCGCATGGCGCAGGCCGAACGTACCGCGCGAGAGGCTCCCTGCAAAGCTAAAAGCACTCAATGGAATCAGGGCGACCGGCAAGCGTAAGCTGGTTTAAAGCAGGGTCATCGCGCGTTCTGTCTTGATTCACGAATCAATTAACGGTTTTCTTCATGCCAACGTGAGCACCTCTGTTGATCAGGTCTTTGTTAATGCAAAACAATGGCTGCTGTCGTGGCTGGCGGGAGCCCCTGGCTGGTTGATCCAAGTCTCGTCGAGTCTGATCAACATTTTCGCGCTCCTTGCCGTATTTCTGACGTTGTTCGCGCTCATGTCCGTGCTGGAACGCAAGATTCTCGGGCGAATACAAAATCGCTATGGTCCCAATCGCGTTGGGCCATTCGGGCTTTTGCAACCGGTCGCCGACGGCATCAAAATGTTGATAAAGGAAGACATCGTGCCGGCGCGCGCCGACAAGTTCGTGCACTTCCTGGCTCCGATTCTCATTGCAGCTGCGGCGATTCTCGTTCTGGGGGTGATCCCTTATGGCCGAAACATGACTCCCTTTACGATCGACGGCGGCATTCTTTTTTTCTTCGCGGTTGGCTCCACAACCGAGCTTGCGGTTTTCATGGCAGGGTGGGGAAGTAACAACAAGTTCTCGATGTTGGGTGCGATGCGAGCGATCGCGCAAATGATCAGTTACGAGCTACCTCTCATCGTCACGGTGCTACCAGTGGTGATGGTGGTCGGTTCGCTTACGCCCGACAGGATTGTTGCTGCCCAGGCCGGTTACGCATTTGGTTTCGTCCCGCACTGGTTCGTGTTCAAGCCATGGGGAGCAACCGCGTTCATTTTGTTTTTTGTGTCCGGTCTGGTGGAATCGAATCGCACTCCATTCGATGTCCCGGAAGGCGAATCAGAAATTGTCGCCGGTCACATGACCGAATATTCCGGCTTCAAATATGCGACGTTCTTTTTGGCAGAATACATTGGCATGTTCGCTATCACCGGGCTGGCGGCGACTTTGTTCCTGGGCGGCTGGCATTCTCCGGTACAGGCCCTGGAAATTATTCCGTCCTACATTTGGTTTTTTGCGAAGCTGAGTGCCCTGCTATTCGTTTACATCTGGCTTCGCGGAACGTTGCCACGCACCCGGATTGATCAAATCATGAATTTTGCCTGGAAATTCATGTTGCCGATGTCGTTTACCTGCGTCGTTGCAGCGGCTGTCTGGTACTATGCAGGCCGCGGTTTGCGCGGCTGGCTTTGGTCGTTCGTTGTGATTCTCATTGTTTATACCGCTCTGTCGATCTTCCTCGACACGCAAAGAAAGTTTGCGACCCGCACTTACCGTTTTGCTGAATGAACAGCGTTGCGTTTGTCCTCCTAGCAATGGTGACACTGGCCGCGGCTTTAGCCGCCGCCACGCTGCAAAAGCTCATGCACGCGACATTAAGTTTTGCGGTAGCGCTTGTCGGCGTCGCCGCACTGTTTTTTTTGCTCGGTGCTGAATTTGTTGGTTTGGTGCTCGTGTTCGTCTACATCGGCGCAGTCGCAGTACTCATTGTATTCACCATTCTTTTGACCCGACGTGATGTTGGACCAAATCGGGGTGCTAACTGGGGCGGCGGGTTTCTGGCCGTTGCTGTATTTGGCGGTTTGACGTGGGCAATCCTTAAGACGCCGTCGGTGGTCACGGTCGCTCCACAGATGCGGACGCTGACTGTTAGGCGGGTCGGTGAAGCGTTGATGGGCAGTTATGTCTGGCCATTGCAATGCATCGGGCTTCTTCTCACCGCTGCATTGATCGGCGCACTGGTTCTGGTGATGGAGGAAAAGCAGTGACACCGACGCTTCAAGCGTTCCTTCTGGTTTCGGCTGCGCTGTTTTCGGCGGGATTGCTTGCGGCCCTAAGTCGTCGTCACGCGATCTTTATCCTCATCGGAATTGAGATGATGCTTGCCGCAGCAAACCTCAATTTCATTGCGTTTTGGCGCTTCAGCCCACAACCGCAGCCACTCACTGGCGTCATGATCGCGATTTTTTCAATAGCCATTGCGGCCGCTGAAGCGGCAGTCGGTCTTGCGTTGGTCATCGCTGTCTATCGCCACTATCGCACAACCAACGTCGATCATCTCGACCAGCTCAAAGGATGAGCCGCTGGATCATCGATCATGTCTGGTTAATTCCGGCCGTGCCGTTTGCGGCTTCATTGGCAATTCTGAGCTTGCCGAATAGCCGCCACAAAGGCGCGGCCACACTGGCAGTGGCCGGACAAATTGCTGCACTTGTGCTTTCGGTCTGTGCATTTCTGCCAACGCTGCACGTATCGGGATTCCGCGCCATTCAGAACTTCACCTGGTTCAGCTTCGGCGATCACGAGTTGCGATTGGGATGGGTCCTGGATCCGCTTGCGGCCGTCATGCTATTGATGATCACGTTTGTTGGGCTGTGCATCTTTGTGTTCAGCATTGGGTACATGGCGGCCGATAAAAATTTCGTCCGCTTTTTCGCTTATCTCTCGTTTTTTTCCGGCGCAATGCTCGGACTCGTTATTTCAAATAGTTTGCTTCTTCTGTTCATGTGCTGGGAACTGGTCGGCCTCGCGTCCTATCTCCTAATCGGGTTTTGGATCGAGCGACCAAGTGCTGCTGCCGCCGCAAAAAAAGCGTTCATAACTACGCGCATCGGTGACATGGGATTTTTCCTTGGTTTGCTATGGCTCTATGCGCGGAGTGGCACACTTCTTTTTTACGATGGCGGGAACGGCTGTCTGGAGAGCGGTGGCCTCGCTCTGCTTGGCGCGAGCGCCGTGTCTATTGCGCTCTTGATTTTTTGTGGCGCGGTGGGCAAGTCCGGACAATTCCCGCTGCACGTCTGGCTCCCGGATGCGATGGAAGGCCCCACGCCGGTCAGTGCGTTGATCCATGCCGCAACGATGGTTGCCGCGGGCGTTTTTTTGGTCGCACGTGTGTATCCGATTTTCTCGTTAGGCGCGGTCGATGAAGTAACCTTATCACTTACGGTCGTCGTATGGATTGGCGTTACGACGGCTCTAATGGCCGCACTCATCGCCATCGCGCAGGATGATATCAAGCGCATCCTTGCTTACTCCACCATATCGCAACTCGGCTTAATGATGGTTTCCCTGGGTGTTGGCGGTGTCGTCGCCGGGATGATGCACCTGGTGGCACATGGTTTTTTTAAAGCCCTGTTATTTCTTGGCGCCGGCTCGGTCATTCATGGCTGTCATCACGAACAGGACATTCGGAAAATGGGCGGTCTGCGTCAGCTCATGCCGATTACGTTCCTAACTTACGCGATCGGCATGATGGCTCTGAGTGGAGTTCCCCTCTTCTTTTCCGGAGGCTGGACGAAGGAAGAAATCTTGCACGTAACGGCGCATTGGCCGGTTTCTCGTTGGCCGTATTATTTGGTGCTGGCTGGAGTCGTCCTTACCGCATTGTACATGACGCGGCAAATCATCTACGTGTTCTTTGGCGACCGCCGTACTGCTTCGCAGCAGGCACATGAAAGCCCGTCGATCATGACGATGCCCCTAATCGTTCTGGCGAGTTGTGCGATTTTATTGAGTATTGTGCTGACGCCAGCCTGGCCCTGGCTGCATGACTATCTGACCGGCAGCGCTGCACATTTCGAAATCGCCCGTCTGATTCAGCCGGCGCTGTTGCTTTCGCTGGCTCTCGTCGGGGCAGGCATGGCAATCGGGATTTGGATCTATCGCAGAGCCGGCATGCCAGATCGACGGCGTTCTGCGGATATCGATCCGCTCGAGTTTGCACAGCCTCGATTATTTCGGGTTCTCCAAAACAAGATGTGGATCGATGAATTTTATGCTCGCACGATCATTGCGTTCAGTTGGCTGACTGCGCGTCTGTCGGACTGGCTGGACCGTCATTTCTGGGATCGGCTGGTTCGCGGATTCGGCGCACTCGGTCAACTCTTTGGAACCTTCACAGCAACCGTTGACGAACGCGGAATCAACGCCGGAGTCGATGAGACAACTGTCGGCACGCGCGGTCTGGGTCGACTGGTGTCCGCTGCACATTCGGGACAAATCCAAACATATCTCAGCGTCATCGCAATCGGTGCACTGGTGTTGTTGCTTTTTTACGCATGGTTGGCTTGATCAGCGCACTTATCCTGATTCCCTTGGTCGGCGTCCTTGCTCTCTTTGCAGCGCCAGCGAAAAACGCGCGTGCAATTACGTTATTGGCTAACGCATTGGCTGCGCTTGATGCGTTCGTATTGTGGCGACACTTCGATATCGCGGCTGGCGGGTTTCAGATGGTCGAACGGTACCCATGGATTCCTGCAATCGGAGCCGAATTCGTGGTCGGCATCGACGGTTTGAGCCTGCTCCTGGTGCTACTTACATCCGTGATTGTTCCCTTTGCGATGCTCGCACAGAGAATGGACCGGGGATTTTGCGCGCTGATGCTAATCATGCAGTCTGCGCTCTACGGCACGTTCTCCGCTCAAAATTTTGTTCTGTGGTTTCTGTTCTACGAGATGAGTCTGATTCCCGCCTTCCTGCTTATCAAAATCTGGGGAGGCGAGAATCGTGATCGCGCCGCAACCAAGTTTTTTCTTTATACGTTTTTGGGAAGCGTCGCAATGCTGCTCGCATTTCTTGGAATTTATTGGGCCAAAGGCTCCTTCGATTTTGTCACTCTTGCTGGTCTTGGTAAGAACGGACTTCTTACGGGCAAACTCGCCTGGCTTGTCTTTGCTGGAATCTTTCTCGGATTGGCGGTCAAGGTTCCGCTTTTCCCTTTCCACACCTGGCTGCCCGACGCGTATGAAAGTGCGCCGACCGGCGTATCGATGGTGTTGACCGGTCTTCTTTCGAAAATGGGTGTCTACGGTTTCGTGCGCCTGTTGCTTCCGCTTTTCCCAAACGAACTCAGAATCATTGGACCCTGGCTATTGGCGCTCGCGATCTGCTCGATTGTTTTCGCGCCGTTGGCAGCATGGGCCCAGTCCGATCTTAAACGAATGGTCGCGTACTTGTCGATCAACCATCTGGGTTATTGCATGCTTGGCCTGTTTGCCGTGGCGGCCTCGTCGGTTGGTGCAGCGATCGACACGCAATCGGCGTTGAGCGGCGTGTTCATGCAGATTTTCAACCACGGAATCACTGCAGCTGCATTGTTTTACCTGGTGGGCCTTCTCGAGCAACGTCGCGGATTGCGTGGCATTGGCGACTTCGGCGGATTGATGCAGCGGACGCCGATTCTTTGTGGCTGGATGAGTGTCGCCATGTTTTCGTCGCTGGGTTTGCCCGGTCTCAACGGTTTCATCGGCGAATTTCTGATTTTTAAAGGTTCATTTGCCATTGCGGCGTCCTTCACAGCCGTTGCGGTGATTGGCCTGCTTGTGACCGCGATCGTTTTTATACGGGCCATGCAAGCGCTCTTTAGCGGTCCGCTGGCGGAAAGCTGCGCTGTTTTCCCGGATCTTCTGCCAGCGGAAAAGATCACGATTATCTCTGTGACATTGCTCATGTTCGCCATCGGTCTCACACCGCAATTCATGTTCAACATTTTCAATGCGACCGTCGTTCAAATGGCGCGGCTGCTTGGTTGAGCGTTCATCGCAATGAGCAAAGAGGTCATTCCCATTGAGCAGATCGCGTTACGGATCCGGTACTTTCGCGGCGAAAAGGTGTTGCTCGGTTTTGATTTAGCCGCGCTATATGGCGTTGCGACAAAAGCTCTGAACCAGGCCGTAAAACGCAACCGCGAGCGATTCCCGGATGATTTCATGTTTCAGCTTACGACTCAAGAGGTCCTAGCCTTGAGGTCACAAACGGTGACCTCAAGTCCACAAGCAATGCGACATAAGGAAATTACGAAGAGTGGGTCACAAAATGTGACCAGTTCAAACAGGCACGGTGGAGCGCGGTACCGTCCGTATGCATTTACCGAACAACGGATTGCGATGTTGTCGAGCGTCTTAAACAGCAGGCGCGCTGTGAAAGTTAACGTTGCCATCATGCGTGTGTTTGTCAGGCTGCGTTGGGCGCTCCAGTCAAATCGCCAAGTGGCACAAAAGTTTTCGGAACTTGAGACGCGCGTTGATAAACACGATGAAGAAATCGCGGCAATCCTCGAAGCGATTTGGCAGCTGATGGCGCCATCTGAAAAGCCGAAACGCGAAATAGGATTCCATGTGCGAGAGAACGCCCCGCGCTACCGGGCGAACAAACGCGCATGATCGCCTGGACGATTTACCTCACGTTCGCGGGGGCAGTTGTTCTGCTCATTTTTCCTGCCTTTGTGGCGCGTTGGATTGCGCTGCTAACAGCCATTGCCGGTTTGGTTTTGGGGATAATCGCATTTGTTTCCACACCTGTCGCCGATCTTGCTCATTTCATGACGATCGTCAGCGTGCCTTGGGTGCCGCCGCTGGGAATGAATTACCATCTCGCTGTTGATGGCGTCAGTCTTACGATGGTTCTTGTCACCGGCATCTCCGCCGTAAGCACCGTTTTATTTTCATGGGATGTCGATCACCGCCAGCGCGAGTTTTTCTTCTGGCTGTTGCTCGTTGTGGGAGGGTGTTACGGCGTTTTCCTCAGCGCCGATTTGTTTTTGTTCTTTGCGTTCTATGAACTAGTCATCGTTCCGAAGTACTTCCTCATCGCCATCTTCGGGTCAACCGACAAGGAGTACGGCGCCATGAAGCTCACTCTGTACTCATTTTTCGGCGGCATGTTCGTGTTTGCCGGGATCATCGCCGCCTACGCCAGCGCGGCGTCGCTGGATCTGAGTCAACTCGCGCAATTTCAATTTAGCCCGCAGCTGCAATTATGGGCATTTCCTGTGTTGTTCCTGGGATTCGCTGTGCTTGCTGGTATCTGGCCACTGCATACATGGGCGCCGACCGGACACGTAGCCGCGCCGACTGCAGGCTCGATGTTGCTCGCTGGCATCGTGATGAAACTGGGCGCCTATGCAGGCTTGCGCGTAGCGATGAATCTGTTTCCGGACGGATTCCATGTGTGGGCCAAGTGGATCGCCATTTTCGCCGTGATAGGCATCGTTTATGCGGCGGCGGTAGCATTACGCCAGCGGGATCTCAAATTCGTCATCGGATATTCAAGCGTGAGCCACATGGGCTTTGTGCTGTTAGGTCTGGCTACGGCTAACGCAATCGGCGTTTCGGGAGCCGTTCTGCAAATGTATTCTCATGGCGTGATTGCGGCACTTTTGTTTGCGGTTGCCGGACGCATGCTTTACCGGCGGACTCATACTCGCGACCTCGACGCGCTCTCGGAAATGAACTTGAGTCACGCGCTGCCTTTCGCCGCGTTTTCTTTCGTTGTTGCATCTGCCGCGTCGATGGGTATTCCCGGTTTCAGCGGATTCGCGGCGGAAATAACAATCTTGATTGGCGCGTGGAAGACTTACCCCGTCGCAGTCTGGATTACGGGTCTCGGCATGGTTTTGGTCGCGGCCTTCACGTTGCGCGCGCTCATGAAAGCTTTCTTCGGTGAGGTGCACACCCGAACGGGCCGTGTTTCTACGGAAGGTGATTGGCATGAGCAACCGATCACCTTTCCTGAGAAATGCGGAGCTTGCTTGCTCATGTTTGCCACACTTGCCGTGGGGCTTTATCCAAAATTTTTGCTCGACCGGATTCAACCCGCGGTTGAAGCGATGAGGTTTCTAAGATGAGATCTCCGGGTTCAACCATATCCTATCTGGAGCTACTTAGACTTGCCTCGCCGGAAGCCATTATCGTGATCAGCGCTCTCGTCGTGCTCACCATTGGACTAACAAACAGGCGAGGCGCGGCAGTGGCAGGTGTGTCGCCTTCGACCCTCCCGACGAGAGCAGCGGGTTCAGCTGCAGCTACTCGCTGGTGCTACTTGGTTGCTTGTCTGGGAGTTATCATTGCAATAGGCGCGGTGCTGATCTTGCCGCGAAACGCGAGCCTTTTTGGCGGCATGCTGGTGATCACACCGCTCACATCACTTTTTAAGATCATTTGTCTCGGACTTGCATTTTTCACGGTATGTCTCGCGCGATCAGAAAGATCCGTGGCTCATCCCGGCGAGTATGTGGCGATTATTCTCTTTGCGACGGTCGGTCTCATGTTGCTCGTCGGCAGTGAAGAGTTGCTGACAATTTTCATCGGCCTCGAATTGCTGGGTTTAACCCTTTATGTGATGGCCGCGTTCGATAGAACCGATGTGCGCTCCGCTGAAGCCGGTCTAAAATATTTTCTGTTCGGCAGCACTTCCAGCGCGTTCACGCTTTTTGGAATAAGCCTGATTTATGGCATGTCGGGAAGCACTGGTCTCGCTGCGATTTCGAGCAAATTGGCGATCGCACCGACACAACCTCTGCTCGCGACTGGCATCGTCATGACCCTCGTTGGATTCGCGTTCAAAATTGCTGCTGCGCCCTTTCACTTATGGGCGCCTGACGCGTATCAGGGAGCACCCATTCCTAGTGCCGCGTTTATTGCTTCGGGATCAAAGGTGGCCTCATTTGTGGTGCTTGGAAAAATCGTACTGGTCGGCTTTGGCCCAATTCACGGGAATGCCGGATGGCACGCGATGGTTGCAGGCTGGTCGGCTCTCCTCGCTGTGCTCGCGGCCCTGTCGATTCTGATTGGTAATCTCGTCGCACTCGCACAGAGCAATGTTCGGCGCCTACTTGCCTATTCTGCTGTGGCGCATGCCGGTTACACCTTGCTCGGGTTAATTGCCGGAAGCAGGGATGGATTCTCGGCTACGCTTTTTTACGTGACCGTTTATGCAGTTACGTTGGTCGGTGCGTTCGGAGTCGTGGCTGTGGTGCGTAGCGAAACTGGCGGCGACGACCTCAAAAATTTTTCCGGACTGGCTGACCGTTCGCCGTTGCTAGCTGGTTGTATGGCCGTGTTCATGCTTTCGCTGGCCGGCATACCGCCGCTGGCCGGCTTTTTTGGAAAATTCTATTTGTTCAGCGCTGCGCTGCGCGCTGGTGGAAACTATGGGCTACTCTGGCTGGTCGCGTTGGCGCTCTTTGGCAGCTTTGTTTCGCTTTATTACTACCTGATCGTGTTAAAATCGATCTTCGTAGATGCGCCTTCGCTTCCAACGGCTCCGTCGCCCGTTCATTCGTCCCCGGATCTACTGCAGCGAATCACCGTGGCCATATTAGCTGCAGGGATTCTCTTCCTGGGCTTGATGCCAGACACTCTCGCGGCACGAATTCTTGCTGCTTTGTAAATGAAAGTTTTCGAAAAAAAGTGTGCCTAACACTTGACTATCGCGGTATAACTTTTGCATCAAATTTACAAAGCACAGACTGAAGAGTTGATGAAGTAAGATGGGGAGCATCAGCCAGTTCATTGATCGGCATTTCCGTCACTTCAACGCGGCAGTGCTCAAAGATGCCGCCGAGGCCTACACGGCGCATCTCGACGCAGGCGGGAAAATGATGATTACGCTAGCCGGGGCGATGAGCACTGCCGAATTGGGCATTTCCCTGGCGGAAATGATTCGGCAGGACAAAGTCCACGCTATTACGTGCACCGGAGCAAATCTTGAAGAGGACCTTTTCAATCTCGTAGCACGCAGTCATTACGAACGAATTCCCAATTATCGTGAATTAACGCCAAAGCAAGAGGAGGAACTCCTGCGGCGTCATTTAAATCGCGTGACCGACACGTGCATTCCGGAAGAAGAAGCGATGCGACGAATTGAGCATGTGGTGCTCGACGAATGGGCGAGCGCCTCGCAAAAGCAGGAGCGAAGGTTTCCGCATGAATTTTTCTATAAGATTTTGCGGGAGTGCAAGCTGAAGAAATTTTACGAGATTGATCCGACCGACAGTTGGATGATCGCAGCTGCGCACAAAAATCTTCCGATTTTTGTTCCCGGCTGGGAGGATTCGACGTTGGGAAATATCTACGCCGCTCGCTGCATGACAGGCGTGATCACCGATGTGCACACCATTCGCACAGGCATCGAATATATGATTGCTTTGGCGGACTGGTATCGCCAGACGTCGAAGAAATCGTCGATTGGTTTCTTCCAAATCGGCGGCGGCATAGCAGGCGATTTTCCCATTTGCGTTGTGCCGATGCTTAATCAGGACGTCGTCACCACGCTCGTACCTGAGTGGGGCTATTTCTGTCAGATCAGCGATTCGACAACCAGCTTCGGCTCCTACTCTGGGGCGGTGCCGAACGAAAAAATCACGTGGGGCAAACTGAACATCGAGACACCGAAATTCATTGTCGAATCCGACGCGACCATTGTGGCGCCGCTGATATTCGCCAAGGTCCTGGGTTGGTAGAGATTGGCCTAGACGAGGCAGCTAGAGGACGGACTGCAGTCGATGGCGCGAAGTCTGTTTTGATTCAATGGTTTTGAAATGCTCTACGTTGTCGCTACACCAATTGGCAATTTGGGCGACGTGACATTGCGCGCCTTGGAGATTCTGAAGTCTGTTGATTTGGTCGCGGCTGAGGACACCCGGCATTCCGGGATGTTACTGAAGCACTTTGGAATCAAGAAACGTTTTATTAGCTATCATGAACACAATGAAGCGATGCGCACCGCAGAACTCGCTGGGCGCCTCCAGGCTGGCGAAAACATTGCGTTGATCACAGATGCGGGAACGCCAGGATTGTCGGATCCTGGGGCGCGTCTCGTTCGTGAATGCATTAACCAGGGGCTTTCGTTTACAATCGTTCCAGGCCCATCATCATTCTTGACCGCGCTTATTGGGTCCGGATTTCCGATTGAAACATTTTGCTTTCGAGGATTTGTTCCGATCAAAAGTGGACAACGCGAGCGCCAGTTACGAGCGGCGGCCCAATCCGGTGAGACAACAATCTTTTTTGAATCGCCTTATCGATTAAACAAGACACTGGCGGGATGCGTTGAGCTCATGCCAGAACGGCAAGTTTGTGTTGCTCGTGAATTGACAAAAAAATTCGAAGAATTCCGGCGCGGCACCCCCGCTGAAGTTCTCGCGCATTACCAAGACCATCCACCCAAAGGCGAGATCGTTCTCATTATTTCCGCTTCGTAGCGATCTGCAACGGGCAAGATTCAGTCGCAAAATCGTCACGCGCATCGGAGATGAATCAGCAGCGGTGTTCTCACGAATAAACGACGCGGAGCCGCCGTCAAATTCCCATTCACGGCAAGTGAAACCGGTTGAAACAATGCGACCCGAAATCAGTTCTTCAGGCTCTCCCGCATATGCGTGCGGCGTTATTGCAACTCCTGTCCGGCTGGCAATGGCCGATGGCGACGCGCTACCGAAGCAGAAACCTTTCACGAACGAAGTGGCCACGCGCGGCGATTATAGTTTAATGACCCGCTGGCTGTGGTTGCTCAAACCTTTGCTTGCGGGACTCATCATTACGCTGCTGCAGCTGGCGATGGCGTTGGGCCTGCTTGCGCCGGAAGGATCTCTTTCGGACCGTTATGCCACGCTGATCCAGCACGACAGTCATTGGTTTATGAACATCGTGGACCGCGGCTACCAGACCATTGTGCCTCCCATCGATCACAAGGTCATGGAGGTGTCAAACGTCGCATTTTTTCCCGCATACCCTGCGATTGCGGCCGCGTTCCATTACGGACTGCACGTCGGCACCGGCGCAGCTCTGTTAATCACTGCTCAGCTCGCCGCCTGGGGATTCTGGAGTTATTTTTTTCTTTTTTGCAGACGCTGGAATATTTCGCCTGCACTGCAAATTTCCGGCGCACTGTTAATCGCCGCTCATCCTGCAGCATTCTTTCTAATTGCTGGCTACTCGGAATCTTTGTTTCTGATGGCGCTGCTGGGCTTCATTTATTGGAGTATTGCGGAGGGGCGATCCGCGAGATTCTGGGCGATCGTACACGGCGTAGTGATGTCGGCAACACGGATTGTAGGGATCGTGTGCGCGGCATTTCCGTTGGTGCGTTCAGTCTTTCAAACTCGATCGCGCGCGTTGCTTGAGCCTAAAACGTGGTTTCGAACGGAGAAACCAGCAATGGTCATGACGCTGGTCGCAAGTTTCGGCGCGCTAGGATTTTTCACATATTCACAATTGCGCTGGGGTCACTGGGATATTTATATGCTTACGCAGGCAGCCGGCTGGGGAATCGTTCCCGATTATTTGGCGGTGTTTAGGCCCTCAAGTTATCGCTGGTTCGTTCCGGCACTGAACGACCCGACAGAGGCGAGCCAAATGTCGACGACCGTGGGCGCCGTATTGCTCCTAGGTATTGCCGTTTGCGAACTGTCGATTCGAAGATGGGCCGGTTTACCACTTCGCGCCGGCATGTATTTCTGTGCCTTTGTGATCTATTATCTCTCTGTTAGCGGGGTGGCTTGCGTGGATATGGAAAGCATGCTGCGCTATGAATTTTGCGCGCACGCTTTGATCGTACTGGCGCTTTTGAACTTTTTGGGTCAATTTCGCGCACCGCCTGCGCTCGTTAGGGCATTCGGCATCGCGGCAGTGGCGGTAATTGGCGCCGCGGGGCTATGCGTGCAGGGCTGGTATCTCTGGAATTTCACCCGGGGAAATTGGGTTGCCTAGAAGAAAAAAATGAAAACAAGAGTGGTCATTATTGGAGCGGGTCCAGCGGGTTTAACAGCGGGTTACCTTCTATCAAAGGAGGAAGTCGATCTGGTAGTTTTGGAAGCCGATCCCGTTTATGTCGGCGGGATCTCCCGGACGGTGACTTACAGGGGCTTTCAGTTCGACATTGGCGGGCACCGTTTCTTTTCGAAGTCGAAGGCCGTCGAAGATCTCTGGTCGGAGATCCTGCCCGACGACATGCTTGTGCGGCCGCGGTCCTCGCGCATCTTTTACGACGGCAAATTCTTCTCCTATCCGCTGAAACCGTTCGAGGCACTGTTGAAGCTCGGAGTTTTCAGGTCCGCCCTGTGCATGCTTTCATGGGTAAAATCGCGGCTTTTTCCCATTCGCCACCCAAGAAATTTCGAAGAATGGGTAAGCAACCAGTTCGGCAAACGCCTTTTCAATACGTTCTTTAAAAGTTACACGGAGAAAGTTTGGGGCATGAGCTGCAAAGAAATTTCGGCAGACTGGGCTGCGCAGCGCATCAAAGGGCTTTCGCTCGGCAGCGCCATCAAAAACGCCCTGATTCCCCAGCGCAACAATGCAGACCGCACAAAGATAATTAAGACGCTCATCAATTCGTTTCGTTACCCACGGAGAGGTCCAGGCATGATGTGGGAAGCCTGTGCGGAAAAAACCAAGGCGCTTGGCGGCAGGATCGAAATGGGCTGTCGGGTGACGTGCTGTTCGTATGATGAAAACTCCGGCAATTGGTCGGTCGAGTACAAGAATCAGCAGGGTGAATCGCAGACAATCGAAGCGGAACACGTCATTTCGTCCGCACCGATGCGGGAGTTAGTTGGCGGATTGTCACCGAGCGTGAGCAATCGAACGAAGCGTGCCGCGGAAAGCCTCAAGTACCGCGATTTTATCACGGTGATGTTGATCTTGAAAGATCGGCAGATGTTTGATGACAATTGGATCTATATCCACGACCCAAGCGTCAAAGTTGGTCGTGTTCAAAACTTCCGGTCGTGGTCGCCCGAGATGGTACCCGAGCCAGACAAGGTGTGTTACGGTCTCGAATATTTCTGTTTCGAACATGACGGGCTCTGGGACTCGGCTGATAGCGATCTGATTGAGCTCGCCAGACGTGAGCTTGTTCAGATTGGATTAGCCAGAAAAGAGGACTTTGTGGACGGTTGCGTGGTGCGACAGAAAAAGGCGTATCCGGTTTACGACGACGACTACGCGCGACATGTCGCTACGATCCGCCAGGAATTGGACACGTCGTATCCAAATCTGCATCTCGTTGGCCGCAACGGCATGCACAAATACAACAATCAGGATCACGCCATGGTGACGGCGATGTTGTGCGTCGAAAATATTCTGGCTGACACCAGGCTCTACGATCAGTGGCAGGTGAACAGCGACGCTGAGTACCACGAATCAGGAGTTGCCGCTGAAGAAGCAAATGGCTCCGGACTGCGCCTGGTTCCCACACGCGTCGTCGCTGCTCCCGAACTCGCGCCGGAAGCTTAGCCTTAACGCGATCTGATTAATGTAGGCAAAAGGCGCGGCACCGGCGTGACGCTGAATACCTTTACTCATCCGAAACCTGTTCAACCGGCGGACATGAACAAAACAGATTTCTGTCGCCGTAAACATTATCGATACGCGCGACAGCTGGCCAGAATTTGTGTTCGCGCGTCCAGGGCGCAGGGAAAGCCGCTTGTTCCCGCGAGTAAGGATGGTCCCAATTGTCCGAAGCAAGTTGCCGCGCAGTGTGCGGCGCGTTTTTCAGCATGTTATTTTCCCTATCCATCTTTCCTTTCGCGACTGCGTCAATCTCTGAATGAATTGAAATCATGGCGTCGCAAAAACGGTCGAGTTCCTGCTTTGGTTCGCTTTCAGTTGGTTCAATCATCATCGTGCCGGCGACTGGCCAGGAAACTGTCGGGGCGTGAAAGCCATAATCCATCAGGCGCTTTGCTACATCTTCGACTTCAATTCCTGCGTTTTTCCATTGGCGGAGATCCACGATGCATTCATGTGCGACCAGCCCTCGTTTGCCTTTGAAAAGCACGGGAAAATAAGGATCAAGGCGTTTGGCGATGTAGTTGGCGCTTAGGATTGCAACTTCGCTTGCGCGTTTCAATCCCATAGCACCCATCATACGAATGTACATCCATGTGATCGTTAAGATGCTGGCGCTACCATAAGGCGCGGCGGAAATGTTGCCGACTTTGCCGCCTCCGTGATGGTGAGCAGAGCCGCT
>JBKPMH010000113.1:0-9976 GCA_046732035.1 Verrucomicrobiota bacterium
ACGACTGCCTAACGGCGAAGTCTCGCCCTATCTCACACAAGAACTCGCAGTCGGCGATCGCTTGGAGTTGCGAGGTCCGATCGGTGGCTGGTTCGTGTGGCGCACTCAACAAACTGAGCCGATCCAGCTCATAGCAGGGGGGTCCGGCATTGTTCCGCTCATAGCTATGATTCGCTCGCGTGCGTCGACGGGCAGTACCGCGCCGTTTCGATTATTGTATTCTGTGCGCGAACCGGCAGCGGTTTTTTACCGCGATGATCTCCTGGCGCTATCAGATTGCTGCAATAAAGTGAGCCTAACCTACGCGTACACACGAATTCCGCCGAAGGATTGGCCGCGACCGCCCGGTCGCATCGACGGCGCTCTGATCGCAGACGTGACCTGGCCCGCAAATCTTGCACCCACTTGCTACGTTTGTGGCCCTACACCATTCGTAGAAAGTGCTGTTGGCTTCCTTAGCGCCTCTGGCAATTCCGCTGACAAGATCAGGACCGAGCGTTTTGGACCCACGGGAGACCGGAAATGAACTCACATACATACGACTACGACTATATTGACGGTAACGCTGCTGCCGGTGAATTGAGCAACATATTTGCCATGGATGTTACAGTTATGGAGGGACAGTGTGCGCATTGCGGCGCAACAAAGCGCTTTGCCGAAGCGCATTTATACATGCAAGCTCCCGGCCTCGTCGCGCGGTGCGCCGTTTGCGAGCACGTACTTCTTCGTTTTGTAAAAGCTCGGCAGCGCGCGTTCCTTGACCTGCGTGGGATAACATGTTTGGCCGTCGACACATCACAACTCGCCGACTCCGACCAATAGCTCTGATTCTCAGAAAGCTTCGTTTCGCTGCTTTCTGGCGGGAGCGCCGGAGAATTAATGTGTAACGTTCAGCTCCAATGCTGGGATGGGGCTTTATACGTTATTACGAGATGCTGTGTTCACTGATCCGACCATGAGTGAGAGTTTGGGAATGTTGTTTGCCCACGTGTCAAAACGACGCGACGCGACTGCGGAGAAGCGCTAATACACGTCGGTCAGCTGGTAAGGATAGGCCAATGATTGGAATGATCAGAGCTAATGCTGTTAACGCGTTTGGCAACTTACGTTTCCATTGGCCGGAGTATCTGATGGAAGCTGGTGAGCTTGGTTTGTACATGATCTCTACATGCGCAATCGCAACCTTGTTACAACATCCTGCTTCACCGGTCCGACATGTTATCGCTAACAGCTTCTTTCGCCGGGCTGTTATGGGATTAGGCATGGGCGCCACTGTTGTCGCGATTGTCACCTCACCCTGGGGTAAGCAGTCCGGAGCTCATTTCAATCCGGGCGTAACGCTCACGTTTTATCGATTGGGAAAGATGGACTTCTCAGATGCGCTATTCTACGTTGTCGGGCAACTCATTGGCGGGATTAGCGGTGTCGTAATCGCTACATATCTGCTGCTGGGCGCGCCAAGTGACCCCGCGGTACGCTACGCGGTGACAATTCCTGGCAGGTATGGCAACGCTGCCGCCTTTGTCGCAGAAATGACGATTTCTTTTATTCTGATGATTACGGTCCTATTCGTGTCCAATCGTAAAGGCGTCGCACGATACACACCGTACTTTGCCGGCGCACTAATCGCAATATATTGGACCTTCGAATGGCCGCTGTCCGGCATGAGCACGAACCCGGCCCGAACACTTGGTTCGGCGTTTTCGGCTAACTATTGGCACTCGCTTTGGATCTATTTTACCGCGCCCCCGTTAGGCATGCTGGCCGCGGCCGAGATTTTTCTCAGGGTTCGCGGAGGGGTAGGTCCCATTTGCGCGAAGCTGCACCACGTGAATAACAAGCGTTGCATATTCCACTGCGGATATCGAACAGCGCCCGCGCAATTCTCAGGTCCTTTTACCAGGACTACTTGACCAAAATAAAATATGCGAATTGGAATGATTGGCCTTGGCAGGATGGGTGGAAACATGGCGCGACGCCTGACCAAGGGCGGGCATCAATGCGTTGTGTTCGACCGAAACCGGGAAAACGTTAATGCACTCGCGAAAGAAGGTCCAGCGCCGGCCTACTCGCTCGTAAAGGAGAAAATATTAGGGAAAGTGCCAACAAAAATGGCACCTACGAGGCAAAATTGCACCTAGCGAGGGCTCAAAAAAATTGTTCAACCGAAGTGCTTTCTCCAATCCCTGTTCTTACGTTCTCCCTGCTCATCATAACTAAATGATCTTTTCCACCCGGCTGCGTTCCAAATCATGTCGAAAGAACTTCGCATCTCGGTTTCAACTGAAATGCCCCCGTTCTGGAAAAGAACTTCCGGCAAGATCAGATTGTTCGGTCTATCGTTCGAACGTCGCGGAGAAAGTGGTCTCTTTCTGCTGACGTGACTCTAAGTCCCTGCACGTTCAAGAAAGCCACCAGTAGATAGTACGGTCCTGGAACCTCGAGTAGCTCCATTATCTGCAGCATTCTCTCGGCGCAATTCATTATTTGGAGTTCCAGCCAACTAAGTTGCATAGCGACTGGCTCAGGGGAATCCGCAGACTCGGAGCCACATGCGTGATCAAAAAGTCCTGCGTTAACATTCTCGATTACGCCATTTCGGAAAAGCTGGCTGTATCCGAGCAAACCCCCAAGTGTGTCGCCACGACTCAACCGGTTTACGTATCCCTCAAACGTAAATTTCGGGTCATAGGCCCCTGGACGCCGCCCCATCGGATACAAAATGGGTTTAACTGCGTCCGGTATTTTGTCGATGTCGCACCTATATCCGGAGGCGAATGATGCAAGCGGGAGAAGATGAATTAATCCAACGCGGTTGCTGCACAGAGGGCAGAGTGCATTGCCGTTTAGAATGTTCGTTATTCGATCAGCACGAAACTCGCCTAAGCGTTGGACAGCCGTTTCCGTGCCAATAAACGCTGCCCGAATTTCGTTCACATCCAAATCGAATTTACCCGCGGACGTGCGCACAACGAAGGCACGTCGATTTTTAATCATATGAAGACCAAACAGTCCACGCGGTATCTCGACGATCAGCGCACATCCGTTATCAACTTTGATCGAATCGATTTTCAAACCTTGAATTATAGGCTCAATAGACGTCCGGATTATGTTCTCGAGCCTGAGCTTTTCGTTGTCGATCTTCTCTTCTGGGATTGGAGCGAACTGATTAGGAATGCCGTTCGCGGCGGCGATCCCGAAAATAATGTGTCCGCCCGCGCTATTCGCGAAGGAAACTACGTCCCGCACAAATTCTTTTTTTTCTTCAGCGCCGGAGCCTGGGAGATCGCGTTTGTATTCAAGTTGGCGATTTTCTGCGACGCTGTCTTCCACAAGCCTCTTCAGATCAGCCGCAGTAACCTCGCCGAGTGGCTTTGGGAAGGTGAACATCTGGGCGTATCACTACAATCTGACCATCGACATTGAGCGCCTGTTGTTGCGAATCCGTTGCGAAATCACTAGAAGTCCTGACTCTCCACTGGCAGCGCGTACGGGAGTCGAACCCGTGTACCAGCCTTGAGAGGGCTGTGTCCTAACCACTAGACGAACGCGCCAAACAAGCTGCAACCAGAAATACTGCAACGACCGCGGACTGGCAAGGTAGCCAATCAGAACTTGTGCCCCTTGTCTTTCTTCTTCTTTTTCTTCTGGTGTAGATCTACTGGCTTCTTACGCGCAGGTGTTCCTGACGGGGTTGGTGATGGCGTAGAGGTGTCCGGGGTGGGGCGCACGTGGGGTTGGGCCAGCAAACCCTGATGGGACGCCTTTAATGTCTGCAATGCGAGCTTGAGTTCCGGAGTGGTCGCCAGTGCCGACATGCGTTGGTAGTAGATGTCGTAGTAATTGCGAAGCCGATTGCGTTTTTCCAAATCGGTCCGTGCCGCCTGTGCGTACGCTTTGGCTGCCCGTACCTCCGGGTCGTTCACCGTTCGATTTTTTAATTGTCGCCATTCCTTGTGCACGCGTAATTCATCCGCTTGCGGACCGAGCGATCTCGGTTTTGTAAACGTCTGGTCAAGCTGTGATATCTCAGGCAATTCCGGCCCATTGGGAGGCTCCGGGGAGGGTGTTGGTTCCAGTGCCTTTTGTTCCTCATAAAGATCAACAGTCGGCGGCGCTGCCTCCTGCGCGCGGAGAGTCAGCACAATGCCGGCCAGCGCTATTGACATGATCAATCCGTGAAGCTTCGTTCCCATTGTTTGACCCAAATGTAGCGCAGCATCGCGAGGATTCACGTCGGGGCGAGAGGATTTGAACCTCCGACCTCGTGGTCCCAAACCACGCGCTCTACCAAGCTAAGCTACGCCCCGGATCGAGCGGAATTATTATCACGGTTTGGCGTGTTGCGCATCCGCGACATTTGATGGCGTCAAACGTTGTGATCGAGATTGGGAGCCAATCGCTTTTCCACGGCGGGCACGGATTCGCCACGCCGCGCCGCGTAATCCTCCACTTGATCGTGTCCAATCCGTCCAACCCCGAAATATTTTGCGTCCGGATGCGAAAAATAAAGGCCGCTTACGCTGGAACCGGGGTTCATTGCGAACGATTCGGTCAGTGTGACGCCGGCGTTCTTTTCGGCATCGAGCAACGCGAACAACGTTTTCTTCTCAGCATGATCGGGGCAGGCGGGGTAACCCGCAGCTGGCCGGATGCCGCGGTATTTTTCACGGACTAAATCGGCATGAGATAAGTGTTCGTCGCGTCCGAATCCCCATGCAATTCGCGTTTGCTTATGCAGATACTCGGCAAACGCTTCCGCTAATCGATCGGCAAGCGCTTTTGTCATGATGGCGCTGTAGTCATCATGCTGCCGCTTGAATTCCTCCGCAAGCTCGTCAGCACCGTGAATTGAAACCGCAAATCCACCAAGATAATCGTCGAAAGTCGAATCAGCTTGCGGAGCGACATAATCAGCTAGGCAATGATTGAATTGTCCGGCCGGCTTTTGCATTTGCTGGCGAAGAAAGTAAAACGTGGCGATTTTCTTTGTCCGATTGTCGTCAGCATAAAGATCCACGTCGTCGCCCACCGAGTTTGCTCGCCAAAGCGCCTGGATTCCGCGTGCGACGAGCAGATTCTTTGCGACGATTCGCTCGAGGAGATTTTGTGCATCATCGAAAAGTTCACGTGCCTGTTTACCAAGATTCGGATCTTCAAAAATCGCGGGATAACGCCCGCGCAATTCCCAGGCGTGAAAAAACGGCGACCAATCGATGTAATCGGTCAGTGTCCGCAATGAAAAGGAGCGTACAATATCGTTTTTAGCCGGGGACACGGGAATTGAAGCGTCCGGCGTGGCTGTTTCGAAAACGCGAACCCCAGGAAAATCCGGCTTCGGCGGAACATAGCTGGTCCAATCAATTAGCGTCCGGTTTGCCCGTGCTTCTTTCAGCGTCAGCAAATTCTTTCGTTGCGTTTTTGCGGAATGCTCCCGGCGGAGGCGTTCGTATTCGTCGCGTGTTTTCTTATCGAACGCGGACTTGAGTTCCTGGTTCAGGAGGGAATTGACGACACCCACCGCGCGCGAGGCGTCCAGAACGTGCACAGTACTTGCCTGATAATGTGGCGCGATTTTCACCGCGGTGTGCGCCCGGCTTGTGGTGGCCCCGCCAATCAATAACGGCAAGCGAAATCCTTCCCGCTCCATCTCCTGCGCGACGTGCACCATCTCGTCCAGAGACGGCGTAATCAGGCCGCTTAGACCAATCACGTCCGCTTGTTTTTCGCGCGCGGTTTCCAGAATTTTTGCTGCCGGCACCATTACGCCAAGGTCGACAACATCGTAGTTGTTACATTGCAGTACTACCCCGACGATGTTTTTGCCGATATCGTGCACATCGCCTTTAACCGTGGCCATCACGATGCGCCCTTGCGGTTTCGCTCCGGCGGATTTCTCCGCTTCCATGAACGGCAACAGATAGGCAACGGCTTTTTTCATTACGCGCGCGCTCTTAACCACCTGCGGAAGAAACATTTTGCCGGCGCCAAATAAGTCGCCAACTACGCTCATTCCAGCCATGAGCGGGCCTTCGATCACATCGAGAGGGCGTTTGCATTTCTGGCGTGCTTCCTCCGTATCAGCATCGATATAGTCTACAATACCCTTGACCAACGCGTGTTTTAGACGCTCCTCGACAGGCTCTTTTCGCCAGGCCTGGTCGGCAACAGGCCTTTTATCCTTGGCTTTGACGTTTTCCGCGAAGTCGACCAAGCGTTCCGTCGCGTCGTCGCGCCGGTTGAGTAGCACGTCTTCGACCCGCTCTCGCAGCTCAGGCTCGATTTCTTCGTAAACAGCGAGTTGGCCTGCATTCACAATTCCCATGTCCAGACCTGCTCGGATTGCATGAAACAAAAACGCGGCATGCATCGCTTCGCGTACGGTGTTGTTCCCGCGAAACGAAAACGAAATGTTGCTCACGCCGCCACTGACGCGCGCGCCGGAAAGATTCTCTTTGATCCAGCGCGTCGCTTTGATGAAATCGACGGCATAGTTCCGATGTTCCTCCAGGCCAGTGGCGACCGTCAAAATGTTTGGATCGAAAATGATGTCGTCTGCCGGAAAGTTTGCGTGTTTGGTTAGCACATCATATGCCCGCGCGCAGATCTGGATTTTTCGCTGATAATTGTCAGCCTGGCCCTGTTCGTCGAACGCCATTACGATCGCGGCAGCGCCGTATCGCCTGATCAATCGGCCTTGCCGCAAAAAATCTTCCTCACCGTTTTTCAGGCTGATGGAGTTCACCACCGCTTTTCCTTGCAAGCACTTGAGTCCCGCTTCGATGACGCTCCACTTCGAGCTATCAATCATAATTGGGATCCGGGCGATCTCCGGTTCGCTGCCGATTAAGTTCAGGAAGCGGACCATGGCCGCTTCCGAGTCGATCATCCCTTCGTCCATGTTGACGTCGAGGATGTTTGCGCCGCCCTGCACCTGCTGGCGCGCCACGGCAACAGCCCCGTCGAAATCCCCAGCGAGAATCAGCTTCGAAAACTTCGGCGATCCTGTGATGTTGGTACGTTCGCCGACAATCACGAAGCCGAACTCCGGCGTGACGTTCAGCGGTTCGAGCCCGGAGAGTCGCAGAATCATGCGTAGCTGGTTGTTTTCTCTACGACACGCGGTGAGAACTTGCCGGTTAGTTTTGCCAGCGCGCGAATGTGGTCCGGTGTTGTGCCGCAGCAACCGCCCACAATGTTGAGCCAGCCATTCTCTGCCCACTTTGCGACCTTTGGTGCAAAAGTTTCCGCTGTTTCGGGAAATCCGGTCGGTGAAAGAGGATCGGGCAGGCCCGCGTTCGGATATGCGCTCATGTAATAGGGCGAAATGCGCGCCAGCTCTTCCACGAAGGGATCCATTTCATCCGGACCGAGCGAACAATTCAATCCGACGATGAGCGGCCCCCCATGCGCGATCGAAATAAGCGACGCTTCGACCGTTTGACCGCTCAAGTTTCGACCCGATTTGTCTATCACAGTGCCCGAGATCATCAACGGCACATTGCGTCCGGCTTCTTTGAAGGCGTCTTCGACAGCGAACAGCGCCGCTTTTCCGTTGAGCGTGTCGAAAATGGTTTCTACGATGAGCAGATCGACGCCGCCTTCGAGCAAAGCCTTGGCCTCATCGAAATAGGTTTGCCGAAGCTGATCGAATGAGACTGAGCGAAATGCAGGATCGTTGACATCCGGTGAAATGGAACCAGCCACTGGAAGCGGCCCCATTGAGCCGCCTACGAATCGTTGCTGCCCGGTTTCATTGGCGACGCGATCCGCGGCACGGCGGGCTATCTGCGCCGCTTCAAAATTGATTTCCTGAACGAGCGCGCGCAGATCGGCATCATCCACAACGCGCTGAAAAAATTCCTGATCTTTGCGACCATGCGTGGGCGCGCCTTGGAACAGGAAGTCATGAATGCCGATGGTTGTGCCGCTGAATGTATTTGTTTCCACAATGTCAGCGCCTGCGCTGAGATAAGCAGTGTGAATTTCCTCCACGACTTGTGGCCGGGTTAAGTTGAGCAGTTCCAGGCTGCCTTTGAGGTCTTTGCCTTGCCAATCGCTAAACCGGTCGCCCCGGTATTCCGCCTCGGATAGTTTGTAGCGCTGGATCATGGTGCCCATCGCGCCATCGAGTAAAACGATGCGTTGGCGCAGAAGTGCTTCTAGAGGATGCGTACCGTTTAAAGTCATGGCTGTCGGGAACTAAAGAACGGTTCCATGTCCGAATCAAGGAACAAATTGACGTATCATGATGCGTAGATGTGTTCGGATAACAATCACAGGGTGAAGCCGGTGGGTTCGTGGCGCAGCCGATGCCTCGAACACAAAGTACAGCCTTCGCGTCCCGATCTTTGGGGGCGCGCTTTAGTGGGCGAACTAGGATTTACTCGCCCGTTGTCCGTCAAATGAAAGAGCGCAGCAGCTTACGGCGCAATCCGGTCGGTGAGAGTGTCCGTGTGAAACTCGGTGTGGTCACGCAAACCGAGCCAGGGGCTATCCTTCTTCGTGGTCTG
The DNA here is from genome assembly GCA_046732035.1 of Verrucomicrobiota bacterium. GTDB lineage: Bacteria > Verrucomicrobiota > Verrucomicrobiia > Chthoniobacterales > UBA10450 > Udaeobacter. The sequence goes on from JBKPMH010000113.1 coordinate 8,514, forward strand.
CGGTACACCATTTTTTTCACCCTTGGCAAAGTCGTCCCAGGAATTGTAACGAGCGATCGCCAGGAAGGTCCAGTCAGCCCCTTCCAAATGCTGCATCAAGATGTTGCCGGCTGTCGTGTCGCCTGTTGCGCTCGGCACTTCGCTCAACATCTTTTCCAATTGCTCGCGATGGCCGGGGGCTGGCCGGTAATACGACACAGAATAAGCCGACTCCCTGGTTTTGGATGCTGACTCGCCGTCAATTCCCATGGCGCGGCTGAATTCTTCCCACGAAGGACCGTTAACAAAGGTATCGGTGTGCCACTCGCTCAAGTCGCGTTTGTCGGCCGGCACCGCCGTACCTGTAGCCTCAACAGTCGCTTTAGGGCCAAGATGGGTGATCACAACATAATCCCAGGCGTCGCCATCCTGATGACGAAGGACAATAAAATGTCCGGGCATCGGGTCGTTGGGATTCGGCGTCTTGAGCCAATCGCCTAACTGCGCAGCTTTACCAAGAGCGGCTTTGGTGAAGTGGACGTGGTAAACGTCGGTTCGTTTTCCGGTCCCGGCGATTGTGGCACGCTTTTCACTTGCACCTTTTGGAGTGTCTTGTGCCCGAACGAATGTGACAGGCAACAGGCCTAATAATGTGATGGCAATAGTCGTGGTGATTGATTTCATGAACGTCTTTCCTTTCTGGTTTTAGCTTTGAATGCGAATTCAGACGCAGCGGGACACGGAACAGAATAGGAAGAGTGAGTTTGGTTGCGCTGTTATCGCGCGGAGGCTACATGACCGAGCTTTGGGATGTCAATGCGCATTTTGGGTCCGGCAGATGGCAAATTTACTACCTTCACGGCTCGCCATAAGTATCCAGCGGTTTCTTAGGCCATCGCCATTTGTTGTTGCGGTGTTGTCTCTATCCAGCAATTGCCTCGGCTTCCTTCGGTATGGCAAGTTAGGCGAGCACCCATGGAAGCGGTCAGACTCTTTAAATCTCTGAATCGTGATCAACGAAACACGTTTCTGGCTTGTTTTCTCGGGTGGTCACTTGATGCGTTCGATTTTTTCCTTCTCACGTTCGTGATCGTGCCAATGGCGCACGACTTTGGTACCAGTATCGCCGAGCTGAGCTACGCGATCACACTTACCCTGGCAATGCGACCAGTGGGCGCGTTCGTCTTCGGGTTACTCGGTGACCGGTTCGGCCGGCGCATTCCTCTCATGGTCGATGTCGTCTTTTATTCCGTCATGGAACTACTGACGGCGTTTTCTCCCAATTATACCTGGCTGCTGATTTTCCGCGCCCTTTACGGAATTGGAATGGGTGGAGAATGGGGACTCGGCGCATCGCTGGCGATGGAGTCGCTACCTGCAAAGAGCCGCGGTCTGTTTTCTGGAATCCTGCAGCAAGGATACATGTTCGGGTATTTATTTGCCGCACTTGTCTACGGAATCGTTTTTCCATTGTTCGGTTGGCG
>JBKPMH010000114.1:0-7272 GCA_046732035.1 Verrucomicrobiota bacterium
GACTTGCCAGCGATGATTAACTGTTTCTGTCGTTACATCACGTGATTACCGGCATCACCGCTTCGTAGCCGCTAAGTTGCGCAGACGTGCGAAACGATGGCCGCTGAACTGTATCGCCGCTCGTGAATAAGCAAAACAAGCAAGATCGTGTTTATGTGCTTGGTCATTCGGCTGAGGAGCTGAATCGGCTAATCGATCAGGCACGTCTTTTTGGTGAGCTGACCGAAGACGTCTTCGTTCGTGCGGGTATTGGCGCTGGCATGCGTATCCTTGATGTAGGCTGCGGCGCGGGAGACGTTTCATTTCTGTTGGCGCGAATGGTCGGCACATCAGGCGCAGTCGTCGGCTTTGATCGTTCTGAGGACGCAGTTGCGATGGCAACTGCGCGTGCCCGGGCAATGGGGCTCTCGCAGGTCAGTTTCTCCCAGGGCGAGATTGACGACATATCACTTGACCAGCCGGTAGACGCCGCTGTGGGACGTTTTGTTTTGATGTACAGCCCTGAACCTTCAATTACACTGCGCCAGGTGGCGGCAAATGTCAGACCGGGCGGCGTCGTTGCGTTTCAGGAGATGAACGTCGAGGAAGCGAAATCATTTCCCAAAGTTGACCTGTTCGAGCAGTCAATCCGATGGATCGTAGAGACGCTTGATCGGGAAAAGGCAAAAAACCTGATGGGGCTTGAGCTGTATCGAACCTTTATCGAAGCTGGGCTGCCCCCGCCGCAGATGATCATGGGCGCGCGCGTAGAAGGCAGCTCCGACTCTCTCGGCTATCAGATCGTTGCGCAGGTTGTGAAAAGTTTGCTGCCGGTGATGGAAAAGCTCGGCATTGCCAAAGAGAAAGAAGTTCAGATCGACACACTCGCTCAGCGTTTGAGGGACGAAGTCGTCTCCCGAGACGCAGTGATCGTCCTGCCACCGCTAGTTGGCGCGTGGACCCGAATACTCTAGACAAACGACAACTGAACGCGCGCACTCGTCTGTGGGAAGACAAACAGCGAATCGACCTATGTTCACTCTCGATACGATTGAGTCATTTCTTCTTTCCCGAATGACGTTGCGCCTACAAATTTTTGTTCACCCACGCATTCACGCGATCAAGCGCTTTCTCGATGTTCTCGATTGAATTCGCGACGCTGAATCGCAAATAGCCTTCGCCGAAATTGCCAAATGCGGTGCCGGACAACGCAGCGACTCCGGCCTCCTCAAGGAGTGCATCAGCGAGTTTTTTCGATGGCCATCCGGTTTGAGTGATATTCGGAAAAACATAAAACGCGCCGTGCGGCAAACGGCAGGAGAAACCTTTGATCTTGTTAAGGCCTGCGACCATGATGTCGCGGCGTTTCTTGAATTCGGCGCGCATCGAGTCGACCGATTTCTGATCGCCGCGCAGCGCTTCGATTCCGGCAATCTGCGTGAAACTTGCAGTGCACGAGTTCGAGTTAGTCATTAGCCGTGAAATGTGTGCTGCAAGATCGGGACGCATGACGCCGTAACCCATGCGCCAGCCGGTCATGGCATATGTTTTGGAAAAGCCGTCCAGCAAAATGGTGCGCTCCTTCATCCCATCCACTGACATAATGGAGTAATGTTCACCCTCGAAAATAAGCCGGCTATAGATCTCATCGCTTAATACCATGATATTGCGATCTCCGATGGCGCGCGCGACGCCCTCGATGTCTTTCTTCTCCAGCACGCCGCCAGTCGGATTCTGCGGTGAATTCACGATGATCAGTCGGGTGCGGTCGTTGATCAATCCGGCGAGTTCATCGACATCGAGCCGAAAATCCAAGTCCTCCCGCAAATGGATCGGCACGGCTTTGGCGCCGACGTAATTGATCATCGACTCATAGATCGGAAATCCCGGATTTGGATAAATGACCTCATCCTCATCTTCAACCAGCGCGAGAATGCTAAAAAAAATAATCGGCTTGCCACCGGGAACGATGACTACTTCTTCCGGTGTCACATTCACCCACCGTGTTTCACCCACATATTGGGCGATGACCTCGCGCAGTTGAGGCAAACCAGCCGAAGGTCCGTAATGAGTGAAGCTCTTGTGTAGTGCGTCGCATGCCGCATCGATGATATTGGCCGGCGTATCGAAATCAGGTTCCCCAATCTCGAGATGGATGATGTCGCGCCCCTTCGCCTCGAGTGCTCTAGCTTTTACTAATACTTCGAACGCCGTCTCGGTGCCGAGACGCTCCATCCGCTTTGCCAGCCGGAGTTCACGCGCCTGAGTCATGATGCCGTAATCAGCATTATCAAAGAGCTCGCGCAACTGGTCTTTTTGCAAAGCTCCCGATCACATAGCGCCTTGTCATGTCGAGCCCTTCGACTTCGCTCAGGACAGGCTACGCGAAACATCTCTGATTATTGGATTCGCGGAGCGTCCAAAGAAAAGGTCTGAGATTCTTCTTCGCTCAGAATAACAAGTTGAGGCTGACACTCCGCATCGCAAATTAGCGATGGCGCGCCAAGCAGCCGCCACTACAGTTTGGTGCTTTGAAGCGTCGATGGCTGTTTGTCATTTCCGGGCTCGTTGTGCTTTTGCTCGTCGCCGGATTGGCGTTGCAGATAGATTGGACCTGGAAACGACCTCTTTCGCCGCGCGGCGGACGTTATTTTTTTCATCGTGTGCAGCTAACAGTCCCTTCATTTCGCCAGGGCGATGAAAAATGGAGCGAGGATGCTTTGGGTGGAGTGGAAGCCAACGGCACCATTGGCGGCGAAGGATGCGCTGTGTCGGCTGCAGCTATGGTCTTCAAGTTCTACGGCATCGACGTTGATCCACAGCAATTAAACTGGTTTTTGACCAATGTTGGAGGCTACACGGATCAGGGGTGGCTTTATTGGGACCGCGCTGCCTGGTTCGCGCCTGACCGAGTTCGGCACGTCTACGAAGACCTCGGTTCATATCAGCTCATCGACTCGAATCTTTCCCGCGGAAATCCGGTCATTGTACGAGTGCGACTGCGCAACGGTATTACGCATTTCGTGGTGATCGCAGGCAAGGAGGGGTTCGATTATCTTGTTCAAGACCCGGGCGGCGGCTGGGCAAAAGGCCTTTACCCGCTGCGCGAGCTTGGCAGTGACATTGAAGCTTTACGATTTTACGAGCCGATCGCGAAGACTGTTTCACAAGCGTCGGTGCGTCCGCAAGGATGAATCATCTAGATTTTTCTGGAATCGTAGGCCCAGTGTAACAGGGCCTGTCGCTGACGGCGGCGACAACGAAGATCGCCAGGCGAGCAATTATTCTTTAATTGGGTGACGTGACGCCGTACAGCCCGCCAGCGTTTTATTTGCCGCAGGTCATCCTCGCAACGCCTGCCGGAATAGTAACGACAATACCATTGAAACCAACCGCGCGGATCATCGTCGTGAATCCAACCTTTCTTACGCCAAACAGAAAGCGGTTGCGAGGCATTTACCTGAAAATAATTCAGGGAAGGTTCGTGCCGTTTGGCGCAAAGTTTTGCATCCTTAAACCAACTCGCCGGAAATTCGCGACGGCAATCAGTCATGTATTTGCCGCCGAACACGCCAAGCTTGAGGAGTTGTTTCGGTGTTAACTGCGGCTGGAATTCAGGGTGAAAATCGCGGCCCATCGGCCTGGTACGCAGGTAAACGTAATTCGCCTGCATTTTGTCATTCACTTTCACGCGCACCGGGTCCATCGAAGCTCACGTCTCTGGCGGCCACTCCGCGCCAGACAGTTCCTGTGGCAATTGTTTCGGATCAACGGGATAAATAATCGACATATCCGGTTTGATCTTTGAGCCGGGCAGAAATTCAGTTTCCTCCGGAGCACCCACGATCAGCCACAGTACTTCCGAGTCAGCGTCGTTGAATACCTGACGCAACTCGCGGGGTCCGACCAGCACCCCGCCGTATTTCGGCACGGTCAGGGTTGTATCCCCGACGCGCATGCGGCCTACACCTTCAAGAACGAAATAGAACTCTTCCTGCCGAATGTGCTTGTGCAGAGTGCTCGCGCTTTTGGGCGGCAGCCGCCAGAGCCGCGCAGCAAGATTCTCACTACCTGTGCGCTCCAGATAGTCCGCATTTGGAATTCTCATTATATTGGAGAGACGCCAGTTTAGATCGTCCGGCGTGATCAGGAAGTAGCCTTCAATCGGTTGCATCGTGTTTTTCCTCGCAGGACGACAATTCTTCAACGCGCAGTACCAGCAAAGTCGCGAACCAACGCGGCGATTTCGTCTGCTGCTGTGTCCAACGCAAAATGACCGGCATCGAGAACATGAACCTGCGCGTTCGGCACATCCTTGCGATAGCGTTCCGGCTCGCCTGGGTCGAACGAAAGGTCATACTTACCCCAGATCACCAGGAGGCGCGGTTGTTTCTCGCGCATCCATGCCTGCCACTTGGGATAAGCATCTACATTCGTGCGATAGTCGTAAAAGAGATCGCTTTGGATCTGCGCCTGTCCCGGCTGGTTCAGAAACGAAAACTCATCCGTCCATACATCGGGGTCATAACGCTCAACGTCCGGATCATTCCCGACGTGGCGGGTTCGCGTCGTCTGCAACGACAGCAGATTTGTGCGAAGAGCGCTTTCGTTCGCTGCACGGTCCTTCCAAAACTCCCGCCGCGTTTTCCAATTCGCGCCAAGTCCTTCATTGTGCGCGACGGCGTCTTGAACAATCAGGGCTTCCACGCGCTCGGGATGCGCAAGAGCCATGCGAAAACCGACAGGACCGCCGTAATCCTGCATATAAAACGTGTAGCGCGACAGTCCGAGCGTTTCGGTGAAGTGATTCATGACCTCGGCGATGTGATCGAACGTGTATGCGAATTTTTTCGGATCCGGCCAATCACTGTGTCCGAAGCCCGGATAATCGGGCGCAACAAGATGAAATCGATCCGAGATCCGGGCGAACAGAGGTTCGAACATTCGAGACGAAGATGGCAACCCGTGAAGCAGGAGAATCGTCGGAGCATCCTTCGGTCCGGCTTCCCGATAAAAGATTGATAATCCGTCAACGTTAACGGTGCGATAAAAGACGTTTTGGAAAGCTTTCCTGGCGCCTCTCACTGATCCGTTCACGATGGACGTTAGAATAATGGTAGTTGCAAACGCAACGAGCACCATAAGCTCAACTCGGCGTTTCGTTTTCACATTCGTATCCAATTCTGCTGATTTTGATTCATTGACTTTATCTCCTTGCTCTGTGGCGAGCAGCCAATGTCGTCCAGGCCGGGCGCCAGTGTTAGCAATCGTTTCCAGTCGTGACCATTGGATGTATTGCCATTTTCTGTGCAAGCTTTCGTCCAAAAAAAGCGCCCCAGATGCATATACATCCGGGGCGCAAGACTGCCGTGCCTAACCAATCAAATCCGTTCAGTCACGCGGAAATACTTCAAAAAGATTATTTTCGCCGTGCTGCTCGGTGAAAAAGAGCCTGGCCCGGTCTGTTCTGAATTCCCTCGTCCCTATCAATCCGTGGCTCGTGGCGTCCCCCTCAGACATGTGAATCCCGGTCGGCTCGTTATCTTCATCCTCGGCCATTCTATCCAGGCCAACTGCAACGAATCGAGCCGTCAGGTTTCTGTCCGGATGCTGGCTGTTTAGTTTGTAAGCCCAAATAGAATCGAGCTTATCTAGCTGCTCGTGCAACGTGTCGCCGCGATCTTCTGCCACCAGGATCGTGTCTCTGTCTTCCGCGAATGTCAGATTATCAAACGCAGCATGGTCGGCGTCGCCCAGGACGACGAGAGAAATGGTTCCCGCCTCGCGGCTTCTGTCGAGATCGACACGGAAGATTCCTCCCCATGCGCCCCGCGCCGCCAGCACCGGATCTGAGCCGGCGGTATTATCCGTGTCGCCGGTAATGGTAAAGAAGAAGGTCCGAAAGTGCGAACCAGGCTGGAACTGCCCATTCTCGGGACGCTTGAATGGTGTTGCGCCCGCAGCTTTTGCCAGAGCGTTGGCATCGAACGGATCGGTACCGTTAACCTCGGTATCATGAACAGTTACCCATCCCACCGGCCAGGATGCCCCAATAGTGTGTAGCCGCAGTTGATTGTCCGACCGCGTATCGCCGTTCGGGTGCTGGGCGTCCACTGGCACGAACACGAGTGGACTGCCGTTGATCGAGACCTGAAGCGCCTGCAATTTACCGTGCGCGAGATCGCCCGCAGTCGTGGGAACGAACCGGTAAACGAACGAGTTCGGATTCCGTCCATTGTTCATTACGGTAGTGCCGCCGACGTCCTCCACAATCCAGATATTGCCTGAGTCATCAGGATGGATGCCTTCGTAACCGCCTCGACCGAGACTGCCATAGAGCGTGCGCAAACCAGCGCCCGCCCCCGTGTTTGGGTCAAAATCTGAGCCCATCTCGATCACCCCGCCGTTCGCGCCAGCCTCTTGAGCAAACAACATTGTCCCAGTAAACGGATCCCATGTTGAACCATCGATGCTGTTAAAGTGAGTCAACCCATCTCCTCCAACAGGTGTCAGCAGAGTGATGCGGTGGTCGGGACTTGCAACGTCTAAGTTGATACGCGTGACGTAAGCGAGATTACCGCTGTTCTCGTGTCCTTGAAATAGGAAATGGCGACCGTAATCGTAGTCAGGTGTCGGGCCACCCGGATTATGATCCAGAATGAGATAAGTGTTTTCGTCCGGTTCAGTATTACTGCCATCGCTCAGGTACCCGAATTCGGTGATCACACCCGATGGATTTTCAAGTAAATCGATGCCTTCCACGACCAGCGCCGGCGCAAATTCCGGTGAATAGACGTTGTCGGCGATCGCGATTGGATTGGCTGCGGGCACGCCACTTACCTTCTCATTGAAAACCCTCAATTGGTCGGCAGCAGCCGTTGAGGCAGCCATCGTAGCGACGCTAATCGAGGCGAGTACGAGCCGCCAGGTCTTTGCCTGCAGTGAAGTTTTGGAACTTGGATTCATAGTTTTATTCGTATTGGTTTTTCTGTGTTGATTTCGGCGGCATTTGCCGCATCCCAGACACCTACAGGCCAATTGTGACGAGTTTGTTTTAAACGAGTGAAACGTATGTGACTTTGCTGTAACAGACCTGTTACGGCGGCTGCGTTATGGATACCTGTGGTGGTTTTTCATGAGCGAATCCGCTTCAGCCACCAAGGAAGCGTAACCAGCAGTTAACGAATCAGGCGACTGTGAGAACACCCGCTTCATGCCGATAATTGAATTCCAGAGATTTCGGCAACTGAATCCTGGCGAACTGGCGCACTCACCAAGGCTGGACGGTTATTG
>JBKPMH010000115.1:0-5377 GCA_046732035.1 Verrucomicrobiota bacterium
TACCACCCAAACAACGGCGAATGATAAAACCACGGGCGAACCAACGCCGAACACTCCGACAAAATATGTTCCGAACGCCATGGCAGCCAGTGCAATGGGTGCAGCGAACCCAACAGTACCCGAAATAAATCCCGCCATGAATCCCAGAGCAGGGTGATAGATCTGGGATAGAAAGTGGTATTCCCCTCCGGAACGCGGCAGCGCGGCACTGAGTTCGCCATAACAAAGCGCGCCGCAGAGCGCTACGAGTCCGCCGATGATCCAAAGCATGACCAGAGGGAATCCCGACTGAATATCTGCCAGTTGAAAGCCAAGGCTGGTAAAGATCCCCGTGCCGATGATGTTGGCGATAACGATGGAAGATGCCGTAAAAAAACCAATACTTCGCCTGGGAGTGCGGCACTTCACAGAACGGGGTTGGGTAAGTGTTGCCATCTCGGAATCGACAATCCCGAAATCATTGGCAGTAGCGAATTCTTTCGGAGTGGTCTTCACATTGATGATCGGCGCGTCGATGTGAAATTCTGCGATTTGCCGATCGCGATTGGAAAATTCCTTGGTGTTAAGGTGAACGCAGAATCACAGCTTGGATTTTCCTAAGTTGTCAGAAGCCATTCCCGGCATCACGTTGAAGTAGCATGAATCCATCATCGCTCTCCATCGAAACGGCCACCCAGCTCGCAGTGTTTCTTGCAAATCGTCCCGGGGCGCTCGCGCGCGTGTGTGAAGCGATGGCTAAAGCAGAAATTAATATCTACGCGCTGGCTACGTCCGATACGGTTGATCACACAGTTGTCCGCATGATAGTGAGCGATCCGACCAAAGCTCTCATGCTGCTCGGTGAGGCGGGAACGCTGGCCTTGGAGACCGAAGTTCTGATGATCGAAACCACGAGTCAACCGGGCGTTCTCTCGAAGATCGCCGACCGTTTGGCAGAAGCCGATGTGAATATTGAATACGCCTATCTCGCAGGCGGCCGCGCAGTGGAAAAAGGTCTGATCGTTCTTCGGCCATCAGATGTAGAAAAAGCGAAGCGTGTCCTGCAGAATTGGTAACTGCCGGCTGCAGCTCTGGTCGTGAATTACGGACGAATCTCGATGGTGGTCCCATCGGGCGTGACACGCCAGAGTTCCTCAATTTCTTCGTCGGTGAGCGCAATGCATCCTGCAGTCCAATTTTTCCAACGGTGAAACGCGCCGATCCAGCCGCGTCCGTTCGCGATTCCGTGAATCATGATGTCAAAACCGGCTGGAACGCCGCGCACCGCCGCGCGTCTGTTGTCTTCGTCCGAGGGATAAGAAATGTGCAGGGCCAGGTGAAAACTGCTTTGCGAATTTCGGGTATCGACCTTGTAGATCCCTTCCGGCGTTTTCATGTCGCCTTCCTGTTGCTTCGCGCCCAGAGGGTTTCGACCCAAAGCGATTCGATAGCTCTTGATCGGGTTGCCGTCCCGAAAGATCGATAACTTCCTTGCTGATTTTTCAACGACAATGCGATCGATTGCGAATCCTTCCGGCAATGGACTCCAATTGTGATGCGCGTAGACGTACAAGACCAAAGCGCAGACAGTAACTGATCCCACCGCTACCACGATGATTTTGCCAATCACATCCGTGATCTTAATGCGCCGCTGACAAATGCAACAGTGACAACAGCATTGCGTGCTGTCGCCAGTTGGTGGTTGCTAATGCAGACTCGATGCCGGATAAATGCGCGGCGCGTTTATGACTTCGGTGCGGACTTTCCTCGGTTATCCCTTTCCATTGGGCGCGACGTGGATGGGGAACGGGGTCAACTTTGCAATCTTTTCCGAGCACGCTGCCGGCGTTGAGCTTTGTTTGTTCGACAACCTCGACGCCACCGAGGAAAACATTCGCGTCCCGATTACCGAACGCACCGATCAAGTCTGGCACGCATTTTTGCCGGACATGCGTCCGGGGCAACTGTACGGATTCCGCGTTTCCGGTCCGTACGATCCGGAACGCGGAATGCGTTTCAACAGTTCGAAACTTCTTCTCGACCCGTACGCGAGGGCAATCGCGGGAGAAATAAGCTGGGCCGATGAAATGTTCGGTTATGTAATTGGAGGCGAGAAGGCAGATTTGACTCAGGATTTCCGCGATGATGCGTGGGGAGTGCCGAAGTCGGTTGTCATCGACACTGGATTCGAGTGGCGGGGTGATAAGAAACCCGGCACTCCGTTGCACAGTTCCGTGATCTACGAAGTGCACGTGAAGGGCTTCAGCGAACTGTGGCCCAAGGTTCCGGAGAAATTGCGAGGTACCTATGCCGCGCTCGGCAGCTCCGAAGCAATCGATTATTTCAAAAACCTCGGCGTCACTGCAATCGAGCTATTGCCAGTGCACGCTCACATTGACGACAAGGTGCTGATCGACCGGGGTCTAACAAATTACTGGGGTTACAATACAATCGGATTTTTCGCGCCACACGGGCAGTATTCAAGCGGCGCGCAAACCGGAGAACAGGTCACGGAATTCAAATCGATGGTGCGTAGTCTTCACGCCGCCGGAATCGAAGTGATTCTCGATGTGGTTTACAATCATACCGCCGAAGGAAATCACCTTGGCCCGACGCTCTGCTTTCGGGGTATCGACAACCCTGCATATTATCGGTTGAATCCCGAAAGTCAGCGTTTTTATCAGGATTTCACCGGCACAGGGAACACGCTGAATCTGCTGCATCCACGCGTGCTGCAGTTGGTGATGGACAGTCTGCGTTATTGGGTTGTGGAAATGCACGTGGACGGATTTCGTTTCGATCTCGCCGCCACGCTGGTACGCAATCGCGAGGGCGTAAACATGCTGCATCCGTTCCTTCAGCTCATTCAGCAGGACCCGATTCTTTCCAGCGTGAAACTGATCGCGGAACCCTGGGACGTTGGCGACGGTGGCTACCAGGTCGGAAATTTTCCTGCGCCATGGTCGGAATGGAATGGGAAATATCGCGACAGTGTTCGCAGTTTTTGGAAAGGTGATGAAGGGCGAATCGGCGAGATGGCTTACCGGCTCACTGGGAGTCCCGATCTATACCAGCATGATGGACGCCGACCGTTCGCCAGCGTCAATTTTGTCACCGCACACGATGGTTTCACCCTGAACGATCTGGTCAGTTACAACGACAAACACAATGAAGCCAACGGAGACGACAACAAAGACGGCGACAATAACAATCTCTCGTGGAATTGCGGCGCAGAGGGTCTGACCGAAGATCCGCAGATCAATGCTTTGCGTGAACGACAGCGCCGAAATTTTTTGACTACACTTTTTCTTTCGCAGGGCGTGCCAATGCTTAACGGCGGAGATGAGCGGGGCAGATCGCAGGCGGGCAACAACAATGCTTATTGCCAGGACAACAAGATCAGTTGGTTCAATTGGACCGACGATCAAAAACAAAACCAGTTTTCGGAGTTCACGCGAAAGCTCATCGCGTTTCGTCACGCCCACCCGGTGTTTCGCCGACCGAAATTTTTCCAGGGGCGGCGGATACGCGGCTCTGAAATTCGCGATGTGATGTGGTTCAATCCAGGAGGAAACGAGATGACCGACGAAGAATGGGCGTCGCCGTTCGTTCGTTGTATTGGAATGCTGCTCAGTGGCGATTCTACTGATGTCTTGAGTTTTGAAGGCGACCCGATCCGTGACGAAACATTTTTGCTGCTGATCAACGCACATCACGAACCGATTCCCTTCGTTCTGCCTGGCCAGGAGCATCTGGAGTGGCAACTCATTCTGGACACGATGGATCCGAATGGTTTCCTGACCGAACCAAAAAAATTTGCCTCCGGCGACGATGTGAATCTTAACGGTCGCTCTTGCTGTTTGCTTCAGCTCGTAAGTGGGACGCAAGCGCAGGCCCGCGAGGAGTCCTGGAAAAAACGCCACGTGGAGTTTCCTGCTTTGAGCGCAGAGGAAGAGCGCGCTCGCCGTGGGTAGCTTGCGTGTTGACGAAATTCAGCAACGCAATTTTGTTGCCAGAAACGAATTAATCTATAGAGATGTAGAGCGCACATTTGATGCGCGACCAAATTTGTGGTCAGTGATTCGTCATGACACCGAGTTCGCTTATCATCGTCACTGATCGAGGGGGATTAAAGGCATATCAGGTGAACGAGACCCCGACGCGAGGACCAAGTCTGCAATTGATTCAGGCATTCAATATCACCGACGCGCACGGAAGGTTGGTGGATAAGGTGAGCGATCTGGCTGGACGATTTCCTGTGACCAACGGTGCGGGAGCCCATCATGGGCCGGGCTCAATTGCCGAGCGAACGCAACTGGCAACAGAAACCGACCGTCGCATTCATAAGGAGCTTGCCGATCAAATTTCTAAAATTGTTGCTCTCGATGGAAAAGGCTGGTCCTTCGCTGCGCCGGCAGAAATTCATGGCGCGATTGTCGATCTTCTCCCTGCAGCAGTACGCCACCGAATTGTCGAACATGTGAAGGCGGATCTGGTCAAAGTAGAACCGGCTAAACTCGTTTCGCGGTTTCGTTCGTTGCAGCAATTGTGAAACCGGTGCATCAAAACATTTTTGTTCCTTCACTGGAAAGGAGCGCATTAGTATTCGATTAACCATGCAACTGCCTGTTAAGATCTCGTACCGGGGTCTGGAAAAATCAGACCAGATCGACAACCTCGTTTTGGATTACGCGACGCGACTGGAGAAATTTTGCGATCATATCAACCGCTGCGATGTGGCCATCGAGCAGACCAACCACACCCATCAAAAAGGGAACCCGTTCCGGTGTCGCATCGATGTGACCGTGGCCCGAGGCCATGAGCTGGTCGCTGATGAAACGCGGATGGACAATGGCTCGCACCAGCCGCTTAACAAGGTGATTCACGACGCGTTCAAAACGATGGAGCGCGAACTGCGTCGCGTGGTGGACAAGCAACGACGCGACATCAAAACACACGCCAACGCGCGTTCGCCGAAATAACTTCAATCGGTAGACGCATCTTTGGAAATATTTCGAGCGTTTACCGGTCGTAGTTTGTTTTCGACTTTGGCACCCTCAGGCAGCCACGGTCGCTACTCTGTGCGTTGATTAGGCGAACCGCATTAATAGCAGGAGCGAAACCACAGCCAACACGATCCCGATCACCTCAAAGTAGCTCAATGACTCACGAAACAGCACAACGCCGACGGCGGTGAGAAGCAGCACCAGGGACACGGAGTAGAGAACGCTGATGGTGGCCAGCTTAAGATTTTTCATTACGAACACCCAGCCGAACGCCGTTGACGCGTAAAGCGCGAACCCAACGTAAAACCAACCTGTCCGGAGCGGTTGCTCTCGTGCGCTGGCGAGCTTGAGAAAGTAATCTCCCAGTACGCCGATAACGCTGAAGGCAATAG
>JBKPMH010000116.1:0-5628 GCA_046732035.1 Verrucomicrobiota bacterium
CGGGGCGATTTTCGATCCGAGAGCTGATGTTGATATTTATATTGAGATGGCGCGTGAGGCCGGGATCGCGATCACTCATATTTTCGAGACACATATCCATGCGGATTTGGTCAGCGGTTCGCGAGAGCTTTGCGCGCGGCTTGAATCTGCGAAGATTTATTCGAGCGGAGAAGGCGGAGCCGAGTACGGCTTTGGGCCCGAGAAAATAAAGGACGGTGACCGTTTCACATTTGGTGAGGTGTTGGTCACTGCACGGCATACTCCAGGTCACACGCCGGAACACATGTCCTATTTGCTTTCGGAAGCAGACCATCCGGACGAGCCGTGGGCGGTCCTTACCGGCGATTCGCTGTTCGTTTCATCCGCTGGCCGTCCCGATTTGTTAGGCGAGAAACACACGAAGCAGCTCGCGGAGCAGCAATTCCATACCCTGCGCGATTTTTATTTGAAGCTGCCCGATCACGTGATGATCTACCCCAATCACGGCGCCGGTTCGCCCTGCGGTGCCGACATAGGGGCGAGGTTGAGCAGCACCATCGGTTACGAGCGAAAATTCAATAAGTTTTTGCAATTTGCCGACGCAAAGAGTTTCACTGAATACGCGATCCAAAGTGCGCCTCCTGTGCCGCACTATTATCCGCTGATGAAAAAAGTGAACGCGGAGGGGCCAAAAGTGCTGGGGAACCTACCGCACGTTCCCGGTCTTCCGCCCAAGGCATTCAAGGAAGCAATTGATAAGAAGGCTGGTGTTCTGGTGGACGTGCGCACCATGCTCGCGTTTGGAGGAGGTCATATTTCTGGGGCGCTCAACATTGCTGGCTCTCCAATTCTTTCCATTTGGGCAGGCTGGATGCTTGACCCGGAAACGCCAATTCTACTGGTCATGGAAAATGATGATGACCTTGAGCGAATCGTGCGGCTGTTTGTGCGTACCGGTTTTACAAAATTCGCGGGATACCTGATCGGCGGAATGAAAGCATGGGACGCGGCTGGATTTTCGATCGAAAGAATCGGCCAGATGAGCGTGCACGAATTAAACGAGCGCAAGGACTCGTTGCAGATTGTTGATGTACGTTCGCCAGGTGAATGGAAGAAGGGATATGTGCCCGGAGCGCGGCACATCTTCGTGCCGGAACTTACCAAACGAATGGCGGAACTCGATCGCAACAAACCGACGGCCGTTTACTGCGCCAGTGGCTATCGCGCCAGCCTCGCAACGAGTATTTTGAAGCCGCTTGGATTCATCGATCTGTGGAACGTTCCCGGAAGCTGGGAAGCCTGGAAAAAAGCAAGGCTTCCCGTCGAAGGAGCGAATAGTAAATGAATGCTGAGATCTGGCCGGAAACACCCTCACCAGGCGCTTCGCGTCCGCCGCTCCCTGGCAGGGAGAGGATTGAGGTGAGGGTCGGAGCGCATCGCTCATTTGGTGAGACCATGCGCCCTGACGTCTGGTGGACCCAACCCCTGCTTGTGTTTCTTGGCCTGTCGATTTTCATCGTCTATTCAACGTGGGCTGCATTTCAGGCAAAGAACTACTTTTTTGGCAACTACATCTCGCCATTTTACTCGCCTGAAATTTTGGGAAATTCGCCTCACAGCTGGTTCGGACCGAAACCCAGTTGGTGGCCAGCCTGGCTGATATTTTCTCCAGCCCTGCTCGTTCTTTGGGCACCGGGAGGATTTCGGCTGACGTGCTATTACTATCGCGGCGCGTACTATAAATCTTTCTGGGCGGATCCGCCGGCATGCACCGTGGGCGAGCCTCGCAAAACTTATTGGGGCGAGCGTTCGTTTCCGCTCATCATGCAAAACGTTCACCGCTACTTTCTTTACCTCGCGTTGCTGTTTCTTGTCGTTCTGGCGTACGACGTGTGGAAAGCGCTGTGGTTTGAAAACGGATTCGGGATTGGCGTAGGGACGATTGTGCTTGCAATCAACGTTGTGTTGCTCGCCGGTTATACCATTGGCTGTCATTCGCTGCGGCACCTGGCCGGCGGTTTTTTGGATCAATTCTCCAAATCGCCGGCGTGCTATCGAGCTTACAGCTGTGTGAGCTGCTTTAACCAGCGCCACATGCTGTGGGCATGGCTCAGTCTGTTCTGGGTTGCCTTTGCCGATCTTTACGTGCGCATGTGTGCAACGGGTGTCTGGCATGATTGGCGGCTCCTATAGCCAAAAAGTAATTCGTTAAAGCGTTAAATAGTTAAACCGTTTTGCTCCATCTAAGCTTGTAATGTTTTTAACCTTTTAACTCTTTCACCTCGCGGTATGCCCGATTACGAAACACTCGAACATGACGTCCTGGTGATCGGAGCTGGAGGCGCGGGCCTGCGCGCGGCGATCGAAGCGTCTGCAGCCGGCGTACGCGTTGGGCTCGTTTGCAAATCTTTATTGGGCAAAGCGCACACTGTGATGGCTGAAGGCGGCATTGCCGCTGCACTGGCGAACGTTGATGAGCGGGACAATTGGAAAGTGCATTTCGCCGATACCATGCGCGGCGGCCAGTACGTCAATCAATGGCGAATGGCAGAACTACATGCGAAAGAAGCTCCCGATCGCGTGCGAGAACTCGAAGCGTGGGGCGCCGTATTCGATCGCACGAAAGACGGACGCATTCTGCAGCGGCATTTCGGCGGGCACAAATACCCGCGTCTCGCGCATGTGGGCGATCGCACAGGACTGGAAATGATTCGCACCTTACAAGATCATGGCGTGCACCGTGGAATCGATGTGTACATGGAGCACACCATCCTTTCGGTTCTCAAAGACGGCGATCGTGTGGTGGGCGCGTTTGGTTACGAACGCGAACGGGGACGCTTTAAGATTTTCCGGGCCAAGGCAGTGGTTCTCGCCACTGGCGGGATTGGCCGGGCGTACAAGATCACAAGCAATAGCTGGGAATACACCGGCGACGGTCACTCCCTTGCATACGACGCAGGTGCAGAACTGATCGATATGGAATTCATACAATTTCACCCGACGGGCATGGTGTGGCCTCCGAGCGTGATCGGAATTTTGGTGACTGAAGGCGTCCGCGGTGAAGGCGGCATCCTTACGAATAAAGACGGTCGCCGCTTTATGTTCGATGCGATTCCGGAAAATTATCGCGCTCAAACTGCGGACAACGAAGAAGAAGGCTGGCGTTATTGTCAGGGCAGCAAAGACGCGCGGCGTCCGCCGGAACTGCTTACGCGCGATCACGTCTCACGATGCATCGTGCGAGAAATCAAAGAGGGCAGGGGAAGCCCTCATGGTGGTGTTTACCTCGATATTTCCTGGATCAAACAAAAGTTGCCGAACGCGGCCGAGCACATCAAGCGCAAGCTGCCGAGCATGTATCACCAGTTCAAGCAACTGGCGGACATCGATATTACAGAGCAACCGATGGAGGTTGGCCCAACGACGCACTACATTATGGGTGGTGTGCGCGTTGATCCCGACACGCAAATGTCGCGCATCGCCGGGTTGTTTGCCGCAGGCGAATGCGCGGCGGGCATTAACGGCGCAAATCGCCTCGGTGGAAATTCGCTCTCCGATCTTTTGGTGTTTGGAAAACGCGCCGGGGAATTCGCTGCAAAGTTCGCGAAAGACAATTCGTTAGGCAAAATGGATCCGTCCCAGGCCCAACAGGTCGAAAATGTTGCACGTGAAGCGCTGGCTCCGTTCGAGCGGAGCAGCAGCGAAAATCCTTATCAGGTCCAAAAGGACTTGCAGGATACCATGCAAGATTTGGTTGGAATCGTGCGTAACGAAAGCGAAATGCGCGAGGCCCTGGGGAAGATCGATGAATTTAAAAAGCGGGCTGAAAAGGCGGCGGTTAGCGGCAATCGCGAATACAATCCGGGCTGGCACACTGCACTTGATCTGAAGAATCTGCTTATTGTTTCGGAAGCGATCGCCCTCGCAGCTCTGGAAAGAAAGGAAAGTCGCGGCGCGCAGTTCCGGGAGGATTACCCTGACAAAAACGAGCAATTCGCCAAAGTGAACACCATCATTTCGAAATCCGTGGATGGCTCAATGCAGATCCGTTTGGAGCCGTTGCCCGAGATGCCGGAATATTTGAAGCAGGTGATTGAGGAGAATCGTTGAGACCAGAAGTTAAAAAGTTGAAAGGTTGAAAAGTTGAAGAGGAGCTACGTCGAAGACCTGCCTAACGAGCAGCGGTTTAAAACATTTGAGGATCTGGAAGTTTATAAGAAAGCGCGACAGTTTCGAAAGGCGATGTACGCGGTCACGAGGAAATTGCCCGACTTCGAGAGATACGAGCTGGCCAGCCAAACCCGGCGGGCGTCTGTTTCTTTGACAAACAATATTGCTGAAGGTCACGGTCGTTATCATTATCTCGAGCAATTGAAGTTCTTGTTTCAGGCACGCGGATCCCTCCAGGAATTGATCGATGATCTGAACGTCTGCGAAGACGAAGGCTATGTATCTGAATCAGAACGTGTCGCCTTAAAGGAGCAGGCGAAAGAAGTTCATCGCTTGATCAGCGGCTATGCTCGTTTTCTACGTGCACGCAAGTTCGGTTCTTCTCCATCAGTTCGCGAAACTGCTGGGGAAGACGAGTTACGCGACGAGCTGGATGTACTTTTCAACGATTCAACCTTTTAACTTTTCAACTTCATGGCGACAGCCGTTTTCAAAATCTGGCGAGGTGACACGAAAGGCGGCGAATTTCGTGATTACACTACGGAAGTGGCCGAGGGCATGGTCGTGCTGGACGCGATACATAATGTTCAGCGCACACAAGCTCCAGACCTGGCCTGCCGCTGGAACTGTAAGGCTGGCAAGTGCGGCTCATGCTCGGCGGAAGTTAATGGAATGCCAAAACTGATGTGCATGACCCGACTGAGCGACTTTCCACTCGACAAACCAGTGACCGTCGAGCCGATGAAAGCTTTTCCAGTTTTGAAAGATCTCGTCACAGACGTCTCGTGGAACTTTCGTGTTAAGAAAAAAATCAAGCCGTTCAAACCGCGAGCTCCCGATGCGGCGGACGGCACATGGCGGATGCAGCAAGAGGACATCGATCGTGTGCAGGAGTTTCGTAAATGCATCGAATGTTTTCTTTGCCAGGACGTTTGCCACGTGCTGCGCGATCATGAAATGCACGAGAAATTCATTGGACCGCGGTTCTTGATCCACGTCGCCGCGCTCGAGATGCATCCACTCGACACAGCGGATCGGATCGAGGAATTGCGAAATACGCAGGGGATCGGCTATTGCAACATCACCAAATGCTGCACAAAAGTTTGCCCTGAAAGCATTCAAATCACCGATAACGGGATTATTCCACTGAAGGAACGCGTAGTGGACGACTTCTATGATCCGCTCGGGTGGTTCTGGAGATGGTTGAAGAAGAAGTTAAAAAGTTGAAAGGTTAAAACGTTACAAAGTGAAACAGGCTCGGTGGAAACCTTTTAACTATCTAACTTTTTTAACGTTTTAACTTCTGCAAAGCATGAGCGAGTTGAAAACTCTCCACAAAGACGCAATTCCCACTGCGCTCGAAAAAGCGGAGCGTTACCGTCTGCTCAATGAGCCGGGTGAAGCGGAGAGCATTTGCCTCGATGTCCTGCATGTTGACCCCGAGAATCAGGAAGCAATCATTACGCTGCTTCTCGCGTT
>JBKPMH010000117.1:0-11094 GCA_046732035.1 Verrucomicrobiota bacterium
GTTTGCAGATCCAGGAAAACCTAACCACTCAAATCGCCGAGTCGCTAATGAAATGCCTGGAGCCGTCGGGAGTCGCCGTGGTCGTAGAAGCGAAACACCTTTGCATGATGATGCGAGGCGTTGAAAAGCAAAATTCGGTGATGAAGACTTCTTGTCTGCTCGGCACATTCAAAGAAGACGCCCGCACCCGCTCCGAATTTCTCTCGTTGTTGAAGGATTAGGTGGTACGCGTTCTCCTCAACGCGTTACAAAGCAATCGCGGCTTAACCGCGAAGCTTTTACCAAGAGCCGCCTTTGCCAGTGTTGGCTTGTGCCTTCGGCGCAATACACGGCATCGCCTTCGCAGAAGTCGATCCACCGTCGGCAACTAAGCCCCGATTCATTCACTAGCGCGCGAATTGCTGACTTAGTCGGCCCAATGCAAGAGCCGCGAGCAACAGCCCGAGATCACGCAGGGCAATGTCGAAATAACCAGGAACCAGCAACAGATTAATGATAATTAGCGCCAGCCAGGCAGCGACGACGTAAGCGAAAATGCGCGGTTTCAGTGCGACTCCAATTCCGGCAACAATTTCGATTACGCCTACAATCAACATTAAGGCGTGGGGCTGAACCGGGGAGGCCTTTGCTACCATGTCAGGGAGGTACTGGTCCCAGTTGACCATGAGGTGAAAAAATTTGTCCAATCCTGCGAGAATCGGCGCCACGGTAAATCCAAAACGAAGGATCCAGAACGCCTGATAAGCCGGCGAATTGGAGGCAATATCCACGGCATGTGGGTGGTTAGTCGTTGTGTTCATAAAGAGCAGTCTTATTCTTTATTGCGAATAAGTCAAGAAATTATTTGACTATTTAGTGCCCCTGGATTCCGTGCATTCTTATGAATACGACAGTCGATTTGTATCCAGGGATCAACGGGAGTGTGGCTGCCGCCAACGGACGCAATGGAGCGGCTCATCTGCGCGATCATCACAAAAGGGCGTGTCATGATCTTTATGCAACGTCTCTGGCACATCTCGATTCCGAGGAGCTTCTCCGTGAACTTTTGCGCCGCATAGGAGAAGACCCCGATCGGGAGGGATTGCGACAGACTCCGGCACGAATCATTCGTTCCTGGAACGAGCTATTTAGTGGATACGATCAGCGCGCGGAGGACGTTCTGGTAACTCAATTTCATGCCGAGCAGTACGACGAAATAGTGCTTTTGCGTGACCTCGAATTCTACTCGACGTGTGAACATCATATGTTGCCGTTTTTTGGCCGGGCTCACATAGCCTATATTCCGAACCAGAAAATTGTAGGTCTGTCCAAATTGGCGCGCTTACTCGACATCTTTGCGCGGAGACTTCAGGTGCAGGAACGGCTGACCCGGCAGATTGCCACCGAGCTGGCGCGCATCCTCAAGCCGAAAGGCGTCGCCGTGATGATCGAGGGTAAACATCAGTGCATGATTTGCCGGGGCGTGCGCAAGCGGGAAGGAAGCATGATCACCAGTTGCCTTCTGGGTGCCTTCAAGGAGAACCCCGCCAACCGAACTGAATTTTTCTCGCTGGTGAGGACGTGATTGGGCGCAACAGCTATTTTAGCTCAAACCGGCACGAAGGCGCGGGGCCACGCACGCAATGTTCTTTAACGGACGATCCGATTATTTCCGTGAGCAATGATTCCGCAAGCAGACATGCTTCCGGATGGTTGGCCGTGGCAGCAGCGATTGGACATCCGTAGCCACAGATGAAGTGTTTGCCATCCTCTTCGCGAAAAACCGCCGCGCCGCCCAGCTCTTTCAGAATGCCGAGAGCAGCATCAATTCTTTGTCCGCGGTTTTTACCCTTCAGCTCAGGCAAATGTTCCCGGGCCACCGTCCGTCCGGCCGCGCGCATTCCCGCGCGCAAAACTCTTGGCGTGATCTGTCGGGAAAACATTGCCATCAAAAGCGAAACGAGTCGACCGTATGCCTTCGGGAACATTTGTTCCGCGTCCGGTCCCAAAGCGTATGTGGCGTGCGGTTTGCGCACGCCCGGCTTCATACCGGATTGGGTCACAAGCCTGTCGCGTTCCAGGCTGGCGAGATGCGCTCGTACGGCATTGTCAGTTAGATGTAACCTCTCGGCCAGCTCGTTGACTGTCCATTCCCGGGTGCGCAAAAGATTGAGAATTTTCCCTCTGGTGCTTTTGAACAAGCGTTCCCGCCAGCCTATATGTTTCATTATTTCTAAGATCATGAGGATCCCGAGTAAGTCAAAGAGATGTTTGACTAATTATCCGGCGGAGGAAATCGCGCCATGCTTCTAACAGTCAGCAAGCGACTCGAATTTTCGACTTCCCGTCGCCTGCATGCTGCCAAACGGAGTGAAAGCGAAAACCTGGCCTTTTTTGGTCCTGAAACAAAAGCGCGTCACGGGAGCGGCCGCAATTACGCGGTCTATTTTGTTTTCACCGGGCCGGTCGATCCTGCTACAGGGATGCTGATCAATATCAGTGAAATCAAGGAACGAGCGAGCGAGGTGGTGCGACAGGGATTTGATCACAAGTTTCTAAACGAAGATAATCCGTTTTTCCGCGATGTTGTCCCCACCGCTGAAAACATTGCGAGGCAACTGTATGCCGAAGTTGCGCCATTATTTTCGGAAGACAGCGCAAAACTTGTGGCATGTCATGTAACTGAGTCGCCTGAGCGAAGCGCAACTTTTTATTCCCACGGCGCCTGCGAGGTGAACTATTGGTTTGAGTTTTCAGCTGCGCGCAAGACCATGTCGCCGCAGTTAACTGTTGAAGAAAATGCCCGTTTGTTTGGTTCAGCTACGTCAATTCACGGACATAATTATCGTGCTCGACTGACCTACCGGTCCACCGAGCGATTCAGTGCTCAAGATCCCCCGTTGGTTCGTTACGATGCGATGAACGCTTGTTTACACGCTTTGCAGAATGAACTCGATCACCGTTATCTCAATGAAGACGTGGCAGGGTTGGCCAGTAGGCCTGTCACAACGGAGAGTTTGTGCGATTACGTGTTTCGACGAGCGAGTTCGATGACGCCGCTCAACCGTGTACGCCTGCACGAGCGGCCAGATTTTTTTGCCGAAGTATGGAAGGATGAGGCCATCTTCCTGGGAATGCGAATGCCATTCTACGCGGCGCACCGTTTGTGCGCTGCCAGCCTTTCTGAGGCCGAAAACGCAAAGCTTTACGGGAAATGTAACAATCGGCTCGGACATGGTCACGGTTATCTAACGGAGACGACGATCGGCGGCGATTATGATGAGCGCAGTGGAACGCTGCACGATTTTGTCGCCTTAAGGCAAGCTATTCAGGAATCGTTAGAGCCGTGGCGGGATAGGCATCTGGACCTGGAAACAGAAGATTTTCGCGACGCGCCTTCAACCGGAGAAAATATCGTTCGTGCTCTGTGGCCGAAGATCGACAATCGCGTCAATCAGCAACTCGTTAGGCTTCGATTGTGGGAGACGCCGAACAACCGGTTCACCTTGAGAAGAACGTAGCAGTTTCCAATCAGCATTGGACGTCGAGCATTCGACGCTCGACGTTTCGTGTTACGACAAATGAAGCGGTACTTGATCACAGGTGCAAGCCGCGGAATCGGTCGCTCCATCGCGGAGAAGCTGGCGGGTCCCGCTATCGAATTGCTTCTGCACGGCCGCGATACCGTAGCATTAGCGGAAGTCTGCAATGCCGTGGAGAACCATTGCGCTAATGTAGTCCGCCTGATTCACGATCTTGCTCTGCCATCAGGCGTTTCCGAGCTCATCCGTGAGGTTGGAAGACGTCCTGTGGATGTGCTGGTGAACAATGCGGGAATTGCGATCGTAAAGCCTTTCTGCGAGATCACATCGGTTGAATGGGAGCAAACTGTCGGACTGAATATCACTGCGCCGTTTATGCTGATGCAGCACTTTGCGCCGCGTATGTCGCCCGGCTCGAGCATCGTTAACATCCTCTCCATCGCAGCGAAGAACGGCTTTGCAAACTGGAGTGCTTATTGCATGAGCAAGTTCGCGCTGGAAGGTTTGTCGCAATGCGTGCGCGAAGAATTACGCGATCGTAAGATTCGGGTGATCAATGTTTACCCGGCGGCAACGGATACCGATATCTGGGCCCAGATCGACGGAAAATGGCCGCGTCATAAAATGATTTCACCAGAGAACGTTGCCAGCGTGGTGGCGTACTCACTGTCTTGTCCAACCGACGTCACATTGGAGGGAATCAGTATTTCCAGCTTGGCCGGAAATCTCTGACCCATTAACATTGCGGCCGGGAGACAATGTAGCCACGGCTCTGTCAGCCGTTTTGCTTAGGACTGTGTTCCGGACAGACAAGGCGCCGTGGGGCGGTGGCTAGCGCAGCCGACAGCATATTTTCTATGAGCAGACTGGTACAGAGCGAACTCAGCATCAATGTTATCGCGTCGATCATCGTGTCGCTGCTCTTCCTTGTGACCGGATTTGTGTGGGGCAAATACAAGGAAAAACGCCGCAAGTTCGGTAGAAACCTGGAAGAGTTCGATTTCTATCCGTTCACTGTCACGCGCGAAAACTTTGGCGAGTTCAGCTTGAAAGATTTTCGCCTGGGTATGCATTACTTTTTAAAGAATGAAGATCACACCGCGGCACGACAGTTGATTTTCATCGGCGAACAAAACAATGTGCGCGCCCAACTCGAGCCGGCGGAGCAAAAAGTATATGCACAGCTGTTCGAGAAATATGATGGCAAAACAATCGCCGACGACACCCAGGAATTCCTGGAAAACTACGAACGGATCGTACGTTTGATCGGAAAATCCTTTCCTAACACCGGAGTTGAAATCCTGCTGCACAACCTGGCTGATCCCGCACACTCACTTATCACGCTCGAAAACAATGTCACCGGCAGACACTTGCGCGACGGAACAACGAATCTCCTGATCGACCTCAAACGCCGGCAGTTATTAAATGAAGACAAATTGAATTACGAACTAAATATCGGAGCGCGAAAATTCAAATGCACGACGATCCCAATCAAACGAAAGGAATTTGGAATCGTTGGGGCCATCTGCATCAACATTGATGCTAATTACATTGCCGAAGAAGTGTTGCAGGATCGGCAACGAATTGAAGCATGGTTTCGAAACTTTGTTAAAACCGATATGCAGCTGGACGAAAACATCCTGAGCAAGGACGAATACGCGAAAGCCATGAAAGGCAAACGTCACTTCAAAGACGAAGCCTTTTGATTGGGCATCTTGAACGCTTTGAGGCGGTTCGTTCTACTTCTGCGAAGCCTGCAACGTTGCCTGGTATTCCGCTTTTTTGTGGTAATCCACAAGACGGAATCCCCAGCCGATCAATGTGGCGAGATCCTTCGTTTTTGTCTTCTTGTCGTTTAGAAACTGTTCGATTCTGGCTTTCAGTTCGGGCTGTTGATCGGCGGTGTCGAGGATTTCGAAAATTTCCATCGACAACAACCAGTCCTCGGGATGCTCTACCTGCTGTGTTTCCCAAATTTCGCCCAACCGCTCATAGCCCCCTTTGCTTTCGCGAATTTTGCGAACTTGCGCATAGAGATTCTCCAGACGTTCGCGCTTGGGCGTAGACGGGACTTTGATGGTGCGCTCCTTTGGAACGAGCGCCACCTGATTGTAAGCGTCTTTATCCGCAGCTCCGTTAAACACCGAGCTGATTCGTTCCCCAATGGCCATGTCGTAAAAGCCCCAATCCGGCTGGAACAGCACACGCTCACGGTATTTTGCGGTGCAATTAACAAACGTGATCAGCAATAATTTTCCGTCGCGGCGCAGGATCTTCTCAACCTTACCGGATACTGCGATGCCACTAACGAACTCAATCTTCGCTTTCTTACCTTCAACAATTCCGAGCGCGTGCAGTTGATCGTTGGTGAGCAGTTCCGGCGACGTTGACGTTTGCTTCCATTTACCTACCGGCGAACCAAACCCCTCCTTGTGATAATCGATGCCATGGCCTTCCAGTTCTTTTTCCTTAAAGGCCAGTGCAGTTTTCCCGGTCGTTCGCAGATAGATAGGGGAATCATTTTCGTCCGTGATGACTTCTGTGAAAACGCCGCTGACTTGCAGTGCTGATGAGTATTCACACGTCGCGGTGTTATTGCATTCGATGGCCTTGTTGATTCCTTCGAGTCCGCCAACTATAAAAGCCATGTGGCTGGCAAATTCTTCCAGGACTTCCTTCAAATGTTGAAAATCGCGGCAGACGAAGAGCTGCGGTTGTTTTGTGGTGATATCAAACGCGCAGTTCTGGGCATCGATAGAGTAGGGAATCTTCTTTACATCAGGCTCGAGGCACGACACCGATTCACCGATAGAGGAAAGTAATCCGGCTCCGTAAATTTTTGGATTCTCCATCGTGCCGATGAGCCCGTATTCGACTGTCCACCAGTGCAAACGTGAAAGCAGCGCCATTTCCGAAGGTGCACCGAGGTTTTTCTGGCAATGCTCCACTTCCTTGGTTGCTTGGTCGACCTCTTTTGGATCGGCATTCGGGCGTTCCTTCAAAATCGATAAGTGGCGGATCGCTTGATACAGCTCGAAATCTTTTTTTGACGACATTGCTTTCGCTCCGATTTCGCCAAAACGCTGGAGATATTTCGAGTACTCGCGATCGACAATGATCGGGGCATGCCCCGCGGCTTCGTGCACGATGTCTGGAGCTGGCGTGTATTCGATGTGCTGGATTTGACGCATATCGCACGCGATCACCAGGACCTTGTAGGCTTGAAATTCCATAAATGCTGCCGGTGGAATGAAACCGTCCACTGCCACTGCGCCCCACTCGATCCTGGCCAGAATATCATTCATCTCTTCGATGCGCGGAATGCGCTCGAACGAAATCCCCGTGTTCAGAAGCCCTTGGAAATAGACTTTGTGCGCGTACTCCTTCAGGAAAAAAACGTTTTGGCGCATGATGAATCGCCAGACTGCATGATCGACCGACGTGTAATCGTCATATCGCTGATCGACTGCGAATTGGAGTAAATGTTTTGGACAAGCAGCGACCGCCGCATTGCTATAGCTGATACCGCCTTGAGATTTCATCGCCAGCCTCCTCGGGAATATAGGTAACCTATGGCTCGTTTGGGAAGCGAGCAAGAATGATTCGATAATTGGTGGATCGACTTCTCCGAAGACGATGGCAGGATTCAGCGCGTTGAGCAGCCTTCGTATTACTACGGCCTGCCATCGGACAACCCGTTCCACCTATCGTCGTGCACGAATCGCGCGTCGCGTGATCCAAACGATTCCCACCACTGCAGCCGCCCAAGGCGCGAGAAACGCGATCGCTACACCAATCATCCGTATGCTCCACATGATTGCGCTCGCGCTTTGCGCGAGTGTGCGCCGCAGCGTGGCAACCAACCCGCTTTCCTCGGTGACGATATTGCCCTGGCTATAGACCTGGATCGATATGTCAGCGGGTGCATTTGCTTCGTCGATCTGCGCGTCTCCACGGTCCTGGCGTTGCACACTCACGTTCTCAACTTTTCCTAACGAGTCCAGCGATTGCATCAGTGCCGCGTAATGTTTCATAGCCACGCGGAGGGAAACGTTTGCCACTTCGCGTCCATTCGGGTCACGGCTGAAAGTTGAACTGCGAACTCGTCCGCCTTCTTTTTCTGCAAGGAGACGAAGCTCCCTGGTCTTGTCGTCCACCGATGATGTGCGAATGCGCAGGCTGGTTTGCTGAAAAGCTTGCTCCTGTTCTTCGCGCGAGACCGTAATGTTGAGCTCCACCTTGTCCCGTTTGGTCCTGGCGTTTTCCGACATGCCACTGCCACCTTGCGCGATGCGTTGCGTCTGCATTTGGAAATTTTCCACCCGCCCAAATCCTTTGAGACGGCCGATCACCGCATCGCTTTCTTCCGGAGCGATCAGCATGCTCAGCTGTGCCGAAACGCGCCCGGAGTAATCGCGGTTTAGTTGCGCGTTTGTGATTTGCACCCTCGGCGATGCGAGGCTCCTGGCCTCATTGTAAATCTTCTCCACGTCAGGAATATAAAGAGAGAGCTGCGCGCGCTCCTTGAGCAGGAAAGCCGCAGGTTCTTCCATGTCTTTTTCGGTCAGCGAAATCGTCACCGTCGCGAATTGCACCTGCGAATCCCAATATTTCAATTCGCCCTGCATCTTCTCGATTTCTTCGCGTACCCGGGCCAGTTCTTTTTCCACCTGTAGCAGATCGGAGACCTTGCCGGTCTTCGTTTTCAACATGTCAATGAGACGCTGCTCCATGACGCGGGCGTTTTTCAGTCGCGCATCGGTATCGAAATACGCTTTGGTCACGTCTTCGGTGCCGAGTGTTTGGTTCTTTAATTCGCCGAGACTCCGAACCTTTTGCAAAAAACGATCCAGACTTTCGGGAAGCACCTTCACGACCACGTGTCCCTTCAGTTTTCCGTTTGCCTGTTTCTCGGAATCTGTGGTGGCGATGTAACCGTGTTGTTCGTTTGCAACTGTTGTGATCCTCTGGACAGCATTATCAAAGCTGACAATTTCCAATTCGACCGTTGCGTTGCGAACCAGTTTGCGATTTGCCAAGCCTGAAGGAGGCGTTTCCGTCGGAACCGCTTCCGCCACTGGGTTCGACGTTTGCGGCTCCGAGACGGTTTTCCTTGCAGCCATTTCCGCCTGCGCTGTTTTTGCCGGTGCAGCTGTTGCCGGAGCAGTTTTGACGTCTCGGTCGATCCCGGATCTGGTTTCGGAGGCGGCGGGCGGCACGGCAAGTGCCAGGTCTTTTGCTTTTCCAGCCTTGAACCTGTCCGATCTATCTAACGCCCCGCTAGCCGCGGCTTGATTCATCTCGCCTCGTCGTTGTTCACTTTCGGATTGTGCAACATCGCCGGCTCCGGGCAGGTAGCCCCATTCGGCGGACTGAGCTGGACCAGCCCAATTCGTCATATGTTCGCCGGTGATCATCCGTCCGACCTGCACCAGACCGAGCAAGACGGCGGCGACTGCTGCAAGCTGAGCAGTGCGCAATCGCATCAAGTCCATGAGCAATTTGATCAGTCCGCTCCGTTCAGGGACGCGACTGCGAAAACCAGTTAGGATCCGCTGTTCGAAAGCTGGATCAGCTTTTTCTTGTCCAAGAGTTTCTTCCAGAATCTTGTTCATTGTTTTGTTTTCCTGATGAGTTTTTCGGCATGCGGCGCAATCGACGAGGTGCGCGTGAAGGGCGCTTTGTTCGTTATCAGAAAGCTCGCCGTGAAGATCAGCGGCCAGCCAGGTGTCGATTTCGTTGTGAATCGTGGCCATCTGTCTAATCCATTAAAGCCAGAGCGGGCCGAAGCTCCTTGCGCATGGACGCGAGCGCGCGCCCCAAAATTCCGCGCAGTGCGCCGTTAGTCAGGCCCAAGATGTTTTCGATCGTGCGATAATCCATTTCTTCGAAGTACCGTAATGTGAGGGCGGCCCGATGGAGTTCGGGCAATGCGGCAAGAGCGGAATGCAATCTTTGATCTAACGCGCTCGTGTTCGCCGGTTCCGGTTCGCTTAGTTCGGCGAGCTGTTGCGACAAAGGAACAGTTCGCCGTTTGCAGAAAACATCGTGTGCCCTGTGTCGCGCAATCGTCGCGAGCCATGCAGGAAATTTTTCAGGATCGCGGACCCGCCACCGCGTTTTCCAGGCTTTCACAAGCGAGTCCTGCACGACGTCCTCTGCTTCCTCGCGGTTTTGGAGAATTCCGTAAGCGATGGCGAAAAGTGGCCGGCTATGCATGCGAATAATCATTTCGAATGCCTCTCGATCGCCGTGAATGGCCGCTTGATATTGTTCGCGTTCACTGGGTTCCATTTGGATCGATCTAAAGCCTAGACGTCGAAAGGCACGAATCCGCGCGAAAAATCTTGGGGAATTTTGATGGATCGCGTTCTTCTTAAGCCGATGACAGTAATTCGACAAAGGCGCAAATACCTTGCGGCGAAGGCGCAGTTACCTTGCCACCGCGTTGAGGACAACGCGTTCCAGCTAGAAGATCAGCACAGTATTGCCGACACTGACGAGGTCTTTCACCCGCGCGGCGTCCCAGTTTGCCAGGCGGATACAGCCGTGACTGGCGGCACGGCCAATCGTCTCAGGATTGTTGGTGCCGTGAATGCCAATCCCAGGCTTGTTCAAGCCCATCCAGAGAACCCCTACCAGATTGTTCGGACCGGGTGGAAGATTGTAATAGTTTTCGGTGCGAACACCGTGGTTGAGCATACCTTCGTCATAGCGGAACCAGGGCCAGACGTTTGTACCAAGTATCTTCCAGGTGCCTACGGGTGCGGGCAACGTTTTCGATCCAGGCGTGATCGGGAACACACAAACAAGCTGATCGTGGTCGAAGACTTCCAAAAGTTTTTCGTAGGTGTCGACAAAAACCTTCCGAGAAGCGAATGCTGGATTTTCAGGGACTTTGCCTTCAGTAAATTTCTCTACTTCGAAGGGTATTACGTTGGGGACTTTCAAAGTTTCGCCCGGCTGAAGGTGTTCCCAATTCTTCGCGGGATTAAGTTTTTGAATGTAAGTCTCTGCTGAATGATAACGCTCGGCGACGAATTCGAGAAGCGAAGTGTAGGGCGTCCATTTTAGTTTGGCTTGCTCTGCTTTGCTGCCCGGCACATCGCCGATCAATTTCAGATCTTCATCCCTGATCGTGTAAGTAGTGTACGTTACCGGCACCTGATCCAGCATCCATTGATCGACTGCGCCAGTTTTTGGCATGGCGTGCGCATGCTTGTATGAGATCAGCGCTTTGCGGAAGAATTCGCCCATTTTTCCGTCTATTTTCCCCGGTGCGAAGTCGCTGTTGTCCAAAAAAATCTGCAATCGCGTAGCGGTCTCCTCGTCATAGTTCGGCAACGCAACAGGATAAACTCTGGGCGGCGGAGTGGTTTTCTCCTGTGCTGGCGTGGTGTCCTCCTGTCCCAGCGCGAACGCCGTGATCGCGAGAATCCCGAAAATACAAAAAACGAGCTTCATCGGCGGAAGTTATGCGCGATGAATCCAACGGCGCAAACGCGATCTTGCCATTTGATACGCCAGTTCTAGTTTTGGCGCGGTGAAAAAGATCGAAGCCGTGATTAAGCCT
>JBKPMH010000118.1:0-9510 GCA_046732035.1 Verrucomicrobiota bacterium
CCTACGGTGTGGCAGTAACCCCGAATGCCAGCCGGGTGTATGTGGTTAATCAATTCAGTAGCAATGTCTCGGTTATCGACACTGCCACCAATACTGTGGTGGCTACCATCGCAGTCGGTGATGCCCCATATGGCGTGGCGGTCACTCCAGATGGCACTCACGCCTATGTCGCCGACTTTTTTGACAACACCGTCTCGGTCATCGATACCTCGACTAATACCGTGGCGGCCACTGTTCAAGTGGGGAGCGCTCCGTACGGTGTTGCGATAACTCCAGACGGCGCTCACGCCTATGTCGCCAACTCTCTCAGTAATGATGTCTCGGTCATAGACACTTCCACCAACACCGTCGAAGACACCGTTGTGGTAGGAAATGACCCAAGGCCCTTGGGTAATTTCATCGGGGCTGTGCGAGTCTGCTCTGCTCCTAGTCCGACGCCAACTGCGACAGCGACAGCTACAGCGACTCCTACTCCTACACCGACCCCGACACCAACAGCGACTCCGATAGTCACACCCACGCCGTCGCCCTCGGTGACGCCTACGCCCACGGCAACGTCTACACCTACTGCAACTCCCACGCCGCGACCAACACCTACACCGCGAACCAGCCCGACGCCGAGACCACGTCCCACTCCGCGTCCCCGGCCAACATCACCACAAACCTTTAGCTTTTAATCCGTAGTCACTACGAATTATGCTCGGCGAATGGTTATCTCGCGGCCAAGCCCGGGTTCGATGTGATTACCAGACTGCTAACCGGTCGTTCGATTTATTCGCCTACCTAGTCGCGTCCGGAAGGTGCGACCGTCACCCACACGTGTTCGATTTTTTACAGCATCACCAATCAACCCCGATCTGGTCTTACGAGTTTCGGAAATCTGGCAATTTGCTTTCCCGGCTTTTGTGGCTAGCAATAATTGCGCAGGGAATCGTTTTAAGGAGACTGGGACTTAACTGGAGGCAACGAATGTCTAAAAATGGGTGGATTCATCTTTCTTTCCTACTGGTTTTCCTCTCAACCTTGAGCGCTTTCGGGCAATGGTCCCCGGTCGACTCAGGTACAACCAGTAATTTGAACGGCGCCATTCTTCTTGATTCTGGGACAGCTTTCGCCGTCGGAGATACCGGCACGATGATAAAAAGCACCGACGCCGGAGCGACATGGACGCCGCTGACGTCCGGAACAAGCGCGACGTTGCATGGCGTCTATTTCTTCGGGGCTGACGAGGGAGTGGCTGTCGGGGACAACGGCACGATTCTTCGGACAACTGATGGGGGTGCTGCCTGGCAAAGCGTCACCAGCGGCGTGGTAGATAATCTGCGATCAGTTTCGTTTAACGGCACAACCGGGATTTGCGGAGGAGACTCGCAAGATATTCTTTTCTCAACCGACTCGGGGGCGTCCTGGCAGATCAGCCAGAGCGGTTTCCTGGGCGGCGGATTCCTGGGCGCTCACATGCTTAATGCGACTACTGGATTTGTTGCGGGACAGAATTCGATTTTTCAATCGTTACTTGGCACTACCACCGACGGCGGTGCTACGTGGGCGTTTCAGGCCTTTTACTTTGATGGCAACGAGGGCGGCGCCAATGATGTATTTTTCCTCGATCAAAATACTGGCGTGGTCTCGGGAAGCGTTTTCGACGGCAGAGGTGCAATTGCAAGAACGACCGACGCCGGCGTGAATTGGTCGACATTATTCTTCGACCAAGCGATAGAAGGCCTTGCATTTCCGGCAGCAACCAGCGGTTTCGCTGTAGGCGCTGGCGGAAGAATCCTGCATAGCACCGACAATGGAACGACGTGGGCTGATCAAACAAGCGGAACCACTGCAAACCTCCACGATATCTCGTTCGGCAGCGATGCGTTGACGGGCATAGCGGTGGGCGACAGCGGTGTGATCCTCCGGACAACTAGTGGTGGGGAACCATCGCCAACTCCAAGTCCGACTCCTACAACCACGCCTACACCAAGTGTAACACCGACTCCGAGACCTATTCCTACACCGCGAAGTCGTCCAACTCCGAGACCCCGGCCAACTCCTCCACAGCTGGGTCGCTAAACCGTCATCAACTGCAATCTAAACCATGAAGCACAAATCCGATTCTCAATTGGCCTTTTTCAACCGCCGCCTCTTAATCAGTCTGTTTTTTGCACTACTAAGCGTGTCTCTTGCATTGGGTGCCATTTCGAGAGGAACCCGCATAAGCCAGTCCGTGAGTTCTCCGCAAAGAGCGGAGACTAACGCTAACGTCCAGCCACACTCAAGGAACGCGACGCCTGGGGATAGTCTGAACCGCTACCTGGATAGCAAAGGAAATCGCGCCACTGGCTTCAAACCTGAATCTGCAGTGGGGGCAAAACATCGTGGCAACCGACCGATGGGCGTCAGCGCTTGGACTTCTCTTGGTCCGCCGGGCGGCGATGTGTTCGATGTCGCAGCTTCAACAGTAGATTCCAACATAGTGCTGGCTGGCATCGCGCCGGGGGGCAGCTTTGGCGGCACGCTTTACCGTTCTACTGATGGCGGTGACACGTGGTTGGAGGTGCCAGCTCTGGACGGAATCAGTGTCTTCGATATCGAGTTCGCCCCGGACGGCACCACCTATATAGCCACTCAGGACAGCGTCCGAAAGAGCACAGACAGCGGACTAACCTGGACGACGCTCAATCTTGGAATTGGCGCTAACGACCAGGTATTGGATATAGCAATCGATCCTTCCAACGCATCAAACCTCTGGATTGGCGTGGCCGACGCAGCCGCGTCGCAACCTGTCAACACCATGCGTTCGACCGACGCCGGTGCGACTTGGACAGATCGCACTCCACCACATGCACCGATGTCGGGCAGAGGTATCGCCGTTGATCCTAACAATTCAAACACAGTGATCGCCGTCTTCGGGGGCGATTTCGGCGGAGGTGAGGCATGGGTTACCACTGATGGCGGAGACTCATGGACCGACCGCTCGGCAGGTCTCCCAGGCAATCCACTCAATGCTGTCGTTTATGATGGAACACGGCTGCTCGTTGGTGGTGGGTTATTGTTCGGTTCGCAGTTTGTAGGATTGTACGAGTCGCCTGATTTAGGTGTGACTTGGACTCCGCTACATGATCAAACCTGGCCTATTCTGGTCGTCGAAGATATCGCTGTCGACCCGGGTGACAGCGATAGGATCTTTGTGGCCATAGATGGGGGCGGCGTCAATCGAAGTACCGATGGTGGTGTTTCCTGGCAGATCGGCGTCGGAGGTACCGAAGCGTTGGCCGGACGGTCGATCCGATTTCAACCCGGCAACTCACAGGAACTTTTTCTCGGTACGAGTTCGCTCGCAGTATTCCGTTCCACGGATGGTGGCGACACGTTCGTTCAGTCGTCGGAAGGAATTTCCGAACTGGATCTCTTTTCAATTGACGCTAGTCCAGTCGATCCGAATCAGATTGCAGTCGCGTTTCAGGGTCAAAACAACGGTGGCGTCCTTTCTTCTGCAGATGGCGGCACGACATGGCAGCTCGAATCGGCGCCACCAACCCGCTACAGTGCTGTGCGTTTTGCGCCCGATGGTACCCTCTACGCCATTTCAGCCGGGCCATCGAGCGTAGCTCAAGAGGGTCTCTACCGTCGCGAGGACAACGGAAGCTGGACGCCACTCGGTCCGGACCAGGGTACTTTGTACGAGTCCGATCTCAACACAATGCGTTTCAGTCTCAACAATCCTAATCTGATCCTGCTAGGGGGCGAGGACTTTGGTGTTGCAGGATTCGAAGGCACCATCTGGCGCAGCACGGATGCCGGGGGCAGTTGGACGAAGGTTTATGAGTTCGGGGATTTTCACAGAATAACTGACATTGAAATCATAGAGGACGGTTCAGATCAGAACATGGTCGCTGCTTGGAACAGCGAATCTGGCGACAACATCGGCGGCGCGCTGCGTTCAACTGATAACGGGGCTTCCTGGTTTGATTCGTCCACGGGCCTGCCCGCGTTCTTCCGAGGTCCGCGATTGTGCGCTTCGCCGAGCGATCCAGAAACCTTGGTAGTGTCTGCCTCGCTCAGCTTTTCGTCTGGCGGGCTGTTTCGCACCACTGACAGCGGTGCGACATGGGCTTCTACTGGCTTTACAGCAAACCAAACTCTGGGAGATGTGGCGTGTCACCCGGTCGAGGATCAGGTGCTCTTTCTTACGCAACTAAGTGGCGGTGACGCCGTGTTGCGCTCGCAGGACGGAGGAGCCACCTTCGAACCTTTCGCTAACGGTCTTGAGAATGTCGTCGCTCCTCGTGAGCTCGCGTTTGCCGGAGATTCCCGGCTGTTATTGGCTAGTGCCAAAGGAAGCTATGGCACGGATCTGACAACCGGGACACCCACTCCAACTCCGTCCGTAACGCCCAGCTCTACCCCTACACCAACTGTAACGCCAAGTTCCACTCCTTCACCAACAGCAACACCCAGTTCCACAACTACGCCATCTGTGACACCGACGCCGAGACCTATTCCAAGCCCGAGACCTCGTCCAACACCGCTGCCTCGGCCCACCCCACCGGGTTAAAGGCTTCGGTCAATTAACAACTTCGCAAAACCGCTGAAACCTATAACAGAGAATAACCATTTATGAACAAACGGCCACTTACTACCATTGTGAAGTTTTTTCTTCGAGGTGCGTTGCCCGTCGCATTGTTTTTTATCGGTACTAACCTGATAAGGTTTGCACACGCGCAAGCGCCGACCAACGCTGGGACGCCGCTGAATAATCTTCGCACCGCCACCAACACAAAGACCTTCGTCAAAGTTCACGATGGCGCGCAACGGACTCAGATCGGGTCGCCTCGACAAAATTGCGCCGTCACTCCTCCTGGCACTCCGTCGGGTACTATTTGTGGCGTCGAGTCGCGTGCCGCCCATGGACAGGTCGCCCCGAACACGAATGGAGGAACGTTGGACCCTGTTGCTTTTATCAACCCAACCACCATTAATGCGTCCGGGCGCGTTGCGTTCAACTCCGAGGTAGACGGCTCAGATCGTAACCAGGGCGTGTTCGTCGCCGATGCAGATGGTACAATCAGCGCAATCGCCATCGGCTGCGGTCTGCCGGGCGGTAGCGGAGACACCACTTCGATGTGCGGCGACGAGACGCCGATCGGTGGACATTTTGGCGGCTTCTTTTTCGGTACACCATTCACACCCGACATTAATGACGCCGGCGACGTACTTTTTATGTGCGATGTCAACGGTGGCGATTCGCGACGCGCATTGTTCCTTTATCAGGCGGCTACCGGGCAAATCGTCAAAGTAGCGGCTGTTGGTGATCCTTCACCAATTGGAGGCACGTTCGGGGCAGTTGGTCCGGGGTCTATGAATAATAACGGCAAAATCGTTTTCCTCGCATCTCAGGTGGGCGAAACCGTCAACAGCAACCTGTTCATGTGGGACAATGGCGTAGTCACAAAGGTCGCCGCCCTTGGCGATCCCGCGCCGGAAGGCGGAACGTTTTCCGGTCTTGGCGTTGAGAGCTTCGGCTTCCAGGATGGAACTTCGATTCCCACTGGGCCCGTACCCGATATCAATGATTCCGATCAGATTGCCTTTCGTGCCATCGTTAGTGGTGGCACCACCGGACGCGGCATTGTCGTTCGCACCAATCAAGTCGATGAATGGTATGTCAAGGTGCCTGATCCTACGCCAATCGGTGGCACCTATCTTGATATGCAAGCCGCTGCTATTAACAATTCCGGACAGATTGCTTTCTTTGCTGATTACCATCCCACTCCGGACACTACCAACTCCGGTTGGTTTGCGGGGTCTCCTGGAAATTGGCGAAAAGTCATCGTGTTTTTCGATTCCATCGACGGCGGCCAATGTCTTGGCCTGGCATTCTCGCGTAATCCAATGCAGACGATCGACGAGGCAGGAAATGTCGTGTTCTGGACAAATCTTGATAGCAATGGTACAAGCGATCGCCTTGCGCTTGGTTTGACTGACGGCAGTTTCCTAATCGCTGCAAGGCGAGGCGATCCCACGCCGATCGGCGGCACATTTGGGTCAATGGATGCCTGGCCTGCCATAAATGGAAACATTGGCACTATCAATGTTGCGACGCCTGGCGCTCAGAACGGAGCGCTCAGTGCACACATGGCTTTTAATCATTGCCCGACTGGAACTCCTACGCCGATTCCCAGCCCGACTGCGACGCCTTCAGCTACGGCCACGCCTCCCATAACACCGACACCAGTACCTTCAGTGACACCAACCGCGAGCCCAAGTGTTACACCCAGCGTAACGCCAAGGCCGACTCCAACACCCAGGGTTCGCCCGACGCCAAGACCGCGCCCAACTCCACCGGGCTAAAGCAAGCCCATCAACTATCCTTGGCCATAACAATGAAATTCGCGCGCTTCAAACTGCCTTTGTTTATTTGGAGCCTTGGCGGGGCCTGCGGGATTACAGTGAGTCTCCATGCTGGACCCGGTGAAACTCCTATAACACCCAAGATGTCAAAACAGATCGGGATGGGTTCGTCGTCCGGCCAGTGGGTATGGCAAAATCGACTGCCCCAGGGTAACACGCTACAGGATTTCTCGTTTATAGATACTAATACCGGCTTTGCAGTTGGAGCTCGCGGAACAATCATCCGAACCACAGACGGCGGAAACAATTGGAACATCCTGGCGAGTGGTACGGAAGACGATCTTTATGGCGTCGCTTTCACGGATCCAAATACGGGAACCGCTGTAGGAAATTTTGGAGCTATTTTAAGAACAACAGACGCAGGAAATCATTGGACCGTTCAAAGGGATGGCATGGTTGAGGTCTTTTTTGGGGTTTCTTTTACGGATGCGAACACTGGGACTGCCGTGGGCGCCGACGGTTTGATTCTCAGAACCACAGACGGCGGCGCAAACTGGACAAATCAAGCAAGCGGAACGAGCAGCTCTCTCAATGATGTGTCGTTCACCGACACAAACAATGGCACGGCTGTCGGTGACAATGGTACAATTCTTAGAACCACAAACGGCGGATCCGATTGGGTTAGTCAAACCAGCGACACAATAGATAATCTTAACGGTGTCTCGTTTACCGATGCTAATACCGGAACGATTGTTGGAGGAAACAGCACCATTCTCAGAACAACGGATGGCGGGGCTAATTGGACCAATCAGACCAGTCCCATTCCTTCTGACCTTCACGATGTATCGTTCACAGATGCAAATACGGGTACCGCTATTGGTCCTGTCGGTTTGATACTCAGGACGACCGATGGAGGGGCCAATTGGGTTACTCAGACAAGCGGCAGCTTACAGATATTTTACGGGGTTTCTTTTGTAGACGCTAACAATGGAGTCATAGTCGGCTTTGCTGGCGAAATTCTAACGACCACCGACGGGGGTTCTAACTGGATCATCCAAACACACGGTACAACTCAAACACTTTTCGGAGTAACATTCAGCGATGCAAATACAGGCACTGCCGTGGGAGCCGGTGGAACCATTCTCAGAACGACCGACGCCGGGAGTACCTGGGTACCTCAAACAAGTGGAACAATTAGCCAGCTTAATGAAGTTGTTTTTACTGATACGAACACGGGAATTGCGGTTGGTGAAGCAGGCACGATTCTTAAGACAACCGACGGAGGAAATGAGTGGAATAGCCGGGTAAGCGGAACTACTAACCTCTTGTTTGGGCTTTCGTTTGCAGATGCAAATACAGGCGCGGCCGTTGGCGCAGAAGGTACGATCCTCAAGACAACAAATGGCGGTGATAATTGGGACACGCAAATAGGCGGTCACAATTTCCTCTTTGGTGTTTCGTTCAGCGATCTCAATACCGGGACCGCTGTTGGCGCGAACGGAACGATCTTAAGAACAACTAATGGAGGAACCAGCTGGAATACGCAAACCAGTGGAACTACAGTTCCTCTTCACGGAGTCGCGTTTTTAGATGCCAATATTGGCACAGTGGTTGGGAATAGCGGTACTATCCTCAAAACCACCGATGGCGGCAGCCATTGGATGGCTCAAAACAGCAGTACGACTGATCACTTGTGGGACGTTTCCTTTTCTGACGCAAATAACGGCACCGCTGTTGGTGAAGGCGGCACAATCGTGAGGACAACCGATGGAGGAACCAGCTGGACCAACGAGTTCAGCGGCACCTTTAATATTTTGTACGACGTGTTCTTTACCGATGCTAACACCGGTACCGCTGTTGGCGACATTGGCACGATTCTCAAAAGAACAGAATCTGGACCAACTCCGACGCCGACACCGAGCGCAACGCCCAGTGCCACACCTCGTGTCACACCTCGCCCCAGGCCCACTCCGCGCCCCCGTCCCACGCCGCCGGGATAAACGAGCAATCCTTCCGTCAGCAAAAATTGTGAAGATTAGTAACCTGAGAATCTCTTTGTTGTCGCTGAGCGTCGCAGGCGCGTCGGTAACGTGCGCCTCCATTAGCGATAGCTATGCTCGAAGCGGCGATGCAATCAGTCCGCCCAATCAAGTGAACATCGCTTCATCGGCCGCTCGGTGGGTCTGGCAGAATCCGCTTCCTCAGGGCAACACGCTCTACGCGGCGTCTTTCGTGGATGCCAGCACAGGAACTGCTACTGGCGACAACGGAACTATCATCCGAGCAACAAATGGCGGTAACACCTGGATGATCCAATCGAGTGGGACCACAAATACCTTGTACGGGGTTTCGTTCACTGACGTAAATCATGGGACAGCCGTGGGCGCCTCCGGCACAGTCGTCAGGACAACTGACGGCGGTAACACATGGTCCAGTCAAACCAGCGGCACAGTTAATGGACTGCTGGCCGTTTCGTTTGTTAATGTCGACATCGGAACTGCAGTCGGCGAGAACGGAACGATTATCAGGACTACGGATGCAGGGAATAGCTGGGTCAGCCAGGCCAGCGGGACGGCCAATAATCTCAATGCGGTTTCATTTACCGACGCAAATAACGGAACGACTGTCAGCTGGTATGGGCTAATCCTGAGAACGACAGACGGCGGTGCCACCTGGGTTAAGCAGATAAGCGGGACGAAAAGCTTTCTTTATGGCGTCTCGTTTACTGACGCAAACAATGGAACGGTGGTCGGGGAAAGTGGCACGATCCTTAGAACAACGAACGGTGGAGATAACTGGGTTGCGCAGACGAGTGGGACCACCAGTTTT
Source organism: Verrucomicrobiota bacterium (assembly GCA_046732035.1). Lineage (GTDB taxonomy): Bacteria > Verrucomicrobiota > Verrucomicrobiia > Chthoniobacterales > UBA10450 > Udaeobacter. Next base: position 9,175 of record JBKPMH010000118.1, read on the forward strand.
CTTTGGAGCGTCTCTTTTAGTGATCTGAACAATGGCAATGCTGTGGGTAGTGATGGAATCATCGTCCGAACGACGAACGGGGGAAACACATGGGTTCCACAAACGAGTGGCACGACCAGCACGCTTATTGCCGTTTCGTTTGCTGACGCGAACAATGGCACAGCTGTTGGTACTTCAGGCCTTCTGGTCGGAACAACCGATGGAGGAGCCAACTGGGTTACTGAATCAAACGCAGTGACTGCTGCTTCGCTGGAGGACGTTTCCTTTATTGATGCAAGTAATGGAACCGCTGTAGGTGATGAGGGAACTATCCTTCGAACCACGAACGGTGGGAAC
>JBKPMH010000119.1:0-3778 GCA_046732035.1 Verrucomicrobiota bacterium
GTATAACGAGAAACTGACGAGCGGACGCCGCCGCGACAAGTCAGAGGTTCCGGACCCTGCATGCGCGCCATTCTTTTTATTTGCCTGCGAAGCCAATAACCGGCAGAAATAGCACCCTTATGGGCCTGGTGCAGCAAGTTCTCGAAATTGTTAAGAAACGGAATCCGAATGAGCCTGAGTTCCTTCAGGCTGTCACTGAAGTGCTGGAATCGATTCGGCCAGTGATTCAGCGTAACAAGAAATATCGCGACGGAAAGATTCTTGAGCGTCTGGTGGAGCCGGAGCGGGTGATCCATTTCCGTGTGCCGTGGGTTAATGACAAAGGAGAAATTCAAATCAATCGTGGGTTCCGGGTGCAAATGAACAGCGCGCTCGGTCCGTACAAAGGAGGTCTGCGTTTTCATCCAACGGTCTCTGCGAGCATCATTAAGTTCCTCGCGTTTGAACAGGTCTTTAAAAATTCGCTCACCGGTTTGCCGATGGGTGGTGGCAAGGGCGGCTCCGATTTCGATCCAAAGGGGAAATCCGACAGAGAAGTGATGCGCTTCTGTCAGTCATTCATGACCGAACTGTTTCGCCATGTTGGCGCGAATACTGACGTGCCTGCGGGCGATATTGGCGTGGGCGGACGCGAGATCGGATACCTGTTTGGCCAATACAAACGCCTGGCAAACGAGTTCACCGGCGTGTTGACCGGCAAGGCCCTCAACTGGGGCGGCTCGCTTATGCGCCCGGAAGCGACAGGTTATGGCGCGGTTTATTTCGCGCAGGAAATGCTAAAAACGCGCAACCAGGCAATCGAGGGAAAAATTTGCACCGTCTCAGGCGCGGGTAACGCCGCTCAGTTCACCGTCGAGAAATTGATCGAATGCGGCGCGAAGGCCGTCACCATGTCCGATTCGAGCGGCTTCATTTACGACAAGAACGGAATCACGGGCGAAAAACTCGCTTTTATCCAAAGTATCAAGAACGTGCGGCGCGGGCGCATTAACGAGTATGCCAAAAAATTCCGCGGTTCAAAATATGTGGCTGGCCAACGCCCCTGGAGGATTAAATGCGATTGCGCGTTTCCTTGTGCTACGCAAAACGAGATTACGGGTGAAGATGCCAAGAAACTGATTGAGAACGGTTGCTATCTGGTTTCAGAAGCGGCCAACATGCCGACCGTTCCCGCGGGCGTTGATCTGTTCCTGGCCAAGAAAATACTGTTCGGCCCGGGGAAAGCCGCCAATGCCGGTGGTGTGGCAACTTCCGGTTTGGAGATGAGCCAGAATTCGATGCGTTTACCCTGGCCGCGCGAAGAAGTTGATTCACGTTTGCGCCATATCATGTCCACAATCCATAAAAACGCATGGGAAACCGCCGAGGATTATGGGCATCGAGGCAATCTCGTGGTTGGCGCGAATATCGCTGGATTTGTGAAGGTGGCCGACGCAATGCTCGATCAAGGCGTTGTGTAGTCGGGAGCGCATCCAGGCGCGTAAAACTCTACCGAAGCCGAATATATTGTATGAACATAAAACCGATCATTCTTGGGCTCGCTTTGATTTGCGCCTTGCTCGGTGCAGGCGGATGTGAAGGTTATTACACTGGCTACCCGGGCTACGGACCGTATTCCGGGGGATATGGACCTTATTATGGCGCTCCGGGTTCAGTTACAATCGCAGTCGGCGACCGGCCATACTATGTTCGCGGGCCCGGATATTGGTATGGAGGCGCGTATTACGTCTGGAGGCCAGGTCACTGGGCGTGGCGAAATGGCCGGCAAGTCTGGATTCACGGCCATTACGTTGTGCGCGGATACTAAGCCGCGTTCAAGGAACGCTGAATCGCCGCGGCTACCAAGCCGTCACCAGTCCGCCGACTAATCCGAGAGACGTTCCCACGAGCATTTCCAGAAGATCGTGGCGCCTCAAATAAAGGCGTGACCAAAACACGAGCAAAGCCAGCGCGAATGCAATTTCGCCGGCGATCGGATTAATCACGAACAGAATGAATGCGCTATAGAAATCAAAAAGCGCATGTAACGACAATTTAATTCGGAAATTGATCAATGAAGCTGTAATCAGCAGACATAGGGTGACCAATGCCCCGCGCAGTGCGAAAGCAGGAGCGCGCAACATCCACAGAGCAATCACCGCTGCCGCCGAAATTGAGATCGCCCGAGGATAAAACTGCGCACGTTCAGCGCGAATGGAAACATCGGAATCGCTCCATCGGCCTGATCGGGTTCCCCAAAACAGCAAAAGCGCCATCGGCAGAATCACCGTTACTAACAGAGTCAGCAAAACTGCCAGCCCCGTGCGATCAGCTGCGCGCAGAATGATGATAGTCGCGACCGAAAGAGTAATAAACACTAGCGGATGTCCAATTCCGGAAACCCATCGCGCAAAGATAACGGTCGAAGTGGGGCCGCTTTGGCAGTTGTTCACGCGTCGCTTCCAACAATCTTGCCGCTCACTTCGCCGAACCCGACGCGATAACCATCACCCTCGCACCAGCCGGCAATTGTCAGTGTGTCTTCGTTTTCCAGCCATTTGCGCGTTTCGCCATTGGGAAGCTTTAATGGATTTGCCCCGCGCCACGTCAATTCTAACATGCAACCGCGCGACTCTTCAGTTGACCCGCTGATTGTTCCACTAGCCAGAAGATCACCCGGTTGCAGATTACAACCGTTAACTGTGTGATGTGCGAGTTGCTGGCTAATGCTCCAGTACAAATTCTTAAAATTCGTTTGCGTAATAACGTGCGGAGAAGTCGATTTCGCCGTTCGAAGTGATGCCTCGAGGTGGATATCGTACGTGAAATCATCTTTCGCTCGCAGATACGGCATTGGCTGGGGATCCTGTTTCGGAAGCGGCTTTCGGAACGGCTCAAGCGCGTCCAGCGTCACTACCCACGGTGAAATGCTGGTGCAGAAGTTTTTCGCCAGGAACGGACCCAGCGGCTGGTATTCCCAAGCCTGAACATCGCGTGCGCTCCAGTCGTTCATTAAAACCAATCCGAAGATATGATCGGCCGCACGATCAATCGGCACCGGCTGGCCTAACGAATTTCCCGGTCCAATCAGAAATGCCATTTCCAATTCGTAATCGAGACTCTTTGTCGGACCGAAACTGGGCGCCGATGCATCCGGTGGTTTGACCTGGCCGTTTGGCCTCCGCACGTCGGTTCCACTGATCACGACGGAACTGGCACGGCCGTGATAGGCGACCGGTAACCATTTCCAATTTGGCATGAGCGCGTTCTCCGGTCCTCGTAACATCGTGCCCACGTTGTGTGCATGATGGTAGGACGAATAAAAATCAGTGTAGTTCGCAATGCGCACCGGCAGCTGCATCGTCACATTCTTTTGCGCATGAAAGACCCGCGCTCGCAGCCGGGCGTTGTCACGCAGGATCGGAGTCTTGGACGAGAGAAGACGCTGAAGAACCGCGCGCGCCTTTCGCCAGGCCGGACGACCAAGCGCCAGGAAGGCATTCAGCGAGTCTTCTGAAAAAGGTTTTCGGCCCTGAAATTCCGGTGAGCGAAAGTGACCGAGCTCTTCGAGAGCGGAAAGATCAACAATCGAATCCCCAATCGCCACGCCTGGGCGAGGTTTGCCTCCTTTTGGCTGAAAAACGCCAAAGGGAAGATTCTGAATGGGAAAATGCGAATCAGGCGAAACGTCGATAAAAGATTGGAGTGACATTGTGCTAAAACGCCCCGCCTGTGGTCAGCCCGGCTCGAACCGTCGGGACAGGGCAGCGCGGCCTCTACCCTACAGCAAATTCAACGT
>JBKPMH010000120.1:0-10926 GCA_046732035.1 Verrucomicrobiota bacterium
TGATGATTTGGAACGGCGAAATGGCGGCTCCAACCTCGGCAAGTGGCATCGCGGTGCTTCCGTTCGAAAGCCTGAGTTCGGATAAGGAAAACTCGTTCTTCGCGGACGGCGTTTACGATGGCGTGTCCACGAAGCTGGCAAAAGTCGCCAATCTAAAAGTGATCAGCCATAACAGCGTGGCCAAATACCGCGGCGCGCGGAATACACAAGAAATTGGTCGCGCCTTGAATGTCGCTTACGTCCTTGAAGGAAGCGTGCGCAGGGAAGCGGGCAGAATTCATCTTAATGCTCAGTTAATTGATACACGCACGGACGCGCACGTGTGGGCGCAAGAATACGATCGGGATTTGAACGACGTCTTCACGCTCCAAAGCGAGATCGCGCAAAAGATTGCAGATCAGCTCGGTGCTGAAGTCTCCTCGACCGAAAAAGCGGCCATTCAAGAGCCGCCGACGACCGATCTTATTGCCTACGATTCCTATCTGCGAGCCAAAGACCTGATCAATGGAATTGCGTTCAGCACCCGAGCAAAGGAAGACCTCATCCAGGCGGTGCAACTGCTTGATCAGGCCATCGCCCGCGATCCGTTGTTTTATTTGGCTTATGGCGAGCTGGCAGGTGCTCACGACCGGATTTATTTTCTTGGTTATGATCACACCGATGCGCGATTGAAACTTTCAGAAGCAGCCATCGTATCCATTCGCCGCCTGCGACCTGACTTTGGGGAGACGCATTTGGCTGTGGCGCAACATCTCTATTGGGCATATGGCGATTATGACCATGCCAGGCAGGAGCTAGCTGTCGCGCGCAAGACGCTGCCTAACGAGTCTCGAATTCCTCTCTTATCTGGTTACATCGATCGGCGCCAGGGTCAGTGGGAGAAATCGTTGGAGGAAATGAAACAGGCCTTGGAACTGGATCCGCGCAACTTTTCCATACTCCAGCAACTCTCTATTACGTACCAAGCTTTGCACCGTTACAAGGAAATGGCCGCGACTTTGGACACCGCGCTGGTCATAGCTCCCAGAGATGTTCCCAGCCGGATACAGCGTGCCTGGGTCGATCTGGAATCCAGGGCGGACCCGAAACCGCTGCACATAACAATTGATGCGATTCTGGCCGAGGATCCTACGGCGGCGCCTGTTCTCGTTAACCAATGGCTATGGCTTGCCTTGCGGGAACGCGACTCTATCGGAGCTCAGCGGGCGCTTTCCGCAATGCCGGTCGATGGTGGTGGTTGCTACGACGAAAACATTCCATTTCCTAATGGTTGGTGCGCAGGTCTGGCCGCCCGCTTTCGAGGCGACGAAGAGAGCGCTCGTGCTGAGTTCATGAAGGCGCGTAAAGAACTGGAGCAAACGATACGCAACCAACCGGAGTATGCGGCGGCTCTTTGCGCACTCGGTGTGATTGAAGCTGCGTTGGGAAATAAAGAGGACGCAATTCGCCAAGGCACACGCGCAGTTGAGCTGATGCCTGTCAGCAAAAGCGCTATTGAGGGCGCAATGTTAGTTGAATACCTCGCCATCATTTACGCGTGGGCGGACGACAAGGACCATGCAATCGAGCGATTGACCGAGGCAAGCAAGCTGCCAGGAGGGACTCTGAGCTATGGCGACTTGCGCCTCAATCCGCTTTGGGATCCGTTGCGAGGCGATCCTCGCTTTCAATCAATCCTGGCGTCTCTGGCCCCGAAGTAATCGCGCTTCTTCGCAGGAGGAGAAGCTAACTGCGCGGAGCTGCAAAGCAGGTTCAGCGTATTGAAGTCCATCTTCTTTGAAGAACTCCGCCGTGCCGATCTCTCTGCACGGCGTTTCGCGTTATTGTCAATCGATTGGTCAGTCGCCCGCCGTCTCCACTCGCCAAGTAATCCAAGCAGCCTGGCAGACGCTTTCCAAGTTATTCGTTGGCGAGTACGCCACATTGAAAGTAAATATTTGACATCGCGCTCGCCGGCATTTGACAGCGGTGCTCAGTGTTCATCGCGACCGCCAATAAGTTTGACGGTCTTTGCTGAAAATGGGATTATAATCCTTTTGTTTTTTCATCGTTGACACTTATTCATAATCCCTGTAAAAAGCCGCTAATGAAAAGGCTCCAAGCTAAAACCAAACGCCTGGTCGCGGCAATGCTGGTAACAGTAGCTGTTATTGGTGTGAGTACGGTCGCGATGCAGGCGCCCACGCAGAATGAGTACGCTACAACTCCTTCGTTGAAGAGCATTCAAACCGACAAAACCATCTTGTTCCGCTCGGAAGAGAAGGTGGCTCGATGTCGCTTCGTTGAGATGGTGCTGCCGGGAACGAACGAGAGTCAAGCTGCGGCTGAGAATATGAAACTAATCGCTGCGGCATTCTAAGCTGCTCGATTAGCTAACGAATTACACCCCGGTCATTCGGGTGAAAGCATTTGGGGTGTGTACCGGAGACGGGCCAACAACTAACACAACAGGTCTGCCCACCAACGCGGAGATCGGCGTCGAATGCTACCAAAGCCGACGCTCCGGAACCCTGACACTCAGCGAACTCAGCTAACATCAACCGGTGTGGTTTCTGAGTGCCGGATTGGATCGCGCCATTTTGCTTCCCAGGGCTCGGATACGGTCGATCCAAAAAGTGCATTTTTGCGTCGTCCGATGCTTTGCGCGAAGACTCACAGCGTGACGAACGGCGAAACAATTGAGTCGTATGTTCCCGCGCGGCTTGACGCCTTGCCTTGGAGTTCGTGGCACTGGTTGATCGTAGTGTCGCTAGGCGCCACTTGGATTCTGGATGGGCTGGAGGTGACGTTGGCGGGAGCACTCGGCGCAGTTTTAACGCGACCGGAAACACTCGGATTGACACCCGCCCGTGTTGGCGCGACCGCGACATGCTACCTCGCGGGCGCCGTGGTCGGCGCGCTCCTTTTCGGTTATGGAACCGACCGATTTGGCCGCAAGAAATTGTTTTTTATCACGGTCGTAGTGTATCTCATCGGCACAGCGCTATCGGCTTTTTCCTGGAATTTCTGGAGCTATGCGTTCTTTCGCGCGGTCACCGGCGCAGGAATTGGCGGGGAATACGCCGCCATCAATTCCGCAATCGACGAACTAATTCCGGCGCGCGTGCGAGGCCGTGTTGATTTGATCATCAACGGCTCCTATTGGGTGGGCGCCGCCGCCGGAGCGGCCGCTACACTTTTCCTGCTCGATCCGACGCGGATTCCAATTTGGCTCGGATGGCGATTCGCTTTCGGAATCGGGGCGGTATTGGGGCTTATCGTAATTTTCTTTCGGCGCTGGATCCCTGAGAGCCCCCGTTGGTTGATGATTCATGGCCGAAACGTGGAAGCAGAACAGATTGTCGCAGAAGTGGAAACGAAGATTGCGACCTCACGCCGATCCGGGGTCAGCGACCGCGGTTGCAACGATTTGTTTGTCACACGAATTCGAACACGCACGCATACGCCTTGGCACGAGATTTGGGACGCCATCGTGCACGAGCATCGCCGGCGCTCGGTGCTCGGTTTCGTGTTAATGCTGACGCAGGCCTTTTTCTATAACGCGATTTTCTTCACTTACGCGCTCGTGCTGATGCGGTTCTATTTCGTGGCCGAGCAAAATGTGGGCAGCTATCTGCTGCCGTTTGCCCTGGGCAACGTGCTCGGGCCTGTGTTGCTCGGTCATTTGTTCGATACTGTCGGACGCAAAAAGATGATCACGATTACTTACGGGCTCGCCGGGATTTTACTGGCGCTGACTGGTTGGCTTTTTCATGAGGGCCTGCTCACGGCACAAACGCAGACCCTTGCGTGGACAATAATTTTCTTCATCGCATCCGCTGCGGCGAGTTCAGCTTACCTGACTGTGAGTGAGATTTTTCCCTTGGAAATCCGCGCGCTGGCAATCGCGATTTTCTACGCAATCGGAACGCTGGCAGGTGGTGTCGGAGCTCCCCTGTTATTTGGATGGATCATCGGGACCGGCTCGATTGGCGCGCTGTTTATCGGATACCTCGTGGCGGCAATTCTGATGATTTTCGGTGCAATCATTGAAGCGTGGCTTGGCGTCCCAGCCGAGCGGCTGTCACTGGAGCACGTCGCCGCGCCGCTATCGAGCAAGGGATTGTAGCCGCTGCCGCGTCTCTCTGAGACTCGCCGAGCCGATCGAGCAACACATATGCGGCGTGCTTCGCAGAGCGAAGCGGCTACAGTTTCCTAATCGCGACAACGAACACTCAATTCGCGCGTATGAATGGCACCGGCAGGTGTGAGTTTGCTGGAATAAAGGTGGAAACTCTCCACATGAATCATTCCAGCATCCAAATCGGCGTTCGCCTGCAAAAACTTTCGCAGCGATTGGGCGGACACATCCCGGCAACGGGCGATCGTGATGTGCGGATGCCATGGCCGAAGGTCTGGCTCCAGGCCCGCAGCTAGTGCCGACTCCTGTATCCGCTTGTGAATTTGAAACAAGTGCGGATGCGCTTTCCCCACACCGATCCAAATGATTTTCGGCGCACCTTTTCCAGAAAATGTTCCAACTCCGGCAATGGGCAGAAAAAAAGCGCCAAACTTGATTAGGCCAAGCTTTTCTCGGAGGGCGAGGCCGAATTCATCCGTGACGTCACCAAGGAAACTAAGGGTCAGATGCATCTGTGCCGGATCGGTCCAGTGCGCACCACGAACGTGCGGATCGAGACCTGCAAGGAATTGCCGCGTCGAATTCGGAAGATCGATCGCGACGAAAAGACGTTTGGTCATTTAAAGCAAACGTCGAATCCCACTCTCAATGCAATTCGGAGCGTGCTGAGATTGATTGCAGGTTACGGAGAATCGCCGTTCTGTTCGTTGTTTTTCTTGGTGGCGTGATCAGCCAGATGAGTCAGCCATCGCGGCGTTAGCCTGTGCACATGCGCTCCAGCCCGTGACTCATCACCTGATTTGCCACCCCTGCCAGGAAGGAACCGATTGATAACCTTCATCATGTATCCGGTCAGATTCGGAAATAACGCATTTCCAAAAATTGCACCCCGGGCTGCAAACGTGAGCGTGAGCGATGGCTGACCGCGACGGCAGGCAGCCAGGATTTTTCTCGCGGCGCGATCTGCATTGATGGAGATCAATGGGGCCCCTGCTGCCGTTGCAAACCATGCAAATTCCATGTCATGCTCGCCCTTGAACCTGGCATTCACGTGCGAGCCGGTGCGCATCATTCCGGGCGCAACTGTAGTGACAAGAATATTGTCGCGCGCCAGCTCCGCGCGGATCGCGTCTGAGAACCCAGTCAGTGCAAATTTGCTCACACTGTACGGCGCCAAGTGTGGCACGGCGACTTTGCCGCCAATCGAAGAAATATTAACGATACGTCCTCCGCCCCGAATGCGCATTTCCGGAACGGCTTTTGAAACCAATTCGTACGGTGCCCAAAAATGCAGGCGCATCGTCCGTTCGAAATCCTCCCGCGTCATGTGTTCAAGAGGACCAACTTCGATAATCCCCGCGCTATTGATCAAAATATCGATTTTGCCGAACCGATCGATGACCTGGCGAACAGCGGCTTCGATTTGTGCGGGATCAAGCAGATCGCATTGAATGGGCAGAACTGTGCCACCGCGCCGATTGAGATCAGCCTTTGCGCGCGCCAGTTCATCAGCGTCGCGCGCGATAATCACAACGCTCCCGCCTTCCGCGCAAATATGCCGTGCCAGGACGAGACCAAGTCCTCGTGAGCCCCCTGTAATTAGCGTGACTTTACCGCGCACGGAATAGCTCGCCGTTCGAAGCAGTCGCGATATGATCCATCCACCAAGAAGAACGGCAGGCAGAAGCAGAACACGCAATTTCATTTCAGGCCTTAAAATAGATACGAACGCTTCGCAACGTACGGTCGTTAACGGCAAAAACAGTTCTGCAGTTCTCTAAGCAGGTGCGGTGGCTAACCCGCCGCGGCCTGTAAGCGCAATCAGCCGTGTTTCCGGTTGAAACGTGCAACTTCGCGAGCCGTTTCCCGATCAACAGCACGTTTTTTTAGATCGGCCCTTTTATCACGTGCTTCCTTCCCCTGGCCTACCCCCAACTCAGCTTTCAGTTTTCCGTTTTTCCAATACAACTTGAGAACAACCAGCGCGCGGCCTTTGACCTGTGTTTCGCCGTAAAGCTTGTCGATCTCCTGGCGATGCAACAATAATTTGCGAATACGTTTTGCGTCTGGAATTTCGTGGCTGGCGCGCTCGTACGGTTGAATATCCGCATTGTAAAGAAACGCTTCGCCATTCTCGATTCGGGCGAAAGCGTCGCTGATATTCGCCTTTCCCGCTCGAATCGACTTAACCTCGCTGCCTTTGAGTTCAATGCCCGCTTCGTAACGGTCGAGAATATGAAAATCACGAAGGGCCTTGCGATTGATAATCGACTCAGCTGCCATATTGACAGGGAAACTGACCGCTTCCCGCGAAAAGAAACTACCCCCCTTATCGATCGCTGCTACGCGGCTGCGCCGTCGGACGACGTTTCCTGGAGCGATTCGTAAGTCAACTTGCCGGCGATGATTTCCTTGAGCGCTATATCCGTCAAAGACATTCGCGGCGTCGTTTCAACCATGGGCCGATGCCCCAACCCCAGTTGACGAACGCGTTTGGAAACAACGTTAATCAGAAGTTGCTGATTCGGGATTACCTGAGCTGCTTCTTGCAGGAGTTGAGTCGTCATATGGCGCAAGGAACGTACGGGGCTGGTTGCTCCCGTTGGGAATTGAAGAATGACCGGCGTCCCGGCCGCGAGGGTGGATGGAGTAGGTTGCGGGGCGAGCATGGTAAAAACGAATGTGGACTTTCCAAGCGAAGGTGACTGTTGTCAAGTCCGAACGCTCTCTCAATCTACCGACTCGTTAACGGAAATGCAATCCTGGTAACTGATTCAGGTGCGCAAGATTCCGATCGTTTCCCCCAGTAAGCTCTCTGACAGGGACTCAAAGGCAAAACAAAGCACGCCGTGATTCTTTTACCGCGAGGAAAAGACGGCGCACAGTTTCCTTTTAACGCGGCCGCGTAGGACGTAGAAACGGCGGGAACTGTCGTGGAGTCGGCCTTGTCTCTGGGCTGGATGCGACTCGCGGGGTACTCGATGATCCAAGAGGCAGCGCCGATGGCGCCACCCAAGCTACGCTAGCTCCGATGAAGAGGAATAAGCTGAGAACAACCAAAAAGCCCGAACGCACGAATAAATTATTTCCATTTGTCGTCATCAAACCTTCGCGATCTATTGATTTTGGTTGGCTGTTGAACGAAACGTGAGCTTTTAGCAAACGCGAAGATAGAGTCAACATTCTTTTCCCTAAAGTGGGGCAACGTTCAGCCGCCTTAGGAAAACGAGAACTCCAGTTAATCGGGCTGGTGGGATTTGAACCCACGGCCTCCTGGTCCCGAACCAGGCGCTCTACCAAGCTGAGCCACAGCCCGAACAGATTTGCCCTATGTCACATGGAGCGCTTCTTACTTCGCGTATTTTGCAACAGATGGCAAGAAGATCGAACCTCCGGATAGCGGCTCTGGGTTGATTTTCGCTATTCGGGATCTGTTTTGATATTAGAATTTCGAGGTTCAGATTTCGCCGTCGCGACGTGCAGCGATGCTTGTGTCAGGCAGCGGGATCAAATAGAAAAACGTTTGGCACAAGCGCTCTCTGCAACATGGCTGTTCAAGATCCTTTCCCGGCAATACATTTTTCTGTCGGGATCGTTGGTGCATTGATCGGCATCGTTATCCTGTTGTTCGGCCGAAAATTGTTCTGGCTGTGTGTCGCAGCCGTTGGATTCGCAGCCGGCGTCGAAATCGCCCCTCATCTTGTCAATCAGCCGTCACCGGTCCTGGCACTCACGGTTGCGCTCGTTCTCGGTTTGCTTGGGGCTTTGCTTGCGTTGTTCCTTCAAAAATTAGCAATTGCCGTTCTTGGTTTTCTCGCCGGCGGTAAGCTTGCCGGCGCAGTCGCCGCAGCGTTTTTTGTCCAGTATGCGCAGCATTCCACAATTATCTTCGTGATTGGGGGAATCATCGGCGCGATCCTCCTACTCTTTTTGTTCGATTGGGCGCTGATCGTTGTCTCCTCCCTGATCGGCGCCCATCTTATTCAAAATGCGATTGTACTTCCGGCGTCCGGATCGACCATCCTCTTCATCGGGCTTGTAGTCCTCGGCATTCTCATACAAGCAGCGTCCCTGCGGAAAAGCCGTGTTTAACCTTCATTTTTACCGACAAACAAAAACTCAATCATAACAATTACGTCATGAACCCTGAGAAAACTGGATTACGTATCGCCAGCGTCTTTTTCGGTCTCTTTGCAATTGCTCACGTGACAAGACTGATCAATCAGATTCCAGTCCAGGTGGGTCATCACCACATCCCGATGGCCGTTAGCTGGGTGGCGCTCATCATTTCAGCCATTCTGTGCATCTGGTTCTGGCGACTCTCTTCAAGCAGATGACGAAGAACGAATGCTGTGGCGTGCGCTGTCGGTAGCGTATTCGTGAGGCAAGTCGCCAACATCTGCCTCTTTCCGCTGAGGACGAGCGGACGCTACAGCCTTTTCAACTCTTCAATGTCGCGAATGCAATGTGCCGGCACATCCACGTACGATCGATTTAACTCGGCCACTGATGCGCAACCGAGTAGCTTAAGCGTGCGGATCAAATCAGCGCGCAAGATTTCAATTGCACGCGTAACTCCGGCCCCGCCAGCTGCGCCGAGGCCGTAAGCGTAAGCGCGACCGGCCAATACGGCGCGAGCACCGAGGCAGAGCGCTTTAACAATATCGCTGCCTCGACGAATACCGCCATCTAACAGCACCTCGACACGATCACCTATGCTTGCCACAACTTCCGGCAAAACCCGTAGCGTCGGCGCTACACCGTCGAGTTGACGACCACCATGATTGGAAACGACCAACGCCTTTGCTCCGACGTCCACGGCGCGACGAGCGTCGTCTGCTGTGTGTATTCCTTTAATGACGATCGGTCCACCCCATGCCCGCTCGATCCAGTGGAGATCCTTCCAGGTCACAACCGCGTCCTCAAGCGCGGCTGTGACATCGGCGTACAACATCGGACCCTTGCCTGGAATGACGACATTTTGAAATTTCATCAGTCCGCCATCGGCCACAAAGCGCGCAAGCCATCCAGGTTTTGCCAGTAACTGGCTAACAAACGGCAGCTTCGATCCAAAGGAGTCGCCCAGAAGTTCTTTAACGCCGTTTCGGATATCGCGTTCCCGCATGCCGGCTACTGGTGTATCAATCGTGACCACCAGCGCTGAAAAGCCCGCGGTCTTCGCGCGTTCGATTGCGGATAAGGCGCAGTCACGTCCGCCGACAAGATAAAGCTGATACCACAGCGGTTGTTTCGATGCCGCGGCAACATCCTCAAGGCGACATCCGGAGAGCGTCGAAAGCGCGTATGCAATGCCCGCTGCGCCCGCGGCCCCAGCAGCGGCTTCCTCGCCGCGTGGGTGCATCAGTCGGCTGCTGCCAACCGGTGCCAGGATCAACGGCATGGACAGAGGTAGGCCAAGCACAGACACGCGCAGATCGCAGACCGGGGTCGCGACAGCGCAGCGCGGCCGGAACGTCACCTCTTCAAATGCGCGGCAGTTAGCACGCAACGTTCGCTCGTCCTCTGCGCCGCCATCGATATAGTCAAATACCACTCGCGGAAGCCGCCGCTTCGCCAGGCGTCGCAAATCTTCGATGTTCAGAACGCCCGGCGGTCGTACTGATTGCGCCCTGTCATGTTGAGCGGACCGAAACATTTCTGATCATTAGTTTGGCAGGACGGCTAAAAGAATCGACCTGAGATTCTTCGCTTCGCTCAGAATGACCGCACAACACGCAGGCTTAATGGCGAAAGTGGCGCATGCCGGTAAAAATCATCGCCATGTTGCGCTCGTTGGCAGCGGCAATCACTTCCTCGTCGCGGACCGAACCGCCCGGTTGAATAGCGCACGTTGCGCCTGCTTCAGCAGCAGCGATTAAACCGTCCGGGAATGGAAAGAACGCGTCGCTTGCAACCGCACTGCCTTTGAGCAAGAGCGCGGCTTCCTTGGCTTTCCAAATGGCAATCCGCGAGGCGTCAATGCGCGACATCTGGCCCGCGCCGATACCAAGTGTGCGGTCAGCCTTGGCGTACACAATCGCATTCGATTTCACGTGCTTGACCACTCGCCACCCAAACAACATCGCTCTCAACTCGGTCCTGGTGGGTCGCCTCTTTGTGACAACGTTGCGTGTTGTTTCCTGTGAAACATCCGCGTCTTGAACCAGTACGCCGCCACAAACCGAACGAACGTCCACCGCAGGTCTCGCGTCTCTTGCCGGCGTCACTAATCGAATCAAGCGCAGGTTCTTCTTCTTTTGCAGAACACTGCGCGCTTCAGGCTCAAAATCCGGCGCAATAATTACCTCGCTAAAAATCTCGCTGATTACTTTGGCCAGCGCTTCAGTCAACGGGCGATTGCATATGATAATTCCGCCAAAAGGCGCCTGTTTGTCCGTGGCAAATGCCTTTGTCCATGCCTTGCGAAGATCAGCGTCGGAGCCAACACCACACGGGTTCGTATGTTTCAGTATGGCGACGGTCGGCTCTTGGAATTCGGCGATCAAATTCGTCGCCGCGCTGATGTCCAGGATGTTGTTAAAGGACAGTTCCTTGCCATGAAGCTTTTCAAAGCATTTGTCGAAATCACCGTAGAGCGCGGCGGTCTGGTGCGGATTCTCTCCGTAACGCAATCGTGTGACCAGAGGAAGCGAAAGTGAAAACGACGCGTCTGTTGTTTGTTCCCTGTTCAGAAAATTTCCAATCGCGCGATCGTACTCGCCTGTTCTGATAAAAGCTTTGATGGCCAGGCGTTCCCGCAATTTCAAACTCGTTTCGCCATTGTTATCGCGCATGTTTTCGAGCAC
>JBKPMH010000121.1:0-5886 GCA_046732035.1 Verrucomicrobiota bacterium
GCAGTTCGCGCACGCCGCCAGCAGTGAGCCGCATATTTACGCCGGCCATCGATTTCGAAACGGGAAGTTCGCGCACCGTTACTTCGCGCGACCAGCCACCGTCGTAAACACGCTTATTCGCAAACGAAAATGGATACTTGAACGTCTGCACCAGGCTTTTTGAGTCGGTGTTTGGCGGCCACATCGAATCCGGATTCTGCGCCTGTAGCTCCGGATTTGATGGACCAGGTTGGATTTTGTTTCGATCCGCTCCCATCACTTTTTGCAATGCAGCCAAACCGCCCGCGGCCGCCATGGATCCCAGAAAATTCCGACGAGTTAGAATGCTCATGATGATTTCTTCTAGGTGCTCCAGCCTTGATAGAGAATGAAAAGCAAAACCAGCGTCTGGCGGGCCCAGACAGAAGCGATTACCTCCTCATGATCGGATCGAACAACCCGCACATTGTCCTCAACATTTGGATCTGACTCGAAAAATTTATCCCGGTGATTTTTCATTTCGTGTTCGACATTCTATTTCCCGAGTTCTGAGGCCAACATTTCAAAAAATTTCATCGCGACGGTTCACGGGCGAGATCAGCCTCGAGGATCGTCTGCGACGGATGCGGATACGACCCCGGTGTTTATCCATACCGGACTCTACAGAGCGGTGGTGAGCGCCCGCAGCTATAACGTCAACGGTCTGCCGCGAAAACAGATTCCGGATCGGAGCCGGAAACTTTGCCGACCGCCATCCACCTTGGCAGAACGAAAAACAGCACGACTTGAAGAACGAACATGACTGCGAAAGTCGCGCGCCGCGTGATCATATCGGAAACCCAAGCCAAAACACGCGTCCTACTCCGTTGCCAAGGCTTGCGATGCCCTGACTGCGCCATGAAAGCGTCGTAAATCTTGCGCAGCCTGTTGAGCACACCATCCGCCAACTCCCGTTGGCTGCGCTCGAAGTTATGAGTCTCATCAGGTTTCATTGTGTTAGGTGACACCTTTATCTCCCGAGTTAGAACGACGACATTTCAGAAATACTGAGGATTCTTCCTAAAAGACTGCGACTGACGCAGTGCAACCGCCGACTAGCTGCGAATGTTCGCGGAGAAGCTGGCAAGAAAAACTCCCAGCCAATAGAGCGAATCGCGGGTCAACGTGACAACGCGCGGCCCTTCGCGATTGACCTATCGATCACTAATTCGCATTAGCTCCCCCAAATGAATGGCTAATGGGCGTTGTTGCACACGCATACCAGGCGTTAGTCCTATTTCGCTGCGACGATGCGTGCGGGATTGTTTACTGCCAGGTGAGAATTAAGGGAACTCTCTGTTTCGAGATAGATTTAGGGATTGGCTCGTCGTGGTCTTCCGCGAGAGGATGGGATTATGTCGGCGGAACCGCGAAGCCACATCGGCGGCGCCTTTACTGTGTGGCGACCCTTACGTCTCCCGCTGTTTCGCAATCTATTAATTGCAAACGTCTTTGGGGACGTCGGCACATTCATGCAGAGCGTCGGCGCTGCATGGTTGATGGTATCCCTCAATGCCGGGCCGATGTATGTGGCGCTCACGCAAACGGCCTCAGCGTTGCCCTTTTTCTTGTTTGCCCTGCCCGCAGGTGCAATTGGTGACATCTGCGATCGCCGCAAGCTAATTCTGTTCACTGAAGTGTGGATGGCCACTCTTGCGATAGTTCTGGCGGTTGTCACGGTCGGGGGGGTTGTCACGCCTTGGCTTTTGCTCGCGCTAACGTTTGCCATATCGTCCGGAGACGCCTTCGAGGCACCGACATGGCGAGCGCTTTTGCCCGAGCTTGTCGACAAGGAAGATTTTGAGGCGGCATCCGCGCTCAACGGCATAGAGTTCAATCTGGCTCGCGCCGTCGGCCCTGGGCTTGGAGGCGTCTTGGTTGCCACTGCCGGCGTGGGGGCCGCATTCATTATCAACGCAGCGTCATTTATAGGATTGATTTGGGTTGTTGCGCGTTGGAAGCGCCCGCGTCGCAAGCGAACAACGCCGCCTGAGAGGGTGATTGGAGCGACCGTTCAGGCGGTGCGGTATGTCCGTTACTCGCCCGAAATTCGCGGACTGATCCTGCGATCGGGCATCGTCATGTTCTTCGCCAGCGCGTTATTGGCGCTCTTGCCAACGGTCGCTCACCGCGTCAGCGGAAGTGCAGTTACATTCGGATTGCTGCTCGGATGCTTTGGTTTTGGCGCCGTGTTAGGGGCTCTTCTCATGCAATCGGCGCGATCGCGATGGTCCACGGAAGTTGTCGCCTCGGGTGGCGTGGTAATCCTGGGTGTAACGACCATCGCAGTGGGCGCTCTGCATGTATTGCCTTTGCTCAGCCTGGTCATGGTGGTTAGCGGCGCTGCTTGGATTATCTTCATATCGCTGGTCAGCGCGCTGGTTCAAAAGCTCGCGCCTGATTGGGTGCGCGCACGGGTTCTCGCAATGTTCCTGCTGGCTTTTCAAGGCGGGATAGCCGCTGGCAGCGCGCTTTGGGGCGCGGTCGCTGCACATGCCGGTATCGCCATTGCGTTGATGTGGGCCGGACTCGGATCGATCGCGACGGTCGCGCTTGCGCTACGATGGAGGCTCCCGGATACCACGATGGATGTGACACCTTGGAATCATTGGCGCATGCCCGCGATCGTCGGAGATTTGGCCTTGGAATTTGAATCTGGCCCCGTGCTTGTAACCGTCGAGTATGTCGTCAATCGCGAAAGCGCTTCCGAATTCATCAAAGCAATGCATCGCCATGAACGCACGCGCCGACGGGATGGAGCTTCGCAATGGGGAATCTTTCGCGATACCGAAGATTCGAACCGGTACCTGGAAATGTTTCTAGTGAATTCGTGGGGAGAACATCTTCGCCAACACGAACGCATAACAAAGGCAGATCGTGAGTTGGAAGAACGGATCCGTAGCTACACGCTCAAAGAGCCCACGGTAAGACATCTCATCTACGCGGCACCGCAGTAGGAGCCACCGGTGAAAGAAAGAGCGGCTGACATTCCTGCGGCTTCTAAAGAAACTGGGAAAGCACGCGCCGAAACTTGTCGATGATCATTGACAAGGTCGCATCTTTCCTTCCGCTCTTATCTGGCTGGCACAGACAGTGCAAGTGACAGGCCCTTTCTCTGACGTTCTGCGACGACCGCGAATCAACCATACGCGAGTCATTTCTTCGTCGACGAATCCTCGGATGCCAGAGTACTCACTCCGAAGAGGGAACGACCAATACATCTCCGGCGGGACAATAAAATCTGACGGACGCGCAATGGCAACGATGCTGGGGGCGGACGGAACGTTGGCTATGAAAAAGAAGACAATATTTAGCTTACTTGGCCTTACACTTCTTGCCTTAAGTCCGCCCACGTGGGCGCACGGCGGCGGCGGAGGAGGGGGTGGCCACAGTGGCGGTGGAGGAGGATTTGGTGGCGGCGGCCACGGCGGCTTTGGTGGCGGCGGCGGTTTTCGCGGTGGCGGCTTCGGAGGCGGTGGCTTTCATGGCGGCGGTTTTCGCGGCGGTGGCTTTCGCGGTGGCGCGTTCGGTAGCCGTGGCTTCCACAACGGTGGTTTTCGCGGCGGCATTAATCGTGGTGGCTTTCGCGGGGCCTTTAACGATGGTCGCTTTCGTGGCCGTGGCTTTCGCAGCGATCGGTTTAACCATCGCGACTTCAACAAACGGTTCTTCTTTTTTGGAGGAGATTTTGGCGACCCGTTCTTTTACTATCCGTATGGATACTATGGCTATTATCCGTATGATTATTATCCTTACGGCTACGGATACGATGGATATGGTGGGTTTCGCCGCGGCGGCTTTGGTAGCCGTGGCTTTCGCGACAGTAACTTTCACGGGCGTTCCTTTCACAATGGTAGCTCTCACAGCCGTGGCTCTCACAGCAGTGCCTCGCGCGGCGGTAGATGAGTCGTACATTGCTCTTGGTACTTGGAGCCGCTCGCTGTGTTGGGCCCTATCGCGCTGTTGTTGGCCAGCACCGCGGCGGCACAGCCGTGGCTACAGACCGGCAAGCTTATCGGATGAGACTATTCCTTTTCGACCGACACGTCGGTCGCCTTAATTATCGCAAAAACGGTGTCGCCCTTTTTGAGATTCATCCGCTGTACTGAACCGGTTGTGATAATCGAAGATTCGAACCGATATCTGGAAATGTTTCTAGTGAATTCGTGCGGAGAACATCTTCGCCAACACGAACGCATAACAAAGGCCGATCGTGAGTTGGAAGAACGAATCCGTAGCTACATGCTCAAAGAGCCCACGCTAAGAGATCTGGTATACGCGGCACCACAGTAGGAGCCACCGGTCTTCGGCAAGCGACTGGTCCAGGATCGTTTCAGGAAGCTTTCATTCATAGGCAGAAGTAAATAATTTCGCGAACGTGTCGTGGCGATGAAATACCACTGGAATTTATCGTGATAGTTAAGTGGCTATGAAAACTCCGTTTATTGTAAACCTCCCCGAAGAGCCGGTACAAACTGCCTGGCAAGCTATCGGCCTGCACGCCACTCCGGGCGTCACTCAGTATGGATGACTATTTTCATACGGGTGCTGGCGCCCGATATCTGCGCCGTGCCGATCAGGATGTCGTCGTGAAATCTCTCCGTGGATATCACCCTGTTAATGGGTTCCGGTGCCAACATCACGGTCCTATCGGGAAAGGGAGGCAAGTTCCTGGTCGACGCGGGCATCAGTAAATCACAGGAAAGACTGCAAGTCGCGCTCAACAAGATCAGTCCTTCGCCGCTGAAATATGGGGTCAACACGCATTGGCCACTGGGATCACACCGATGGCAACGCATGGATGCATTCGGCTGGCGCCACCATCGTTGCGCATAAGAATACGCTGAAGCATTTGACCGAAACCACACATGTCGATGCATGGAACTAGAGCTTCGATCCAGTGCCGGCAGGAGCACGCCCGACACTCTTGGTCAATCACAAAAGGACTTTCAATTTCGCGGGAACCAGCATCGAAGTGGAAAATTTTGGTGGCGGTCATACCGATGGCGACCTGTGGGTTTATTTCAAGAAGGCGGATGTATTGGCGTTGGGAGACACCTTCTGGAATGGGATTTTCCCGTATATCGATAATGAAAATGGCGGCAGTATCGACGGTGCAATCAAATGGGCTAACAAGGCTGTCGCTCGCACGACCACACCATCGTTATCCCTGGTCATGGCGTAGTCGGCACCCGCACTCAACTGATTGAATTCCGCGACATGCTGATCACGGTGCGCAATAACGTGGCAGCCTTAAAACAGCAAGGTAAGTCGCTCGAAGAAATTATCGCTGCCAAGCCGACTGCTGCCTTCGACGCCAAATGGGGCAATTTCGTGTTCAACGGCGATCAATTCACAAAGATGGTCTGCGCCGGTCTGTAATCGAAAAATTAAAGAGTAGTGATCATGCAAACTTCTTCCAAGCTCTTTATCGTCCTGGTCCTGCATTCATCGGCATTCTGTTTCTGTGTGCGGGCATTATCAAGATTACCCACATTCCGAAATAATCCTGCGAACGTGCCGTAGCGATGAAATACGACCGGAATTTATCGTGATAGTTAATTATGAAAACTCTGTTTCTGGTAACAATTGCAGCAATCGGCTTAACACTTTCATCTCAGGCCAGGGATTGGATGTGGTTTCACGGAGATATAGGACTTGGCACGCCTTTCGCGAACTCGAGCCCATCGACAACAAAAGGCACAACACGAGCCGGGCCTGAAGTTGCCGCAAAACGGACGCCAGCTTCCAAACGACCTGTTGTGAAAGCGAAATTAAAATCAACCAACCATCGCGTCACCGCACGCTGACCAAAAGGAGGCAACATGTCAACTTCCCTTGTAATACCCGATTCCTTGCTTGCGAAAG
>JBKPMH010000122.1:0-10523 GCA_046732035.1 Verrucomicrobiota bacterium
CTTCGAATTTCAGTTGCTCTATGGTATGGCCGGACCCATCAAGCGCGCATTAGTAGATATGGGTTATCGCGTCCGGGAATATTGCCCGGTCGGTGAACTGCTTCCCGGAATGTCCTACCTGGTGCGACGTCTGCTCGAGAACA
The DNA here is from genome assembly GCA_046732035.1 of Verrucomicrobiota bacterium. Lineage (GTDB taxonomy): Bacteria > Verrucomicrobiota > Verrucomicrobiia > Chthoniobacterales > UBA10450 > Udaeobacter. The sequence continues at coordinate 144 of JBKPMH010000122.1, forward strand.
CGTCGAACGAAGGATTTTTGCGGGCAAAATTTTCCGAAAACGTGCCTACACAAGATTTGTTGCGCGATCCATGCGAAATTCTACGCACCGACCGAAACGGCGCTGCCCCGCCATCGAATACAACGATAAATATGACAACAACAACGACGCCAAAGACACATCTGGACGCTCCGTATGAAAATGCCCCCCTCACCAACTTCGCATTGCCGGAGAACCAGGAAAAAATGCGAACTGCGCTGCGCGAACAGCGAAAACAACTCGGCCGTAAAGTTCCGTTAACAATCGACGGCGAAAAAATTTGGACCGATCATACGTTTTCGTCACTCAATCCAAGCCAGCCAGACCAAATCATAGGGTACGCTGCTGAAGCTGGTATCCGAGAAGCCGAACGCGCTGTTGCCGCAGCGCGCGCGGCGTTCACCAGATGGCGTCGCACGTCCATCGAAGAGCGGTGCCAGCTGTTGGAACGCGTCGCCAAAATCCTCGAGCGCCGCCGGTTCGAGCTCTCCGCACTGGAAGTTTTTGAAGTTGGCAAGCCATGGAGTCAGGCGGACGGCGATATCGCGGAGGCCATCGACTTTTGCACATTCTACGCTCGCCAGATGCGCCGGATGGGCCGGCCTCGCCTCACCCAAAATGTGCCCGGCGAAGAAAGCTACCAGCATTACTGGCCCCGCGGTGTCGCCCTGGTGATCGCGCCGTGGAATTTTCCGATGGCAATCTTGTGCGGCATGGTCAGCGCGGCACTCGTAACGGGTAACACGGTGATTATGAAACCGTCCGAGCAATCCGTTATTATCGGCGCAATGCTGATGGAAATTTACGAGGAAGCCGGCGTGCCTCCGGGCGTTTTGAATTTTCTCAATGGCAAAGGCTCAGTCATCGGCGCCCACATGGTTGACCACAAAGACGTTGATCTGATCGCCTTCACGGGGTCGCGCGAGGTTGGGCTGTGGATTTGGGAAAGTGCAGGCAAAACGCGTGAAGGTCAGCGCGAGCTCAAACGTGTGATTTGCGAGATGGGTGGAAAAAACGCCATGATCGTCGATGCCGACGCCGACTTGGATGAAGCAATTGTCGATTCGATTTATTCCGCGTTCGGTTTTCAAGGTCAGAAATGTTCGGCGCTATCCCGGCTCATTGTTCTTGAAGAAAATTACGACCGAGTCATTGAACGTTTGCTCGGAGCCGCCGCCAGTGTGCGCGTCGGCAACCCGGAAGATCCAAGCGTGGTGGTCGGGCCGGTAATTGATGAAGCGGCTTACCGGCGAATTCTGGATTACATCGAGGTCGGGAAAAGCGAGGCGACACTCGCCTATCAGGCCAAGGATGTTCCGGCGCAAGGTTATTTCATTCCACCCACGATTTTTACCGGAGTGAAGCCCAACATGCGGATAGCGCGCGAGGAGATTTTCGGCCCGGTGCTAAGTGTGATCAAAGTTCGCGACCTCGATGAGGCCATCGAAGTCGCTAACGGGACCGATTACGCGTTGACCGGCGGCTTTTTCTCGCGAAGCCCTGCGAACATCGACCGCGTCAAGGCGCAACTGGAAGCCGGCAATGTTTACATCAATCGTCCATGCACCGGTGCAATCGTCGGCCGTCATCCCTTCGGCGGATTCAAGATGAGCGGCGGTGGTACCAAAGCTGGTGGCGAAGATTATTTGCTAAACTTTCTCATTCCCCGCGTCGTGACTGAAAACGTTGCACGCCATGGCTTGGCTCCGGAAAAAACACCTGAATACCGGGATGAATTTCTCTGGCCAAGGAAGTAGCGATAGGTTGTGAGGAGGATCGAGCTCAACTGGAGAACTATTGATCCAGCGGTCGCCCTTTGATCAACAGCTTCACAACGGTAACCACCATGTACAGCACCGGCCATGCTGACGTCAGAACGATCAGCGCAAAAACGGCCATTTCCTTGGCACGTTCCCGGGCAGCTTCGATACGGAATTCGCGCCCTAAATTGTAAAAATTCCTGAACCCGTATCTGTCTTCTCCGTCGTAAGGCGAAAAATATCCCCCATGCCATTGACCAAAACCAGAATGAAAAGAGTAGTCTGTATGCGGAAAGCGCCCCTTGCCGCCCATGGAAGGACTCCTTGGTTTCATAACCAAACCTCGTGTCGGAACCGTCAGCTATGATACCACGTTACAAAAAGGAATCAGCCGGAAAAATGAGACTTCCCATGACAGCGGCACAGCGAAAGACTTGAGACGTGCAAGCTAGGGCGACCTCCTATCACGCAGGTAAGCTTTTGGTGAAGCTGGTGCTCGGCTGCGGCACGCGTGTTCACGTAATCGGATGCGAAAATACAGCCCGCCGTGGAGGATTCTTGCTGGCAGCCAATCACATCAGCCATTTTGATCCATTCATCATTTCATCTCTGATCGGGCGAAAAATCGACTGGATGACAATGGCGGAATTTTTCAGACCTCTTCCACTGGGTCTTCTCCTGCAGGCAATAGACGCGTTCCCGGTGGACCGTGAACGCGCCAATCGCAAAAGCATTCGCACAGCGATGGAGCGGCTGAAACAGGGACGTATCGTCGGTGTGTTCCCTGAGGGCGGCATTCGGGACGGCGCGCGATCTCTGTTGCAAGGTGCAGCGTTGCGGCCGGGTGCGTCAACACTCGCGCATATGGTGGGCGTTCCCATTTTGCCGTGCGTCATCCTCGGTAGCGACCGCCTTTATTCAACCAAACGCTGGCTGCCCGCGAGCGGCGGTCGCACGCCAATCTGGGTCGCGTTTGGGAAACCAATTTCACATTTCCCAGAGCTTGGGAAATCACAGGCGCGCGCGCGAATCGAATCTGACCTGGCGTGCTCATTCAAGAATCTCTATGCGGAGCTGCGAGAAACATTTCATCTGACCGCGGACGACTTGCCGCATTCGCCACGAGAACGGATGGCTGGCAAAATCAATGCGACGCGTCAAACGGAGCCAGGCATTCGACATCCCAAACGCTTGAATGGCAAAAACAGGCGCAACGGATTTCGCCGTATTGCGGCAAAAGGCATCGACGGATGCCTGTGCGCATCGCTCAATTTACTCCACACACGCCATCGGCTGAACGGGCATAGCCGAACCGAAATGGCGCGTTACGTGGAAGAATGTGCGCGAATCACCGCTCATGAATATTACCACCCGCCGCATGACGACAATCTCTTCAAAAGTGTGGAAGAGGGTTGCACGACGATTACATGGCGCAGCCCAATCGAGAGTCGATTTCCGGCGAACAACGTTGCTCGCGCAGATTTTTTCCCCACCAAAATTTCTCGCGCCGCGCCGACGGTTTTCATTTTACATGCACTAATGTCTACGAGCGACAAAGGCTATCGGCGTTGCGCAGAGCACTTCAACCAACTTGGCTGGAACGCGTGCCTGGTTCACCTGCCATACCACTATTCGCGTGTGCCGCACGGATACTGGAACGGTGAGCTGGCGATCACTTGCGACTTGATTCGCAACGCAGAAGCATTGCGCCAGGGGGTCACCGAACTCCGCCAATTGATGCGCGTACTGCGCGCACAGGGCACCGCAGAATTCGGCGTTCTCGCTACCAGTTATGGCGGTTGGGTCGGCGCGCTGCTGGCAATGGTCGAACGCGACCTGCGCTTTGTGGCATTGATGGCTCCCATCGTAAACATCGATCATGCAATCTGGGAAAGCTCTGCGGCAAGGTCCATTCGCCGCGAGCTTCGGCGGGCCAACATTGAGGCATCGCTTGTGGCGCGGCATTTTCACCTAAGCTCACCCACCCATAATATGCCGCTGTGCGACCCGGCGCGGGTATTGTTCGTAGCAGGCGAGTTCGATTCTATTGCACCGCTCGAACAGCTTGAGAGCATCCAGCAAAAGTGGCGCGGCTCGGAACTGTTGCGGGTCCGACAGGGCCATTTTGGATACCGCATGCTGGGTGTTACAATGGACCACCTGAAAGCGCGCGGAGATTTGCAAGTATAGCCAAACGGTGGATCAGCTTTCCGATCGAGGATTCGGCGGGGCGAAAGACGATTCGAAGAAGAATCGGAGAGCCGCAATCATCCGGTGGCAACGCCGCATTCTTTTGCCAACGCGTTGAGGAGTCGCCGCGGCGACCGTTCCACCTTTAGATCACTTTGCGAGTCGAAGAAATTCCAGACTCGGCTCGAGATCGCGAAACGCGGCTGCCGCAAGAACATTATGACCTTCAACCGAAGCATGCCATCCATCGATGGGGTGAAGTAATTCTGCTCGACTCAGGTCAGCTGTTGCCAATGCATCCGAATATCGCAATTGGATGTTGGCATTGTGGATAAGCTCGCTATTCAATTCTGCAATCATGCTCCGCAACTCGTCATTCACCATCGTTGCAAGGCGGATCAAATTAGCGCGGCAAGCCGGCCGAAAAGATGTGAAGTATTTGTACGTCGTTTCAAGGTAAGGGTACCGCGATGCATCCCGGCTTCGTAATCCTTCTGCGATTTCGCGCCCTTTGAAGTAGGACTCGAAATTGACCAGGCCATACACGAGGACTGCCACGGCGTGACGGTGTGCCCGGGCGCGATGAATCACTCGCTGGATTTGTCGCGTGAAATTCTCTCGAAAGTCCCGGCTTTGCCGTTGCAACCGCCTCTCAATCCGTTCCGGGTCATTGGTCGGACCTCGCCACGCCCAATCAACATTGTTGTGTCCGATCGAGATTAGAATCAAATCGGGAAAACGTTTCATCCCCAACAGGTGGTCGATTTGTCGCGAGAAGTTGCGCGTCCCAAGAATCCGTCGAAAGAAACTAGCTTGTTCACGTTCACTATCGACGAGCGCTCCAATACCCGCGCATTCAATCGCAACAAATGGAGTGAGTTTTTCCAGCCTCTTCGAAACGCTCTGAATGCCCAGGGAGGACGGGTTACTATCGAGAAACCAATTGTTACCACAGCAGGTGCGTGCTCGCCAAAAGGTACTCCATGGTGACGAGACATAAATGCCCATGCAAGCGCTGTCTCCAAGCATCGCTACATGTGGCAGTCGCGCGACCAATTCAGCACGCGAAAGGTCGCCGTTTCGATATTGCAGATAGTCAGAGTGCAGGTGCGATGCTGGATCACTAATCCGCTCCAGAAAATTTGCGCTGACAACTGGGACAGCCTTCCACATCAATGTCTGACAATCGCAACAAATTGATCTGGTTAAAGTGGCCGTCCGTTTTCAATCCACCCAACTCATCGCTTCAAGCAGACGACGGAACTCGGGATTGTCTGTCGAGAGCGCAGGCAGCCACTCACCAATTGGGTGCCGTTCCCACCATGGTTTCTCGCCGATTGGAGCAAATCGATAACGATAGAGTCGCGCCCGGATGTAGCGAGGCGGTGCGTCTGGAAACGGATTGCTCTCGAGGAGCGATAAGGTACCCGGATCGTTATGCAGAAGTTTCCAGACAAAATGCAATGTCCAGGGGTATTGGGCCGGTGAAGCCATGGCAGCGAACCATATCTGCCAGTCGATCCGCGGTTGGTATGGCGCAACGAATGGTGGTCGTCGATTCGGGTTGCCAGGTTTGGCTCTGAATTCGTATTCCTTCCATTTCGTATTCCCAGTGATGACTGAATCTGCTGTGCCTTCAAAAATGATTTCGTCGCGTTCGCGCCCAACGGTTCCGAATGCTCCATACGTGTTTACAAGATCGAGCGGGTCATAGGAATAGTTCATGAGTTGTCGACCGGAAACGAGGTTCATTACGGGTGCGATGCTTAGAGAGACAACGAGGATCGACAACACGATCGCGATCGTGTTGTTGATGCGGGCCGGTTCAGATTCCTGCGCTGCGCGTTCGGCGCATTGAACAACCGTTCTAGGCAGAAAATTGCGCAGAAACGTATCGTCAAAGCAGGTTAGAAACGGGACAATGGTCAGATAATTGAGGAACGAAAGATTACCGCTGATGATGAGAAAAATTTGAAAGGTAACGAGCAAAACGCCTGCGACGTGCCGCAAGTGTCTTGGACCAAACGAAAACCATGGCACGATGAGTTCGACGAAATGATTCCATGCCGTCCCGAACTTCTGGAACCAGAGCGGCGCAAAGTGAAGGTAGCGACTGACAGGACTCGGGATCGGCTGAGTTTCGTAGTGATAGTAAAGGCAGGTTAAATCGCGCCAGCACGGGTCGCCACGCAGTTTAATCAACCCGGCACCAATCATGATGCGAAAACCCAGCCATCGAAAAAGGTAGATGACGAGAATAGGTGGCCTGCACTTCGGGAACGGGCGCCCATCGAGCAACGGGCAAAGAAAAATCGACAAGAACCCGGTCTCCAGCAGCTGGATCTCCCAACCATAACCGTACCAGATCTGTCCAACGTGCACGATCGACATGTACATTGCCCAAAGAATTGTCAGAAGGATCGCGTTCGCATAACCGCCGAGAACCACGAGGGCCAGAACGAATCCCACCCACGAGAAAATCGTCAATGCATTGTCTGAAATTCCGAACCAAAAAAGCGTCGGCACCCGAAGCATTCCAGCGATACGCGACCCGAGTTGGGTTTGGATGGTCGCGAGAAAATCATCGGCCGGCGTTAATCCGTGTTCGCCAATAAGAGGCACCAACTGTTGCGCCGCGACTAGAAAAGCAACTGCGTAAACGAAACCGAGCAACCGCAGAATGATGAAACGCGTCAGCCAATAAGAATTTCCGCGCGCAGAGAGTCTTTGGAGAAAACGCTCATCGTTCATTACAGCACGCTTGTGCCAGAAGCGCGCTCGATCCGCAAACGAGAATGCCAGGGGCGAGAATCGAACTCGCGACCAAGGGCTTATGAGTCCCCTGCTCTACCGCTGAGCTACCCTGGCGTTCTTTCAACTGCAACGATATCAGGCGAAGCTTGACTGACCAACCCCGAATGCTTTCGGGGCTGCTCTACCATTGACTACACCGCGAAATCAGCGGCGAGAAAGTTCAATCGCATGAGTTGTGCTGTCAATTCGACCGGCGCGCCGATCTCCATTGCGTTCCGTGTTCTGGTCACCTGCTCGATCTGTGTGCAGTCGAGCAGGACCCGAGCTAGCGGACATTACTGCTTTGGCCCGGAAAGATACTGGTCCAAATCCTTCTCACGGCCCCGAAGTACGGCCATGAAGCAGACCCCGTTGTGTTCCGTGACTGCGCCGACCCAGCCTTCCTGATGCACGTAACGCCAACCCGGAAAGCTCAACACCGCACCAGTCTTGGTGTCTCTTTCCGCCGGAAAAAGAAAGAACTGCATATGCTTTTCGGAAACCCAGATTTGAGCGATGCGCTGCGATTCGTCGTCGTCAAAGACACGGCAACCGATTGTCTGAAAATCGGCGAATTCGTCCGGAACGTCATAGTGTTCCAGCCCGTGCTTCATAAAGAAGAAATCGCTTAATGTGCCAGCTTCGGCACTCACTGGATCAAGCGTGACCGAGCGAGTGGATCCAGCCACCGTCAGTAATTTTCGTGCTGTCGCAGATGCCGGAAATTCGTTTAGCCGGTCAAAAAGATGCAACGCGAATACGCCGGCGATCACCACGACCGCGACGCTAATGGCGATGACGGCGGGATTGAGCACGATTTTTTTCCAAGTCCATTTCGGAGCGCGAACCGCCTCCTTGTCCAGGAACCATTCGGCGGATTCAGGCGGTATGGGAACGAGGCGAATCAGTTCCGCCACGGCTCGATCAAAGTTCTGTTGATTAACAAATTCCTCGGAGCCGTTTTCACGCGAGACCGCGGTCCGCATGGAACGGTCGATCAAATGGTCAGGGCTGATCGGGGCACAATTCAGCAGAGCGCGGCGTCGCCGTAATAGTCGCAGTCCCCTCATGGTTTTGATGTTCCGGAGTGTTTGGCGTCGAGCCAGGCCTGCAACTGGCGCCGTCCCTGGGCTAGGCATCGTGACAGGGTGCTCAACTTGAGCTCGGCAATATCGAGAATCTCAAGATAATCGAATTCATTCAGATAAAACAACGCCAGTGCGGTGCGTTGAGGATCTGGCGCTGCGGAAATCCAGACTGCCAGTTGTGTGGGTTCAAGCAGCTTAACCTGTGAGGCCGCGTGTGGAGCGATTTCATGCTCCTCCATTTTTAGCGATTCGGGTTGCAGATCCAACTTACTTGTTTCCAAACAGCGCCACCGCGCCTCGCGGAAAAGCCAAAACGGTTCCTTAGGAAGTTCGCCTTGTGCGGCGCGCACAGCCGCTTCGCGCAATGTGGTGTTAAACGCTTCTTGTGCCTTGCGCGAGTCGCCCAGCATCAAGAAACAGAACCGATATAATTGTGGCAAATTTTGCTTTCGATCCGACACGCTCCCATCCTTAGTCTTTGCAAAATTTCAGCGCACTCTACGCAGCTACCTGTGATCGACAAGCGGCGATTCGTTGAAAACATGGTCAGCCTCGTCTGTATGCGTCTCGTGCTGTAGTGTCCGCTCTCCTGAGCGGATGGACCCGAAGTGCCGAGGCCGAGCAGGCATGCGCTGAGGACAGCGCACTCTACAACGTCCAAGGTCAATTCATGATTTCTACGGCCGGGAGTGTGGCGTCGGCCGAATTCTCGGCGTGGGTGTTGCTCGCGGTGTAGCGGTGGGTGACGACGTAGGTGTGACGCTTGGCGTTGGAGGCGGAGTTCCCGTCGACGCTGGCTCTTTATCGAAGAACGCATCCTGCTGTGAAATTCCGTTGATAGCCACACGGCCGTCGACCCATGCACGCAGGTGTTGGTCAGGCAGGGCGGCGCCGTAGTCGTAGTCGCTGGCGTACGTTCCCACGATACCGGGGTCAGGCTGATCAGGAAGCGGGGTCACTACATCTGAGACTGGCATGTCTGGCAGCCAACTCATGCCGTTGTCGGTGGACTTGCGTCCCCAAATTCTGTAGCAAGGTACAGCTGGATCGCCTTTGGCGCAGTTTTCTGTCTCCCGCTGGTCATACCATGTGACAAAGAGGCTACCATCTGTGGCAGCTGACAAGCTGGGCTGCCATTGAGCACGGTTGTGGCATCCGTGTTCAACTTGAACGGCACACCAAAGGTCACACCACCGTCGCTCGAGCGACTGTAATAGATGTCGCCAGGGTCATCTGCGGCGCCGTGTTGTGTGTAGACCAGGTGAACCACGCCGTCTAGAGCGGCAGGCTCACCCCAGCCTTCGTAACGCCAGTACCCACCGTTATCGGGAAACATGCATGCGAAGTATCCCACAGACGTAACACCCGGTCCCGGAAATGGTGTGCCAACATAGGTGTTAGTCCAGGTGTTACCACCATCGGTGGACTTAAACACATAATTACTGTCGTTATGAGGGAAGCCTCCGCCTCCTTCATCCATACCAGCGATGTACACGTCGCCTGTAAGCGGATCGCCGGTAATCTGGACGTTGCGAATGAAGGTACCTGGGTTATTCACGAGTATTGGGCTGTGCCAGGTGACGCCATTATCAGTAGAAAACGTCGCCAAGAGGCTGCCACCTGCACTGAAATCGTTCCAGGAAACATACATTCGCCCGTAGAACGGCGACGATGGGTTGTTATCGGCCCAGCCGGATTGCCGATCGTCACTATCGCCGGTATGGATGCAAAAATGAGTCCAACTATCCGGATCCCATGGCGTAGTGGAGTTGTACCCGCCTAACCCGGGACAGTCACTATCCAACCAGATAGTGAACCAGATCTGGCCTGGCTTGTTGTACAGGACGACAGGGCTGGACGAATTTGGGAAAGGGCCCTGCCCGTTAGTGATAGTAAGCCGCGTGAAGGTGTTGCCGCCGTCGGTGGAGACGGACGCACCGGCGCCACTGCTGGGCCTGGCGTCAGCCCCGCGCGTGTCGTTGTAGGCGACCACGATCTGAAAAGGATTATCCGGATTACCCGCGCTGAATGTGGTCGATTGAGTAATGTAAGGAAAAGTCTCGGCGCCTGTGATCAGGTCGATGTCTGTTGTGCCGTACACAACAGGTCGCGATAGTTTTTGGACAAGGCGCGAGGAGGTGTTGGCGGAGGAAGCGGAACCTCCTTGCGCTTCACCGCAGGAAATCATGATGGCGCCCGCTGTGAGGTTTATTTGTTTGTCGATGCCCAGTTGTTGAATCTTGGAACAGTCAAATAAGGCAGGGACCAGCAGGCTAGTAGATCTGGTCGTGTTGCTGAACGTGTGCTGCGCTTGCACGGAAAACCCGTCAAAGCTCGATAGCGCTAGCAAGGCGCTCGCTGACACCGTACAGAAGGTAACTGCAACGCGAACATTGAACAAAGCGGATCGAGCTGTGAGCTTCTTTTTCATAGACCTAAACTACGGGCGGCGGTGGCGGAGAGTGCCAAGCTGTTATGGCGAAAAGAATTGCGTTCCTGGTGAATGCTCGAGCTATTTGTGAAGTAGATTT
>JBKPMH010000123.1:0-3900 GCA_046732035.1 Verrucomicrobiota bacterium
CTGTAGCGAAGCATGGCTCGCGGGCAGCAACATCTCGATGCGGTAGCGCCGATGTGCTGCAGGCGCTGGGTGTCAACACAGCTGCTCCGGTCGAGACCGTGGAGCGGTGCCTTAATGAGCATGAAATCTGTTTCATCTTTGCGCCACTATTTCACAGCGCGACAGCCCGCGTTGCTCACGTCCGCCGTGAACTCGGAGTGCAAACGATATTCAACCTGCTCGGTCCTCTGACCAATCCTGCACGGACGCCTTTTCAAATTGTCGGCATCTGGCAGCGTTCAATGCTTGAGCGTGTCGCCTTAGCAATTGCTCGTCTCGGTACCGAGAAGGCGTGGGTGGTACATGGCGCCGATGGCTTGGATGAAATAACCATTGCAGACAAGACGTATGTGGCCGCCTGCTCGTCGAGAGGCGAAGTTGAAACGTTTTCCGTATCACCCGAAGACTTTGGACTGCGACGTCAGCCTTGCGACGGATTTCGCGGAAAGAAACCGGAGCAAAACGCAGACCTGATCCGGTTAGTTTTACAGGGCATCAAGACCGGGCCGGCAGCTGTTCCGCGCGATCTCGTAATCATTAATGCCGCTGCAGCGTTGCATCTCGCCGGCGTCGCCCGGGATCTGCGTAACGCGGCCGATCTTGCTCGTGAGAGCATCGACAGCGGACGCGCCGCCTCAAAACTGGATTCACTGGTCCGGGAAACGAATCGAGGCCAATGAGCGAAAACATCTTCTCCCGGCTCGTGAATCGAAAGCGGCAGGTCATACTGAAGCTACGAGCGGATCCATCCTCGCGAGATTTTCGCGAGCGGGCTGTGGAAATTCGAAAGAACGCAGAACCACATCGGTTGCGACAAGCGTTGGAATCGGATTTCTTGCGACTAAAGATCATCGCTGAGTTCAAACGCAGATCGCCTTCTGCTGGGATTATTCGCGAGGATTTAACAGTCAACGATATCATTCGCGGCTACGAAAGCGCAGGAGCTTGCGCGATCTCAATTCTGACTGACCAACATTTTGGCGGTTCCATTGCGGATCTTTATGCAGCGCGTTCGAGCACGAGGCTGCCCCTTTTGCGCAAGGATTTTATCGTCGATCCCATCCAGATCTTCGAAGCTGTGATCGCTGGTGCTGACGCTGTGTTGCTGATTGTAGCCGCACTCGATGACGTCGCACTGAGCGAACTGCGCGCTCTTGCCGAACACGAACTGCGACTTGATGCGCTGGTCGAAGCACATACGTCCGATGAATTGCGGCGCGCCGTGAATGCAGGCGCAAAAATTATCGGTGTAAACAACCGCAATCTCGGAACGTTTCAGGTTTCCTTGGATACGAGCGAGCGTCTGATCGCCGAAGCTCCGCACGACCGATTTCTGATCAGCGAGAGTGGCCTCCAAAATGCGGAATCGCTGGTTCGTCTTCAGAAACTGGGATTTCGCGGATTTCTCATCGGCGAAGCCTTAATGCGCGCCGTCAATCCTGAAAAAGCTCTTCGCGATTGGATTGCGGCTGCGGAAAGTCGCCAACCCGCAGCAATTCCACGGGACGCGTGCTAACCATGACTGCTGTACAAATCAAAATCTGCGGAATCACAAATGCCCAGGACGCCACAGCGTGTGCCGATCTTGGCGCCAACATGATTGGGTTCAACTTTTACCCGAAAAGTCCGCGCTACATCGAACCAAACATTGCTCGACAAATTATCGAAACCATACCGAGAGAGCTTTGCGCGGTCGGAGTTTTTGTCGATGCCAATCTCGAGAATATTCGAAACACGGCAGGCGCAGCTGGGATCCGATGTGTGCAATTACACGGGCGTATGTTACCTGCCGCATGCCGCGAACTAGCTCGTGAATTTCGTGTAATCCGGGCGTTCTCGACCGATTTCCAGTTCCGACCCGAAGGAGTTTCCTTGTTTGCCGATTGCGAAGTGTTGGTTGACGCACATCATCCACACCTTCGTGGAGGAACTGGTCTGACTTGTGATTGGCAAGCTGCGCGCGAAGCCCATTCCTTTGCACGATTTCTCATCCTCTCGGGTGGTTTAACCGGACAAAATGTCGGGACCGCCATTGCAACTGTGTCGCCACACGCTGTTGATGTTTGCAGCGGCGTGGAGCGCGCCCCCGGAACAAAGGACCATTGCGCGCTCGAACACTTTATCAGTGCTGTGCGAAGGGCTACTTCCCGCTGAGAGGTTCGCTTTGACAGACAGTCCAAATGCAAAAATCACAAATTACAAAAAGCGAACCCGACCAACATGGGCACTGGGGAAAGTTTGGCGGACGCTACGTTCCAGAAACATTAGTGGCGCCACTCGATGAGGTGACTAACGAGTTCATGCTTGCTCGCGAGGACCCAAGCTTCCGCGACGAATTCCATCAATGGTTGCGTAATTACTGCGGGCGGCCAACATCGCTGTTTCATGCGCGACGACTGACAGCGCACGCCGGTGGCGCACAAATCTATCTTAAGCGCGAAGATCTTTTGCACACCGGTGCGCATAAAATTAACAACGCCATTGGACAGGCACTGCTCGCGCGCCGAATGGGCAAACAGCGGATTATCGCCGAAACAGGCGCGGGCCAGCACGGCGTCGCAACCGCTACCGTTTGCGCCTTGTTCGGATTGCGCTGCGTCATTTACATGGGGACGGAAGATATGCGGAGGCAAGCGCTGAACGTCTTCCGAATGCGCTTGCTGGGCGCCGAGGTTGTCCCGGTGAAATCCGGAACCCGCACCTTGAAGGACGCAATCAACGAAGCCCTGCGAGATTGGGTAACAAACGTACATGAGACTTATTATTTGTTAGGCAGTGCTCTCGGCCCGCATCCTTACCCGTTAATGGTGCGCGAATTTCAAAGCATCATCGGACGTGAAGCACGTGAACAGATCTTGCGCGCAACGGGCGCATTGCCCCGCGCTCTGATCGCGTGCGTAGGTGGTGGATCGAATGCCATTGGTTTGTTCCACCCTTTCATTGCAGACACTGATGTCGGCTTGATCGGTGTAGAAGCGGGAGGAAAAGGCGATTCGTTAGGCCAGCATGCTGCAAGGTTTCACTGCGGAGAAGATAGCGGTGGCGGACAGGTCGGTGTCCTTCAGGGCACGATGTCGTACGTGTTGCAGGATGCAAACGGTCAGATTGCAACGACTCAGTCGATCTCAGCCGGTCTGGACTATTCCGCGATTGGCCCGGAACATGCATATCTTCGTGATTGCGGTCGGACCAAATACGTGAGGGCCAGCGATGCTGAAGCCCTCGAAGGATCTCAACTTTGCGCGAGACTGGAAGGAATTATTCCCGCGCTGGAGACGTCGCACGCAATCCTTCCTGCTATCAGAATTGCGGGCGACCTGCCGCAAAGCGATAGCGTCATCGTTAGTATTTCTGGTCGTGGAGATAAAGATGCAGAAGTCGTTGCCGATCTATCGTCGCCATGAGTCGGATCGACGAGACATTCGCTCGATTGAAGCGGTCTGGAGGGCGTGGGCTAATCCCGTTCATCACGGCCGGCGACCCCGATCTGAAAACGACTGAGTTATTGCTGATTGAACTCGCGCAAGCAGGCGCCGACATCATCGAGGTCGGCGTTCCTTTCAGTGATCCCGTTGCCGACGGCCACGTAATTCAGCGAGCCTCTGAGCGCGCTTTAAAAAAGGGTGTTACCCTTGCAGACACGCTGCTGTGTATTTCTAATGCGAAGAAGCACATCGATGTGCCAATCGTGCTTTTCAGTTATCTCAACCCCCTCCTGAAATTCGGCCAGGATCGACTTGGAAACGAAGCCGAAAAGGCCGGGGTAGATGCGCTACTAATCACCGATCTGACGCCCGAGGAAGCGGGATCTTGGGCCGCAACCTTTCATGACCGCGGCATGGACCTTATCTTTCTCATCAC
>JBKPMH010000124.1:0-13984 GCA_046732035.1 Verrucomicrobiota bacterium
AATAATAGCCGACGGCCCAAGCCGTCTGTGAATTCGGCACAGCGGTTACCGCCGTAAGTAAGTTCCAGCTTGTGCCGATGTTGGGGCTTGCGCCCACGCTCCAGCTGGTACCGTCCCAATGCTCAATTAATGTGCGCTGTGCACTCTCGGTAAAATAATAACCCACAGCCCATACATCGCTGGCCGACACGGCAGCTACCGCGTACAGCCCGTTGTAAGTGGCCGGATTTGGGCTTGGAACGATGCTCCAGCTTATACCATCCCAATGCAGGATTAGCGTCCGACTGCCGCCACCCTGCGGCTCATAACGGCCTACTGCCCACACATCGTTCGGAGCCACAGCCGTGACACTGTAGACGTAATGATTCGCATTGGGAATGTTCGGACTGGCCACGATTTCCCAGGTGGTGCCGTCCCAATGCTCGGTGAGCGTCACCCAATAGTTGAACACATAGTTGCCGACACTCCAGAGTTCGACGCTGCCGGGCACCGCCGCCACTGAAGAGAGGACCGGACTGCCGTTGGGGCTTGGGCTAAAAACCTGGTCCCAAGTGCCGCAGTTGGGCGTACGCGGGCTACGAAAGCCCTTCTCCGGTGCGGTGGCGGCGAGTAGAAAGCAGGATAATACACAGAGCAGGCAAAATAGAGGTGCGCGTTTCATCGTAAGCTCCGGTTGCTGTTCATTTTCGGCCAAGCTCGTTCAGGCCGGCGCCATTGGCCCCGGCAATCGGGTGTTCCGAGACGAGACCCACCCCACATTTCGAATGAAGGCATTTTGTTCGTAAGTGACTGTAGAACGCAGCAAAGTCTCGAATCGGACGCTGTTTTCAGAGTAGGCACTGCTGCGTTAATCATAGTTCAAGTTTCGTTTCCTTAATGAACCGATCTGCGAACCGATCGTGCCCACTCCTGCCTTGGCTGACGAGAAGCAGCAGACCGCCTCCATGATGTACTATGCGAAATCCCGCGATTTGTTACGCGGAAAATGATATAGCCGGATCAAATGATGATTTATTTCGGCGCGAGGGAGGTTACGATTTTTTCGAAGCAGGGGTCGCCACGCAACGGATCCCAAAACGGCAGCAGTTTCAATTCACCGTAGCTGGGTGGGTTTTGATAACGGAGCGCGACGGCAAGTTGTTCGCAGGCGAGGTTTTTGTCGCCAACCCACGCAGCGGTCATCGCCAAATACACCATTACCCGCGCCCCATGAGTTGCATCTTTTTCTGCGTGGAGAAGCTCCACCGCACGCCGTGCCTCCCGCAGTGCTTCCTCTGGCCGTCCGAGACCTGCGTCGATTAACCCAAGCACGCATAAGGCTGGGCCGTAGTCTGGTTGAGCCTGCACCATTTTCGCCTGTTCGACGCGTGCTGCCGTAAAGGCGGACTGTGCTCTCCCATCGTCTTTTGTCATCCGAGCGATGACACCTTCCGCGAAGCGTGGGCTCAGTATTACTGCTTGGTCATTAATATTGTTCTCGCCCAAGGCCGCTAGAGCATCGGCCGCGACAGCAGGGTTGCGCTCGGCCATCGCACACATGAGCCAGCTGTCGGCGATGCTCTCCATGGTGGAAGGATCGTTGGCGCGAAGTTCATCGATCAGCTGATGCAAGGGTCTGGTGTTGGCCTTCCAATTAAATTCGACAAAGGCACGCGCGAGCTTCGTGCCGATATCGTCTGGTACGATGGCCAATGCACGGTCCAACACGGCCGCTTCTTCGCGATAACGACGGAGATCATCATAACTAAGCGCAATCTGCTGGAGTGTGACGACATTGCGTGGATCCAGATCGATCGCCTGCTCCAAGCTTCGCGTAGCTTCTGCTGAATTACCCCGACGCCGTTCAATATAGCCCTTCAGCTCAAAGATCCGGGGATCACTGGGCAAAGTCTGACGCGCAATCTCAAGTTCAGCGAGAGCCTGCTGATAATCGAGGTTTGCTCGATAAAGATGTCCCGCACGTGCTAAATGCGCTTCGCCCGCGTTCGGACGGAGGCGGAACGCCGATCGGATTGCGCTTTCGGCGAGTGCGAGACGTGAAGGCGTATGATCGTCGCCAGTAAAATAAAGTACATCGTGAATCCAAGCCAATTGGCAATATGCCTGGAAGAAAGAGGGGTCATGCACGACGGCCTGGTTCAACAGATCGGCTGCCGCAAGCAAATTGGCTCTCGCACCGGTACCAAAGGGCGCCACCAAAAGGAGACTTTTCGCGCGGCTGTAGAGATTGAAGGCGGTTAGGTCGGCTGTTGGGGCTTCCTCAATCGCCAATTTCTCGGCAGGTGAGAACCTAACGTGAAGCTGCTCCACAACATTTTTCGCGATTTGACTTTGAATGGTAAAAAGGTCTTTCAAATCGCCGTCGTATTGCTTCGCCCAGACGTGAGAATCCGTGCGCATGTCAATCAACTGCGCGTTAATGTGAAGCCAGGCGCCGGTCTTCCGTACGCTGCCTTGCAAGACGTGCGAAACTCGCAGTGCACGTCCAATCTCCGGCATGTTCCGCTCGCCGCGATATTGCATCACGCTCGTTCGGCTAATGACTTTGAGAGCGGCAACGTTTGCGAGCTTGGTTAAGAGATCATCCTGAACGCCATCGGCGAAGGATGCGTCTTCCCTGTCATTACTGAGGTTTTCAAACGGAAGCACGGCGATTCGTGCGGTTGGCTGCTGTCCCACCCCGACGACCTTCAAGAGGATTACGCTGAGCGCTACTGCCAACGCGGCCGACAAGACGATCACCGCAGTAGCAAGTGGATTGCGCTGTGTCCATTTTTTCCCACGAGCGATAACCCCGGCGCGTCGAGCTTTGATTGGCTCGTGCTTTAGCCAACGTTCAAGGTCTTGCGCCATCGCAAGGGCGGTTGGATATCGGCGCTCCGGGTTTTTCTCAAGGCACTTGAGACAGATAGTTGCTAGGTCGCGGTCTATTTTCGCGTTCCACAGACGCGGTTGGCGCGGCTCGGTTTCAAGGAGCAATCGAATGGTGTCGTAAGTTGTTCCTCCCGCGAACGGCGGATTCCCAGTGAGCAGATGATAAAGCACCGCGCCCAATCCATAAACGTCGGTCGCGCTAGTGAGCTGGTCATTATTGCCTAGTGCCTGTTCTGGCGCCATGTAACTCGGTGTTCCCAACGTATCGAACGTGCGTGTAACGGTGCTCTCCGTTTCAGTTAGCCGGGCAAGACCGAAATCGGTAAGATGCGGTTCGCCGTTCGCATCCACCAAAATGTTTCCAGGCTTTATGTCTCGATGAAGTATCCCGTGCTCGTGTGCGTAATGAACAACGCGCGCGACCTTTGCAATCAATTCCGCTGCGCAAGCAATCGGCATCGGCCTAACAAGTCGGTCGAGCGGCCCGCCCTCAATGAATTTCATGCTGAAGTAGCACGAGCCATTACCCTCGCCAACTTCGTAGATGGGCACGATATTCGGGTTGTCTAAGCTGGCAGCAGTTTCAGCTTCCAGCCGGAATCGCTTAGCATGCGCCTGCGTTGCCCACTGCCCTGTCTTGACAATCTTGAGGGCTACTGTGCGGTTAAGGCTTTTCTGTCGCGCACGATAAACGACTGCTTGCCCGCCGCGGCCGATTTCCTCCAGAAGTTCGTAGTCGCCCAATATTTCCAATGCGCCTTCCGCATCTGCGGACCGGTCGTTCTGCGACGCAACAGTCGCCTCACGCGACTGGGTGTCACTACGGCCGGGATCAAGGCCGCCGGTTACAGGACCGAGTATCCTAAGACCCGTCTCGAGCAAACACGCAGTGCAAAGCCCTTCTGCCGCATGCGAAACAAGAAGTTCGGCCCCACATTTTGAGCAAAGTCTGGGCAGCAATTTCACGAATCCGCAATTAACTCCCCGATGAAGTTTCCTGCAATTCGTCTAATTCCGCTTTACGACCGCAACATGGCTATGAGATGACGAACCTCGTCTTCAATCTCCGTGGGATCGGCAACAGTCTGAGCGATCTCCTCACGTAATAAGAGCTGGTAACGATAGCGAAATCGATGGAAAGCTTGCCTGAGCGCGTTCTCGGTCATGCCCAATCGCGCAGCGATTTCGGCACGCGAAGGCGCATCCACTTGGTCTGGCAATAATTGTTTAAGGGACTCGAACAGAAGCGGGTTGGACGTGGCGCGGTATTCCTGTTGCAATCGTCTCAGCACTTGGTCGATGAGAGTCACGGCCCATCGGCGTTCATACAGCCGGTCGGCGCTGAGCGAATCGACCAAGCCGCTGAATGCTGGATCAGTTCGTTCGGCTGCCTGCAGTTCCTCCAATGGGATCAGCCATTGCCCCCTGCCGCGCTTGATCGTCATTTCGCGGCGTCGTTCGCCAGCCAGAAAACGCTTGAACGCTACGAGTAGATACGAACGAAGCCGCCCTTTCTCCTTGCGAACGTTATCTAAACCACGGCGCGTAAGCAGCTGCTGAAAAAATCCTTGCGTTAAATCTCGCGCTTCTTCAGGACCGTACACTTGCCGGCGTGCAAAGGCGTAAAGAGGTTGCCAGTAGATTCGGCAAAGTTTTTCGAGCGCTTCTTCTGCCGCCGGTGATCGACCTTGCGCGGTCAGGACCAAGCTCCAATGAGTCGTCGTAAACCCAGCCTGTTTAGTTTGTGTTTCTACCATGGAACGGATCCGCGTGCGCGATTAAATCCGGTTCGATTGCTCGAACAGCTGGATTGCGTAAAGACTCGTTGGCGTCGCCCGGCTTAATCGGTCTGTGGAATCGTAATTTCCGCGGCAGACGGTGAACTGCGTCTGATTCTGTTTTCACGAGGAGCTATTCAAGTTGCGTTAACACAATCGTTTGAAATCACTCGCCGACCGTCAAAATGTAAACGCCGGCAAAGCAGATTGGTAGCGGTATTGTTACTCGCCCTAGCGATCTCTGTCTACAATGAAGCGAACCATGGCGCATAGTCAGGGTCGCTGAGTCGGGTCCAACCGTGCGGCCAGACAGCGGTTCCAGTGGTCGGCCCGACGCGGATGCAACTCCTTACATTTCGCCGCTCGAGCGAGACTTGGTTTCATCCACTCCCGCAAGGCAGCTCTTCGATGAGTGTAACTTCGGCCGCTTCGTAAGAGTCTTAGCCCAGACTCGAGATGTACCCCCTTATTGTCGTGCCAATCGCCGAAACATGAGCCAACCAAGCGCAATAAACAGAACGTTCGGGAACCAGACGAGGAGTTCCGGATGCGCACGCGGATTTCCTCTCAAGGTATCGCCGATAATAACAAACAGAAAATAGGTTGTTGCCACGATCAAACCCATGGCAAATCCGATCGAAGTCTCACGACGATGCGCCGTAACCCCAAGCGGCACGCCGATGATTGCGAACGCAACGCAAGCAAATGGAAATGAAAATCGCTTGTTAATCTCGGTTCGGCTGGCGCTGCGCTCGCGTTTGTCCTCGCTTTTCAATTGGTCGAGCAATTGTTCGATGGACAACGCAGACCGGCTTGGTCTTTTTTTCTCTTTTTCGTAAAGTTCTTCCAGACTGATGGGCAGCGTTCCTTCCACCATATTGATACCGTCGCGTATTTTTCGAAGATTGGCCGGGTCCTTGGAGTCGCGCTCCTGATAACGCGCCTGATACAGGTGCATGAGAATTTGTTTATTTGCCAAATCTGCCTCGAGCATGCCTGTTCGCGCGTAGGTTACCTTCACCGGCAACGAATTCTGGTTCAGTTCGAACACGGTGATGTTCTCCAGCTTGTTGCCTTCTTTTCTTCCAACATAGATTTTGCGCCCCGGAAACTGATCGATCACCTGGTCGCTGCCAAAGAGCGCCATGGGATTGCGAGTAGCGAGATCGAAAATGGTGCTACGCAATTTCTCCTGGGCTGCCGGCGCAACCTGCACATTGAGCCAGAGACAAATCAACGTGCAGATAACTGCCACGCCCCAAAGTGACACGCAGACCCGGGGAACGCTGACACCATTTGCCCGCAATGCGATTAGTTCGTTGTCCGCGGAAAGCCGTCCAAATACGAGAAGGATCGCTGTCAATAAGCCCCAGGGAATCGTGAAAATGAGCGAGAACGGCAATACGTAAGCGATGAAAGTGATCAGGTATTCGATCGGGACGTCGTGGTTTACGAGCAATGGAAGAAGCTTGCGGAAAATATTTCCCACTACGAGCACAAGGCTCAGCACGGCGATAGCGAACAGGACATTCACAATCAGCTCGCGACTGACAAATCGATCGATCAACTTCATCGTTCGACGCAGAAGTTAGCACAATTCGGACAGCGACGCCGCGTGGTGACAAGCATCGCGGACACCGTAAGGGAACGCGGCAGCCCGGCGTGCTATCAAACGCTGAGCAATTTGCTAAAGTTGACCAGACTGTGAAAACGACATGAATGAAGAAATCAGCGACGCCGATCTCTACCCAATGCGATGGCGAAATTTTCTGGACGCGGTGACCGGTTATTGGGCCGTACGTGCAGGATTATTTCTCGTTTTGGCGGTTATCTTTTTTTGCGTAACAAGCTGTGCAACTAGTTCATCCCATTACTTTTCGGATCCAACCTCTCAATGGACAACCAAAACCGGTCAGATCATGTATCAATCGCTAGGCACAACGCTGATTGGCGAAGCAGTGGTTGGCTTTTCTAAATCTGGCGACTTCGAATTAACAGTCTCCAAAGGTCCGGGAATCACCCTGTTTTCATTGCGGCAAGATGCCACCTTTGCTGAAGTGAAGGGAGGTATGGCAGGCCGCGGCTGGTCGGGCCCCACGGCAGAAGCCCCCTCGCAGTTGCACGCCTGGCTTGGATTAAGGGACGAATTTCTCCGCGCGCCTGACCGAACGACTCTGCGATACAC
The DNA here is from genome assembly GCA_046732035.1 of Verrucomicrobiota bacterium. Lineage (GTDB taxonomy): Bacteria > Verrucomicrobiota > Verrucomicrobiia > Chthoniobacterales > UBA10450 > Udaeobacter. The sequence goes on from JBKPMH010000124.1 coordinate 6,838, forward strand.
CTCAGGGGATGAGACATTCGTGTTCAGGTTCTGAAAAGTCCGGAAGACAAGGTTCCAGCTTGTTTCAACCGGCAGGTTTTTCGCCAGGAAGATAAGCTTCCCAGCTTATCTCGGCCGACATGCTTCCCAGCCTGCTCTGAAGAGGCCGGGCAGGATGCCCGCATGCCGAATCAGGCTAGAAGCCTGACTTCCAATGCCAGCATTGGCATCCTGACGCGGATTCGTGTTCAATGATGGCTCGTTCATGCGCATCAGTGATTTCATTGCCCGAACCATAACGCAGCGCCGCGCGCTGGTGTGGAGCGGCGTTCTTGTGGTAACCGGCGTTTGTATCGCAACTCTTATTAGCTCGCTCCAGCTTGATGCTGAGATTTTCAATGTTTTGCCCGGCAGATTTTCGTCAGTCCAAGGCCTCAAAATTTACGATCGGGATTTTGAACAAACGCGAGAGCTGACGTTCGCGCTCCAATCCGAGGTAAATGACGCAGATAAACTGGAAGAGTTCGCACCGGTGTTCGCCGAAAGATTGCGGCAGCAGCCCTGGTGCACACGCGTGCTCGCCGGTTCGCCAATGTCCACGCCTGATGGAATCAAGGATCTGCAATCAATTGCGGTTCCCTTGCTTCTGAATCTGGAGCCAAGCGCGTTTCAAGAGACCATATCCGTACTGGAACCGGAGAAGATCCGGGATCGCCTTCATCGTTTGCGTCTGGAGATTGAGGCGGGTTCACCACGCCCGGAATTCGAGCTTTCTTTCGATCCACTTGGTCTGATCGCGCCAGCGCTGAAGCCCTTTGCGGAAAGCACGATCATCGAGCAGGAACAACCGCTCACCTCGCCAGATCGGACCATGCGAGTTTTCCTGGTGGAAACGAACCAGCAGTCCCTCAGCGCGTTTGAATGCCAGCGTTTGATGCGCGAAGTAAACAGGTTTAGTGCAACCGCCGCCGAGGGATGGAACGGAGGGCCGTTACAGGTTCTTGTAACCGGGCGCTCGGCTTTCGCATCGGAAATTTCACTGAGCATGCGCTACGACGTCGTGGTGACGTTGCTTGGCTCGGTGCTGTTGGTAGGCGCGATTTTCTTTATTGGATTTCGGCGCTGGCTTCCGCTGCTCGGAATGGCGGTTTGCCTTCTGCTCTCCTGCCTGGTTGCTCTAACTATCGGACAACTTCTTTTCAATCGGCTCAGCATGATCAGTGTCGGATTTTGCGCGATTCTGGTGGGACTTGGAGTCGATTTCGCAATTCTCACTATTGGGCGTTATCACCAGGCCCGCTCGGACGGAGAGGCGCATCGTCAGGCAATCGCAACATCGATAGCAAGGCTTGGACGCGCAGTTTTTTTCGGTGCCCTCACTACCGCGGTCGGTTTTCTTGCCCTGGTTTTAAGTGGCTCCATGGCCTTCTCCGAATTGGGCGTCCTGATTGCGATCGGCATTTTCGTTGCCGGTCTTTTCATGTGTTCGATTTTGTTTCTGTTTGTCCGGGAACAACAGGCTGCGATTCCGCATGACTGGCTTTTTGAAGGCGTCAGAAAATATGTGCGCTGGACCGTGCGAAAGCCCACGCCGATGCTGGTTTTCTCCAGCATTATTTTGTTAGCGTTGACTGCGATCGGGTTTTCGCCCGTTCCTCCGATTCATTTCGAAGCGAGCGCACGCTCACTGCAACCAAAGAACATCAGTGCAAGCCACGCGCTCGAAAAAATCATGCACGCAATGCCGGTGCGTTGGGAGCCCGTTCTGGCTATTGTGTGCTCAGCGAATCCGCAGGAACTACACGATTATTGGCAAAAAATTGTCACCCATTGGCGAGAGCTCCAGGCCGTCGGGAAAATCAAGGGCTTTTCGACGCCGGCTGCACTTTGTCTTTCGCCAGATTGGATGGAGACCAATCGGCGACAGTTAAGAGCAATCAATTTCCCGGCGGCGCGCCAGACTTTGGAACAGACACTCGACGTTGAAGGGTTCAGCCACGATTCATTTGTGCCAGCGTTCACGCTGCTTGACGACTTACAACGTCTTACCAGTTCCAACATACCTCTGCCGAACTGGCGCGACCAACTCCCCAAATCATCCAGTTGGTGGTTCCTGGTTGACCGTTACTTTGGTCACGATCCGACGTTGACTACGGGATTCGTAACAACCCACCAACCGATTCTAACTCACACGCAAAGCAAAGATCTTGAGCGCGAGCTCCCGGTAGCAGGCGTTCCCATGGTTCTTTCGGGGTGGAGTTATACGCTCGCCGATCTGTTGCCATGGTCACGTCATCAACTGCTAATCATCAGTGCGTTAATGGCCATTTTTGATATCTCGTTACTGGCCGTGTTATATCGGAATTTTCGGCTCTGGACCATCCAGGTCGTCACACTCGCGTTTGGCATCGGTGCAATGATCGCTTCCATGAAACTCTTGCATATCGATTTGAATCTACTCAATGTGCTTTCGTTTCGACTCGTACTGGCTATTGGCGTGGACTACGGGATATACGTTGTACTGGTGTGGCAAAAGGCGCGCGAGCTTGAGCATGATGTTGCAGGCGTCGTCAAGCCTGTGTTGTTGGCGGGCCTAACGGCCGTGAGCGGATTCGGGTCGCTCGCCCTTGCGCGGAATCCAGCGCTCACCAGTCTTGGTATCGCCTGCGCAATTGGAATTCTCTGGAGCCTGATCGCGACAATTTTTTTCGCTCTTCCGGCTATTGCCATGACTCAACGAAAAACGTGACAAACGCTCCCGCCGCCATTATGCCGCACTTTCGGACTGATGAAACGCTGCTAAACTGAACACAAAATGGGCCTCCGCGGCTTGCTGTGGTTTAACGCACTGTTTTCCATAATGCCCGTTACGCTTTTCGCGGGCGCTGTTGTCGAAGGGCGCGTACAACTTCCAAAATCGCATTCGGCCCCTGTTCAGGCCAAAAGATACGAGATCGTCACAAAAGGCGGGGTACTTTCCACCCAACCACCACTCGCGGTGGTTTATCTTGAGGGCGTTTTCCCGACGCCCGCTTCGCTGCCGACGAAGGAGGTCGCACAAAAGGATTTGACGTTCATTCCGGCACTTCTCCCCATACAGATCGGAACCAAGGTTGAATTCCCGAACCTCGACGACACTTATCACAACATTTTTTCCTACTCACCTGCCAAGCGATTCGATCTTGGCCGTTATCGGCCCGAGGAACGTCCAATCCCTGTAGAAATTTTCGACAAGCCGGGACTGGTCACGTTGCGCTGCGACATTCACGAACACATGCGCGGCCTGATTCTGGTGTTGAATACTCCGTATTTCATAATGACCGACACCGACGGGCATTTTCGACTCGGCGGACTTCCTGCCGGTCATTACACACTGAAAGCCTGGATCGACAGCAGGACGACCCGTGAAAAACCGGTCGAACTAAAAAACGGCCAGACATTGCACGTTGATTTCCCATGAGATCGGCGGTTCAAGCGAGAGACGAGGGCGTGGCAAGCTTTCGAACTCGTTTGTTCGCGGCGATAATGATCATTGTCGTCACGCTGACCGCCCTTGGTTTTTACGCCGCTCAACGTAAGGTTACCTCTGACGCCGAACGAAATTTCCAGAATAATTTCCAAGTTGAAATTTCTTCACTGCACAAGCTTGAAGAATTACGTCACGCAGCACTGGCAGAACGCTGCAACGCCCTTGCAGCCAAACCACGGATCCATGCCGCCATCGAAGACAATGCCATTGACCTGCTGTATCCCAGCGCGAAGGACGAGCTTCGCAATTTGATGGAAGGCGACGAACCGCCACCTGAACAGGCGGCGCAATCGCTGCATGCAAGGTTTTATCGTTTTCTAGATAACACCGGCGCCGTGATCAAACCGCCAAATACATATGACGTCGGTGAGTTGGATGCGAAAACGGAAGCGCAACTGGCGCTCAGCAAATTGCCTGATGCACAACAAATTGGTTACATCCAGGAAAATGCCGAAACCGGCAGCGGGACCATCGACGAAGTAGTAGCGGTGCCCATTTTCTCCAGCGACACGGGCGAAGTTATCTCCGCGTTGGTTATCGGCTTTAAACCGCTTGAGCTTGAACAGAAAAACCCTGAAGTGGGGATGAAAAGTGGCGTTTGGGTAAATGCCCAACTTCATCTGCCTTCGCTGCCGAAATCTGCGCAGGCATCGCTCAACGAGAAAATCGCGAGTGCCCTCGCGGATTCTGATCGCGAGCAAGACAACTTTCGCGTCGATGTTGATGGCTCACCTCACCTTCTCTTTTACAAGCGACTTAACCCAGGCTCGCTGTTCCCGGCCGCCTACGAGATATGCGTTTATCCGCTCGCCTATTCGATGGCGCAATTAGACCGTCTGCGTTGGCAAATTGGCGGCGCAGGCGCGCTGCTTTTGCTCGGCGGTTTCATCGCAAGCCACGTGGTGGCACTCCGGTTCTCAGCACCTGTCAAAAAGCTCGCACTCGATTCTGAGGAAAATCGCGCGCAACGAAAACGGGCCGAGGCGGCACTTGCTTCAACTGCACAGGAGTTGGAAAGATCGACGCGATATTCTGCCGACGCATCTCATCAGTTGAAAAGCCCTGTCACGGTCCTTCGCGTTGGATTGGAAACATTGTTAACGCGCGAAGGTTTCAAGCCGGAGGTTTATGAAGAGTTATCTGCGCTGCTCCATCAAACGCATCGTCTCACTGGCGTGATCGACGATTTGCTCCTGTTGTCGCGCATGGATGCCGGCCACCTTCAAATAGCATCCGCACCTGTAAACCTCAGTCAGCTTGTCGATGAATGGCTCGATGACCTTAGCGCGCTTCCCGATTCGCCAGATGTAAAGATCGAGAAGGAATTTGCCACCGGTCTTTTTGTGGCTGGAGAAAAGCGGTATACGTCCCTCATCGTGCAGAACCTTCTCGAGAACGCGCGAAAGTACAACCGTCCCGGCGGACTGATTCGGGTCGGCGCAGCCCGCGCTCGTGGGAACAGAAACATTGTGCTGACTGTCGGGAACACCGGGCGCACAATTCCCCCAGGTGAAAATATCTTTGAGCGTTTTCATCATCGCTCCACTCCCTCGGCAGTCTCAGGCCATGGAATCGGCTTAAATCTGGCGCGCGAGCTGGCCCGACTGCACGGCGGCGATTTATGCCTGGTTCGTTCGGAAAACGATTGGACCGAATTTGAAGTGCGTTTTCCAGCCGCCGATGGTGTTAAACCTGTCGCATGAAGCTGCAAACCCTCAGCTTGTGCATTTTTGCCTATACCGCTTGCGCTTTTGATTTCGATGATTTTTTGGATCGACTCGATACCACGCTCAGCCCTTCGGCTTTTCAAGGCAATCTGCGCGTACGACTGAGCGGCACCGTGGATTTAGAGCTCTACCACTTCGACCAACCGGCGCCTGGTCTCATTAACAGCAGCAACGACACGCTGTTTAATCCGCGGTTAACGCTATTTCTCGACGCGCAGGCTGGATCCCATGTTTATTTTTTTGCACAATCAAGGCTGGATCGCGGCTTCGATCCGAGCGATCAAGGCGTTCAAATTCGCCTCGACGAATATGCGCTGCGCGTCACACCTTGGGATGATGGCCGCTTGACGCTGCAAATAGGTAAATTCGCGACAGTGGTAGGGAATTGGGTGCCGCGGCATCTCTCCTGGGAAAATCCTTTCATCAATGCGCCGATAGTATATGAAAACGTCACGCCGATCAGAGACAAGGTCGCGCCTTTTTCGGTGTTTGACTTGGTCTATGGTCTCTACGCGTATGATAAATATGCGTTTAATCCGGTAATCTGGGGTCCCAGTTATGCGAGCGGTATTTCCGTTTCGGGACGCTTGGGCCGATTTGATTATGCTGTGGAAATGAAGAATGCGTCGTTATCGTCGCGCCCGGAATCATGGAACGTGACCGAGAGTGGTTTCGAGTATCCAACCTTCAGTGGACGCGCCGGTTTTCGGCCTAACGAGGCTTGGAATTTTGGTTTTTCGGCAAGCGAGGGGCCTTATTTTCGGAGTGAAGCCGAGCGCACGCTGCCGCCGGGGCACGACATCGGTGATTATCGGGAATTTGTTCTGGGGCAGGACGCCAGCTTTGCCTGGCGGCACCTGCAGGTGTGGGTCGAGTTTTACGAAGCTCGCTTTGAAGTGCCCCGGGTAGGAAACGCAGATACTTTTGCCTATTACATAGAAGCGAAATACAAGTTTACGCCGCAACTGTTCGGCGCGATTCGCTGGAACCAGCAACTTTTCGGCGATGTCAGCGCTCCTTTTGGCGAAAGCATTCCCTGGAGTAACGATCTCGCGCGAGTTGACTTGGCTGTGGGTTATCGCTTTACATCGCATACGCAATTGAAGCTTCAGTATAGCTACCAACATGAAACAAGTGGCCCAGGTTATGATAATCACCTCGTCGGAGCTCAATTCACGACACGGTTTTAACTCCATCTCTGGTTAGCAAAGCGATGCGTATCCTGGTAGTTGAAGATGACATTGCGTTAGCACGGCGCATTGCGTCCACGCTCACGGAAGCCGGGCATGATCCAATCGTTGTTCACGACGGTGAAAAAGGTTTGGATCAGACGAAGGCAGCGCAGTTCGATCTGATCGTGCTGGACGTGATTCTGCCGGGAATGGACGGCTTTGAAGTACTGCGGCATTTGCGCACGCAACATCTGGCCAGTCGGGTGCTCATGTTGACGGCGCGCGGCGAAGTAAAGGACCGCGTTACCGGATTGCAACTTGGCGCAGACGATTACTTGCCAAAGCCATTTGCGATGGGTGAATTGATAGCCCGCGTCAACGCGCTGGGACGACGTTATCCAGAAGAACCTGCACTCAAACTTCGTGTGGGTGACCTGACCCTCGACCTGGCAAGTCATGAAGTCCATCGCGGTGCACGCCACATTCATCTCTCGGCGCGCGAGCTGATGCTGCTAAAGGTACTCATGCGGGAACCAGGCCGTGTTTTTACACGTACTGAGTTATGCGAACGAGTTTGGGAGCACCCGCACGAATACGACACCAAGCTGGTGGAGGTTTTCATCGGACGCCTCAGAAGAAAAATTAGCGATCCTCCGCTCATTTATACGGTCCGCCACGTAGGCTACGCGATTCGTCAATCATCATAAGATCTGTCCGTCTGTCGGGCGTGACGTTGCGGA
>JBKPMH010000125.1:0-3580 GCA_046732035.1 Verrucomicrobiota bacterium
TGCAGAAACCGTTGCACCGCGGCGTGGTTCCTGTCCCCTTTAATGATTGCAACTGGATAACGAATGGGCGGACCTTTTTCGATGGGAACACTGAACGCGATCTTCACCTTTTTCGAGATGTTCGCGTCCGTTTTATAAACGAAACCTGCATCGACGTTGCCCGATTCAACGGCCGCCAGTGCGGTGCGCACGTTTTCAGTGGGCACCATTTTTGGTTCAAGTTTCTCCCAAAGACCAACTTTGCTTAAGTATTCCTTCGTATAAATGCCAGCCGGGACGGCGCGCGGATCGGCGATCGCGATTTTCTGCGTTTTATCGACAAGCTGGTCCGGGGCGTCTATCGCAAGTTCGCTGTCGTTCGGCACGACAATGACAAGCGAATTCGAAAGCAGATCCTTTCGGGACTCGGCCTCGATCAGTCTCGCTTTTTGCACGTCATCCATTTTCGCTTCATCCGCCGACAAGAAAATATCGGCCGGCGCGTGCTCGGTAATTTGCCGCGCCAGCAGGCTGGACGCGCCGAAATTAAACAGAACCTTGTCACTGCTCTGCTTTTCGTAGTTAACCGCAATTTCCTTCAACACATCAGTGAGACTTGCGGCTGCATATACATTTACCTCGGCACCGTTGACACCCGTCAAAGCGAAAGCCGCCGCCAAAATGAATTTCGCCACCGGAACTCCAGGCATTCTCGACTCTGTTCGCTCTTAATGCCGCTGACAAGCGATTAAGATTTCAATGCCCGTCAGGCGATTGATTTGCCGTATTCAGCTGCTTCGCACGCTGAAAATGTTTTTCCGACAACTCAGTCATGCCAAGGTCCTGCAGGCGGCGTCCAATCATCCAATGGAAGAGAGGATCATTGGGCGTGAACTGGTCGGCTTGTCTTTCATGACTACTGGCTTCGTCGAACTTACCTGACGACTGCTTTGCTCCGGCAAGCTCGTTATTCACGAGGGCGAGACGTGGGTTTCGGTGGACGGCATCGTTCCACACCGAAATCGCTTCGTCCCTGCGGCCAACCTGCCAGAGGGATTCCCCTTTTTCCTGACGCGCCAGAATCAAGTCATCGCGTTCCGCCAAAGCTTGATCCAGACTTGCCTGCGCCTGGTCGTAGCGCCCTAATCGATTCAAAATCGCGCCGCGATAATACAAGCTCAAAGCCTTGGCTTCTCCCTTTTGATACGCCGCCGACTTTTCGAGCAGATCAACCGATTGTTCCGTGTTGCCCAGGAGATATTCAAACCAGGCTAGCTTCGGCAGTACCTCATTATTTACAAACAGCCCGCGTTTTGTGGTAGCCTGAAAATGTTCTTTTCCTGCGACAATGTTTTGCCTGTCAGCGGGACTGAGCCAGCGAGCCGGATTTACCTCCGCGAGAGCGAGCTCGTCTGGCAGCTGAACTTTCTTGAAGGCGCGGTTGCCTAAAACTTCGTGATAGCGGATCCAACCGCTGTGAGCGTTCAATCCAATCCACACGCAGGCCAGGATCGCAAACGCCCAGCCTGCTTTGCGAATTTTCCCGGCAGACTTCAGATTGAAACGGTAAAAGGACAGTTCTTTTACCCGCAACAATTTCCAAGTCTTCAAAGTGAGGAACGTGGTGATGGTAGCACAACCGAGCGCCATCAGGAATGGGACCAGCGCATAAACGCCGCGAACCGCCAGGAAGCTTCCGAAAAAGACAAGTGCTCCTACGATTTCTTCCGGCCACCTTAACGAGTAATTTCTTTTGATCGCGTCCGACTTGGGAACCAGGATTGATGGCTTCCCGAAACCGAAATACAAGGCGTCGTTCGGACATACACTGACGCAATCCATGCATTTCATGCAGCCAGGGTCGACCACCATCCCGTACTGTTTTACTTCCGCGTGCACCAGAACGTTTGAAGTGCAGGTCGCAGTGCAATGACCGCATTGGTTGCAGGCCGGCGTTACGCGAATTTTGCCGGGCGAGAACTTATCGGCCAGACCAAAAAAACCGCCATAAGGACAGGCATATGTGCAAAAGCCTTTTTGCCCCAAGAAGTACACGGTCATGAAGCCGCACACGAAAAGAAACGGGATGGCCACCGCTACACTAGGAAATGTCTGCCAAAAATTCGTGGTTACCAGATGATTGGTAAACTTCGGAATAAGCGGTTCGTGCGGAGCCGAGAACATGCGATAGACCACGGGCCAGACGAACATGTAAAGGGCGCCAACAATCGGCACGTATACCAACAGGCGCGACCGAAATGGTTTTGGATGAAGCCCCATTTTCTTCAACAGCCATCCACAAAAATCCTGTAGTGCGAGGATATGACATCCCCAGCCGCAGATGTATCGACCAAAAATCAGAGTGGCCAGGATTGCGAGAGTAAAAAAAATGAATCCTGCGTTGATGAACCCATTTTGAAGCGTGTACATCGTCTCCGACGGTTCGATTGGCGAGACTGTCTTCCCCATGAGTCGCCACTGAATGATGTGCGCGATCATGAACACATTGAGAAGGATCAGGCCCGCGGCTCGCCAACGGCTGTTTTTTGAGCTGCGGATTCCCGTCTTTGAAAGCCGAGATTTGATTTCCACCGAGGCGGCACCACGGTTCGAAGAAATTGGCTTTATTGCTTCTCGGCTGACGCAACCGGTTTTCACGAGGTTGGCGAATTTACTCAAAAATATCTGTGACGCTAGCGACCAGAAAGGCAGGCGTGTCGCCTGTGGCCTACGATTTCGCAGCCGACACGGCTGCCGCCCCAGTTTCATTTCCAAGAAGAACGTTACCGAATTCCCCTTAAGATTTCCTTTACTTCGCGGAGGAATCCGTGAGAAGTATGCGGCCTCCCTTCTGCGCATAGTTCCACAAGTCGATCAGTATTCAAAACCATGTTTAAGAAAATCCTGGCTGCATTTATTCTTTCCTTCCTTTTTTTGTGTCCGCTCTACGTGGGCTTCGCCAATCCCGTTGCGTCCAACCAGAAAACGCCCGACAACCCGACCGAGGTCAGCGGAATGCTTCAGAAAATGATCGTGGAAAGCGGAACCGTCGTGATAGCACTGGACCTCGATCGTCTGAATGGAATTACCTCCGTGACTCCAAAATTCCACGCATGCCAATTCGACATAGCGGGTAATTCTTTTTTCAGCATTCTGGTATTCAATGACCTTTTACGCGGACTCGAACAGGGATCCATGCCGCTGGTCCCGGTAGAGGCACCGGTGTCGGCGTCCTCTGTTTCACAGGTGACACGCCTGCCGCTACAGCTGGGCGCGTCATTCAAACAACTCACAATCGAAAAACTTCCTTCGGGCGATCAATTCGATTTGTCCGTGCGCGATGCAAAAACAGGCTTCACGTTTTTCAATATCGAGGGACAGCAGTACACCTACGATGCAGCGGCACAATCGTTCACGGTTAACGCCGGAAGGCTGGCAATATCGCGCGATTTTGCCAATGCCATTGGAAGGCCTTCAGACGCTGGCTCTGTAGTCGGAGCGATCTCCGTCGGCGCGGCCATGCAGCCGGTTGAGATCAAGCAGTTCGCTAACGGTCAACTTACGGGAGTAACGATGCCGCCCCTGCATCATGTAGACGGCG
>JBKPMH010000126.1:0-26082 GCA_046732035.1 Verrucomicrobiota bacterium
ATTCGAAGCCTCGCGTCCCGAGAAGTTGGATTTTTCGGGAATGTTCCGAAACCGAACGTGAAGCTGCATGCTCCCACACTTCGGCATCGGCTACAGTTTGCTCCGCGCGAGACTCGACGTCATTCGGAGCAACCGTGAAACATTATGAAACTATCCTTCACAGTTATATTTTTGTTGTGCTTGGCCTCCACTGTTTTTGGACGCGAAGAGTCGATTCTGGCCCGTGTTACTTGTTACTGGGCAGGCGAGGGTCACAAATATGCCAGCACGGGGCAACGTCTGCGCGCCGGGCATTGCGCCGTCGATCCAAAGAAAATTCCCTACGGCAGCAAGCTGATTTTCCCCGATCGCACCTGCACCGCCGTTGACACTGGACCGGCGGTGGTCAGTCGCAAGGCCGCACGTATCTGTGGACGCACTGGAAGCCAACTCGAGGCCATTGTAGTCGACCGATTTTTTGAAACAAAGGGAGAGGCGATGGAGTGGACGAATGCACATCCGCACTTTATGACCCTTCAAATTATCCGACCCGGATGGCTGACAGAGCCCACGAAACTGTAGTCGGCGGATGCGCCTATATTAGGCTCATCGTTTGCGAGCCGGCGAAACTTACAGCTTGGCGTAAACGCCCAGTAGGGGCCGCCGTGAGGGAGTCTTCGACCGGAAATCGCTAACGAAGCCGTCGCGCGTGCGCAACTCGACGTGACCAACACTACGAGCCGTGCCATATACGAGCACCGAACCGACTGGCGCGGAGAACGGGTCTGACACGGGAAGTCTCTTAAAGCCGTAGTTGCTGACGAGATCCGTTGCGGCGTCCCTGGCGAGTTCCGTCTTCGGACGGGATTCGATGACCCCGGAAGCAAGCAATGCGTCCTTCACGTAATGCCAGCATCTCGAGCGCGAATGAGCATGAGCACGTTCCTGAGCGATCGTCGCCGCTTGCATCATCCTGCTGTCGATGTGCCGATCAATCTTGCCGTACGGATAAACAATCTGCTTTGGATAATACTGCGTAATAACCGGCACGGACTCTTTTTTGCCCCCGGCAGTTTTGAAGCTGAAACGGGAATAGGGTTGTGTGGTGTGGTTCACGGCTTGTTGCCCCATTGGCCGGACAGGATCCATGGTGAAGGTTGACGCTGAAGCTTTGGCCATTGTGCGGTTGGGTTCTTTGACAACCTCTGGCGTCGATTCCTTGGCAACGTTTCGCTTCGCCTCTTTGGCGGTCGCGTGAGTTGACTCCTTCGCAATCAACTCTGCCGGTTCTTCAGCGACTGGTTCCTTTCGTTTCTTCGATACCGACGTTCGTTTTTTGGTGATGGCTTTTATCGGTTTGTCCGGCGTGCTCGGAGCCGACTTCTGCGTGATCACTTGTACCATGTCGTCCCCGCTCTTTTGAGCGTGGCTCGCCAGATCCAATGACGCAGGAGCCAGCGCTTGCGCGCGAACAGCTGCGCTGGAAATGACAAGAAGCGATGCAGTTGCGAGTGCCCAAAGGGCAGGTCGTTTCCCCACGAAGGCGAGGTTATGCCGGGAATTGAGGCTGGAGGCAAGCTTTTTTTTCTGATTTTTCTGACAGCTTTCTTGGGGCGAACCAGGCCGATCTCGGAGCCAAAGCCGTTATTTTCACGCCCGGTGTGCGTGCCCTGCTGACGTTCTAATCGTAAGGAAAATAATCCTGCCCAAATTGGGGCGGAGGAGCAAACATTTGGTCGCGTTGGATAACACTGCGGCGATGTCTGCGCGGAACAGATCGTTGTTCGTTCGAGTCGGGCGCGACAATCCTGGTGCGACCGGAAGGCAAACGATATATCAGCCGTCCATCAGATGTGATTCCAATCATTCGGACGCGCACCGAGCCCTGACGAGGCGACGTGGAAGTTTGTTTCTTTTTTACCCGCGAGGTCGATTGGCTTGTAGCGGTGGACTGCGAACTTTCGGTGTCGTTCGATGGTGGCGGAGGCGGAGCAGTTTCGTTCTCGGCTGTGGTTTCCGGAGGCATGCCGGGAGAACTCGCCGCGACCACGTCCGGCGTTGTGGCGATCTCCGGTTGACCGCTCGATTTTTGGTCCTGCTGCGGATCTGCGGCCGAAGCTTGAGAGGAATTCGGAGGCGACGTGGCTTCAGGCGGCGGTTGGTTTGCCACGGCCAGCGCCGAATTTGCCGCTTGCGACAGCACGGTTGCAGGAGCAACTGGCGTTGAAACATTTCCGGTTGCGGCGGGGGTTGGCGAAGCCTGAGGTACGCCAACGAGAACACCGATCGACTTTGTCTCGCGCGGCCCGTGCAAAATTCCGCCAATCGCACTCGGAAACAGAATTGCCGCAATGATTGCCGCAGCAACGACGAGAACGCCGAACGCTAACGCCGTTTGCAATAGGCGCGGGCGCGATTGAGCGGGTTGGGGAACTGTCGCTCTCAGCGGAATGCCGTATCGGTCGGCAAGTGCGAACCGATGTTCCATTTTCACAAGGCAATTCCGAATCATCTCTGCAAGCACAACCAAATCCTTGGGACGACGATCAGGGTTCGGGTGCAGCATCTGAGAAAGCAAGCTGCGCAATGGTTTTGGAAATCCGGATAGTTTGGGAGAGTGCCGGACTGCCTCAGCCGAAAGCGCGACGCCGGTCAGCAGAAAATACATTGTGGCGCCAAGCGAATAAATTTCCCAACGAACATCCGCCGTTGGCAGCTGTCCGGTAGTTTTTCTGGGTTCAGCCGTCAGAGACTTCACCGGGACCGGTTCAGAACCAGGTAAGGCCGGTTCCTTTGACTCCGGTTGGCTCGATCCGCTGTGAGGCGACGCGACTTGCTCGGGCCCAGCCTTGAGTCCAGTCACGCCGAAATTCGTTAGCTTTATCAACGGCCACCCGCCTTCGGGTGTTTGTCCCGGCACGATAAAGATTTGGGAGAGGTCGATAGGCGGATAGGGAAGTTTGTGAAAACTGGCGGACGAGAACACGCTCACGATCTGTTCGGCCACGCGCAAGGTGGCGTCAGCCGGCATCGGTCCATGTTGGGCAACCCATCCAGCAAGCGTTTCGCCGATTGGTTGTTCCGAGACGTAGGCATAATCGTCGCCTTCTCGTCCAAAGTCGAAAACCTTGGCAATGTTCGCGTGACGCAGCCTCTGAACGGCGCGTGCCTGTTCTTCGAAACGCTCCCGTAACGCCGGATCGATGCTTTCCATCGGTACTACTGTTACGACGACCGGGTCATCGGATCGTTCATCGACGGCCTCGTACACAATCGCCGCGCCGTCTCGACCGAGTTCTTTTGGCCCGCCATCAAACCCAAGGGAGAGGCGGTAATGCTCAAGAAAGGTTGTCCGCTCCATAACCAAAGCCCACTAACCCCACCAGGATTTTACGTGCTGCATCACCGATAATTCAACCTCGATTTTGGTGCCGGGTTGCTGGGCGAGGTGAATCACAGTCGAATTTGGACATTGCGCTTCGATCGAAAATCGCCGATCTAAAATCGCGAACCGTATACCCCGTGGTGTAACGGTAACACAGCGCCCTTTGGAGGCGTTATTCTTGGTTCGAATCCAAGCGGGGTAGCCAATGGAGACGTTAGGGTACTACGTCGGCCGGCGGGGTGTCGATCGCTCGCAAATAGTCCAAATCAGGGTATAGTTACGGTTCCCCTTTATGAAGGAATTATCTATAGAGAACTTACACATCACCGTCGGCGATCGAGAGATCGTTCGAGGCCTGACTCTTCACATCCCACGAGGCGAAGTGCATGCGCTGATGGGCCCGAATGGCTCCGGAAAAAGTACGCTGGCCAAAGTTTTAGCTGGTCATCCTGACTATCATGTTACCTCCGGAAAAATTTTCATGGATGGTGAGGACATTTTGGTATTGGAACCAGACGACCGGGCCCGGCGCGGTATTTTTCTCGCCTTTCAGTATCCAAGCGAGATTCCCGGCGTGACTATCGCCAATTTTCTCCGTGCGGCATTGCAATCGCGTTTGCCTGAAGGCGAAGAGCTCGAGGCAACTGACTATTATGCCAGGCTTTACGAAAAAATGGAGCTTCTTGGAATGGACCGGTCATTTACGTCGCGCGCTGTGAACGAGGGTTTTTCCGGCGGCGAAAAGAAGCGCACTGAGATCCTGCAAATGGCAATGCTCGAGCCCAAATATGCGGTTCTCGACGAGACGGACAGCGGCTTGGACATCGACGCGCTCAAAACCGTCGCGCATGGCGTTAATTCATTGCGCGGCCCCGATCTGGGCGTATTGTTGATTACGCATTATCAGCGTCTGCTGAACTACATTATCCCCGATTACGTCCATGTGATGGTAGCAGGGCGAATCGTCAGGAGCGGACGGAAAGAGCTCGCTCTCGAACTCGAGGAACGAGGCTACGATTGGGCACGGGACGGAGCGGCCGAACCAGCATACACGAGGTAAACAATGAAAACCGAAACAACAGCCATCGACATCGATCGAGGAAAAGGAGATTTCTTCTATCCGGAAGCTCACGTCCGGGACGCGGGAGTGGGGTTGAGTGAGCGAACCATCCACTACATCGCGGACGTCAAAGAAGACCCGGATTGGGTGCGTGAGTTCCGCTTACGCGGCCTGAAGACGTTCCTTGAAAAACCGCTTCCTACGCACTGGGCTAGCAAAGACCTTGAGGCAATCGACTTCAACAAGATTCGCTATTATCTCTCCCCTGGGACGGAGCCGAAACGCAGTTGGGAGGATGTGCCGGATGATATCAAGCGCACCTTTGAGCGGCTGGGTATTCCCGAGCAGGAACGAAAATTCCTCGCAGGCGTGGAAGCGCAATTCGACAGCGAGGCGGTCTATTCCAACATTAAGAAAGCGGTTGGTGAACAGGGCGTCATTTTCGTCGGATCGAGAGAAGGTTTGAAAAATTATCCGGAAATTTTCCGGAAATGGTTCGGGAAAGTCATTCCGGTGGCCGATAACAAATTTAGCGCGCTGAATTCCGCCGTGTTCAGCGGTGGATCGTTCATTTACGTGCCGCCTGGGGTCAAAGTGAAACATCCCCTGCAGGCATACTTCCGAATCAACGCCGAAAATTTTGGCCAGTTCGAGCGCACGCTGATCATCGCCGATGAAGGGTCGGAGGTCACCTATATGGAGGGCTGCACGGCACCGAAGTTTAATACTCCTACGCTACACAGTGCGGTGGTGGAATTGGTTGCGCTGAAAGGCGCAAAGATTCAGTACATCACGGTCCAGAACTGGGCGTCGAACGTGTTCAATCTTGTGACCAAACGCGGTCTTGCCCACGAAAACGCAGAAGTGAAATGGATCGATTGTAATATTGGTTCGCGTCTCACGATGAAGTATCCGGGCGTGATTATGAAGGGCCGTAGAGCGCGCGGCGAGGTTCTGTCCATCGCGCTTGCAAACGACGGCCAACACCAGGACACCGGTGCGAAAATGATCCACGCCGCGGATGAAACGACTAGCAACATCGTTTCCAAATCGATCTCGATTGGAAAAGGCCGCGCCACCTACCGCGGCCTGGTTCACGTGCCAAAACATTTGAAGAATTGCAAGAACAACACGGAATGCGACGCGTTACTTATTAATGCGACCTCGCGTACGGACACATACCCAGCGATCACTGTTCGCGGCACCGGTAACGCAGTTCAGCATGAAGCCAGCGTGAGCCAGGTGAGCGCGGAGCAAATTTTTTACATGCAACAGCGCGGACTCACTGAGGCGCAAGCGATGAGCCTGAGTGTGAACGGTTTCGTCAACGATCTCGTCCGCCAGTTTCCGATGGAATACAGTGTAGAGCTCAAGCGGCTGATCGAGCTGGAGATGGAAGGCTCGGTCGGGTAGTCAATACCCCCGCGTGAGCGTAAGGCTGCAACCGCAGTATGCGCGGGCCTCAGGTGTCTTCTTGCAAATGACCAAAAACGAAACAGCGACAATCGAAAAACCGGCTTCGATTCTTTCAGGCCCAAACCAGATACGCGAATTTCCCGATTGGTTTCGTGATCAACAGCGCACAGCCTGGCAACAGTTTGAGTCGTTACCAAGCCCGACGCGCAAGGATCAGGCGTGGCGATTCGCCAATGTCGGTCTTCTCGACTTAGACCCGTTCAAACAGGGCGGCAGATTGAGCGACAGCGAGCGCGCAATTATTCTGGAGCAATCACGCGGCCTCGAAGAAGTGGCCGGGCGAATGATCTTCGCCGGGGACGAGCTCATTGAGCGGGACGTGATTTCAGATGAGCTGAAGAAGCGCGGCGTCATTTTCCAATCGCTCGAGCGGGCGATCGTTGAGCACGCGGAGTTATTTCGCAAACATTTCATGTCGCAACCGGCTAAGCTTGGGTCTGCGAAGTTCGCGGCTTTACACCAGGCATTGGTTTCGTCAGGAACGTTTCTCTACGTCCCGCGAGGAGTCGAGATTGAGTCACCAATCGAAATATTTCATTGGCTGAACGGTGAAAACGCCTCCGCGTTTCCGCATTTACTCCTGGTTACGGACGAGCTGGCGAAGGTCACTGTAATCGAACATTTCCGCTCCTTGAATGGGCGCACCCCCGGATTCGCGTGTGGCGTAAACGATCTGGTCGCGGGACCTGGTGCGAAGGTGACGTACGTGTGTGCGCAAAATTGGGCAGACAAGGTTGTGGCGCTGCAGATGAACTCCACAACGGTGGACCATGACGCTTCAGCCATGAGCCTGAATCTGAATCTTGGATCGCGGTATTCGCGCTTCGAAAGTTTAAGCCGGCTCATCGGCGAGGGCGGCCGCAGTGACCTGCTTGCCGTCGCCGTTGCCAACAATGAGCAGGAATTCGATGCGCGCACGTTGCAAGACCACGTGTCGCCGCATACTGCGAGCGATCTTTTGTACAAAAACGCGCTGGACGATCGGGCCCGTACTATTTTCGGCGGCCTTATCCGGGTGGAGCCGCACGCCCACTTCACCGATGCTTATCAAAAAGTACGCAACCTCTTGTTGAGCGACGATGCAGAGGCCAATTCAATGCCTGGTCTCGAAATTCTCGCCGACAACGTGCGTTGCACGCACGGAGCAACTTCCGGTCAAATCAACGAAGATGAACTCTTTTATCTTCGCACACGTGGCATTCCCGTTCCGGTAGCTCAACGCCTCATTGTCAGAGGCTTTTTGGACGAAGTGGTTCAGCGTCTCCGCCATCCGGCAATATCCGAGCATCTACATCAACTGATCGAAGAGAAATTTGCGAAAAACCTCGACTGAAAGCGCAAACGTCATTTCCGCAACGGTCCTCTTATTTCGCCATTTCCTGGTTGGTGTTTAACTCGAAATTAATTTTTACATCGTAGTGATCGCCCTGGATTAAGCCGGTCGGCGGCGAATCAACCTCCGTGACTTTTTTCGCAATTGCCGCGACCGACTCGTTTACTACCACATTTTCGGAGGGTTTGATGATCTCGAATTTAGAGACGTGACCATCCTTTTCGATTCGAACTCGAACCAAGGTTGAGATCTTAGTGCGTGAGGCGATGGTGGTTGTTGGCTGGATCCACGCGCTGTAAAAACGATCGTGCAGCATGTTGCCATACCACCCGAATTCCGATGCATTCCCTCCCCCGGCTCCAGTAGCACTTTTACCGGTCGAACCTGTTGTGCCACCGGCCTCATTCTGCACTGATTTAGTTTTGGTAGTGGCCGTTTTCGCGCTCTTCTTTTGTTCGCTACTCGACTCGCTCTGATCTGCGGTGGATTTTGACGGACTCGACTTGGCGTGTACGGATGATTTCGTCCCTTTCGCCAGAACGATTCTTTTAGGAGTCGGTTTGGGCTTTGGCTTAGGAGTTGGTTTCGACGCTAACTTTACCTTGGGTGGCGCGGTGGGAGCGGGCTTTGCCGTCGGCGTCGGCTTTGCCAATTCGATCTCGCTCTTTGCTTGGACCAAGGATGCCTGCTCTTCTTCCCTCTTCTCTGGCGGGACAGGTTCCGAGTTAGCGGCTGCTATTGAGTTCTCCGTAAGTGCTGCCGCGTGGCTTCCTAATCTTCCGTCGGGAAGATCGTCGGCCCCACTCACCCAAACCAGGCTTTCCGTGTCCGGCGTGCTTCGCGCTGCGACGCTCCAGCGAATCAAACCCGCAATCAGCGCAACATGCGCCGCCGCAATTAGCATGACGTTGCGCCAAAAGCGCGGGGTCGCTGACATCTACTTCGACTCTGCCTTGGTAGCGATGCCAACCTTGGTAATTTGTGTCTGTTTCAGGGCATCCATCAACGTAATCAATTTCTGCACGGGCAATTCGCGATCAGCTCGAATCATGACGGCAATATCTGGATTAGCCCGCTTCAATTCTGACAGCCGGTCTGTAAGCGTCTTGATATCGATCGCCTGATCATTAAAGCGAATCATCTCGCTGCGATCGATGGAGACAATTTGCACTTGCGTTGACTTAAGTGCCGGATTGGTCGCGCCGCTGGATGGGATGACCAGGTTCATACTGCTTTCCAGCAGCGGAGTCGTGATCATGAAGATGATGAGTAGCACAAATGCCAGGTCCAGGAGTGGCGTGATATTAATTTCGCTGAGTGTGGAAAGACTCTGGCGTTGGGAGTAGCGTCTCATCGGCGAAATGCCGATTCACGCTGGCTGTGATCGACGTATTTGTGCTCGAATTCCGAGGCAAGCTCTGCCGCGAAATTGTCCATCTCAACAATCATCCCGCGAATACTGGTGACGAGAAAGTTGTAACCGAACATCGCTGGAATCGCGACACACAGCGCGGTCACCGTGGTGATGAGTGCGCCTGAAACACCGGGCGCCATCGAAACCAGGTTGGGTGAGCCTGCCTCTGCCACGCCGGTAAAGGCGTCCATTACGCCCCACACCGTGCCGAGCAAACCGAGAAATGGCGAACCGCTCACCGCGGTCGCGAGCAAAATCATCTGCGATTCGAGTGAAAGCGCGGTTTCGCCTACTGCTCGTTCCATGGCCGCGTTTACCGCGCCCATTTGTGCTGGCGAGATTTTATCGGCAATTCCGAGCCGCGCTCGAAATGTGTCATCCACCTCTGGAGAACCGAGCAGATGAAATGTCATTTCTTCGCACCCGGCGCGATATACATTGAAGACCGGGGATCCGGGAAATCGAGCGTGCTTCTCAAAGAGACGCAACGGTTGCCGATCCTGTCGAAACGCAGCTAGAAAGCGCGCATTCTGTTTTCGCGCAAATCGGATCACGCGCAGTTTAGTGATCATGATCGACCAGCTAAAAATGGATACAACAGCGAGCAGAGTGAGAACGAGTTTCCCCGCGATCGTCGCGTGATCGAACGCAAACAGGAGTCCGCCGCCGGCCGCTATGATTTCCAGCATTCCCGCGTCACCGGCTTAAGTAATAGCGCCGTTTTGGAGAAACGCTACTTGTCATTTCAACCGAGCGGGAGAATGAAGACGCTACGTAGACGCGAAAGACTGACGTCGAGTAGCCAGTGAATCGGAGCTCGTCCCTTCATCCAGAGATGGCACAACTTCGCTCGACAAGAAATTAGGGAGAGAAGTTTTTCGGAAATGTCGGACGCGTTTTTGCCACCACAACAAATCCGAGACCAATGACGATGAGAAAGAATGAGAAAAATTGACCGCGCGTAAAAGGACCGACCAGCGTCGCATCGGGTTCGCGAAAATATTCGATTATGATTCGAAAAATGGCATAGCAGATAAAAAATAGCCCAGTCAAAACGCCATTTGGCTCGCGCTTGCGAGTTCGGACAAACCATAAAATCGCGAATAGAACGATTCCTTCAAAAAAAGCCTCGTACAGCTGCGAAGGATGGCGCGGCGAAAGGATTGAGCGCAACGCCGTGACCACCTGCGGCTGGGTGCGAACTGCATTAACGATTGCATCCGGGCTGCCGAGCGAAGGATCGATGCGCGTGCACGCCGCCACGGCACGGTCTGCCTCCTCGGGATGATCAAAAAGTTCCTTCGGAAACTGCATCGCCCAGGCAACTTTGGTAACCCGTCCGTAAAGTTCGCCGTTGATGAAGTTGGCGCAGCGTCCGAAAAACAGGCCGATCGGCGCGGTGACAACAAGATTGTCGCCGAGGTTTGTCCACGAGATTTTGTGCCGATGTGCGTAGTACAAAGTGAATAGCAACAGGCCAACCATTCCGCCGTGGCTGGACATTCCCCCTTCCCAAACGCGAAAGATGGAGAGCGGCTCGCGCAGCATTTCCGGTTTATAGAAGAAAACGTACCCGAGACGTCCGCCGATGATTACGCCAAACAACGCGCAGCCAGTGATGAAATCGCCAACTCGTTGTGGTGCCAAATCAGCGTAGCCGCGTTTGGCGAGCCAAAAGAACAGGAAATAGCTGGCGATAAATGCGAGCACATAAGCGAGACCGTACCACCGGGGACCAACATCTCCGGAGATCCGAAAAATAATTGGATCGAGATTATGCAAGTAGTACGCAAACATTGCGCCGACTTTCACAGAAGTGAGCGACAGTCGCAACGAAAACGCGCATCATGCCGAGCCGCGGGCACGGCGATGGACGGCACAGTCGAATTTCGGTCACCTAATTCGCGAAGCCTGCTCGCCCTGAGGGCGAGGTCGTTTGGTATGCGCAGACTAACTCCGAGATTTGTGGTTCGCTCCTCTGAGCACTTTTCGCAAGAACGGGGCTGTTCGGCTCACACGATGCTTCGATACTTGTTCCGGTGTCCCACACGCGACGACCTCGCCTCCTTCCGCTCCGGCTTCTGGCCCAAGATCGACGATGTAATCGGCTTCCGCGATGACGCTGAGATTATGTTCGATTACAATGACTGTGTTTCCTTCATCCACGAGCCGATGCAACACCTTCAGAAGTAATTCTATGTCGGCCATATGCAAGCCAATAGTCGGTTCCTCGAGCAGATACAAAGTCGAACCTGGTTTGCGCATTTTCCTGATCCGTTCGTTGGCCGCGCGGCCGACACCCCGCTTAAGTTGTGTGACTAACTTCAATCGCTGCGCTTCGCCGCCGCTCAAGGTTGGACTCGGTTGCCCCAGCTTCAAATAACCCAAACCTGTATCGACTTGCAAAGAGAGCGGACGCGCAATTTTCGGATACACCGAAAAGAACTTCGCTGCCTCCTCGATGGTCATTTCCATTACGTCGCCGATTGATTTGTCGTTATAAAGCACATCAAGTGTTTGCGGATTATAGCGTTTGCCGCCGCAGTCTTCACACGGCACATAGCTACGCGGTAGAAAGTTCATCTCCAATTTGATCACGCCCTGACCTTTGCAAGTCTCGCAGCGACCGCCTTCGGCGTTGAATGAAAATCGGCTAGCAGAATAACCGCGCACGCGCGAGAGGGGTAACTGCGCATAAAGATTCCGGATCTCGTCGAACACTTTCACGTAAGTACCGGGCGTCGACCGCGATGTCTTTCCGATCGGGGACTGATCGACTTCGTAAACTGCTTCGATCTCCTGGGCGCCACTAACCAGTTTGAATAGATTGCCATTTCCTGCGCGTTTCCTTTCATTCAGTTGCTGGCGCACTGCAGGCCAAATTACCTCGTGCATTAACGTCGATTTACCGCTGCCGGAAATTCCCGTGATCACGGAAAGCCTTCCGATGGGGAAACGAACATCGACATGTTTCAAATTGTTCGCTCTGGCATCACGGACTTCGATCCAATCGTCAACATCGCGCAAAGATCGACGCGATCCTCGCGTAGGATGCCGGGGCGCTGCTTTCAAGCAGCGGGCTGTTTCGGAATCTGGATTTTTCTCCACGTCCACAAGCGCGCCCGTAGCTACGACCTGCCCTCCGTGTATTCCAGCGCGTGGGCCAAGATCAACGATGTGATCGGCGCGCCGCATTGTTTCCTCGTCATGCTCGACGATGATCAGTGAGTTTCCCTTGTTTCGAAGCGCGGTGAGCGTATCGAGCAATCGCAAGTTATCGCGCGGATGAAGGCCAATCGTAGGCTCATCCAATACGTAAAGGACGCCGCGCAGGTTGGAGCCCAGCTGCGCAGCCAAACGGATGCGCTGAGATTCGCCGCCGCTTAACGTTTTCGCCGAGCGCCCAAGAGCGAGATAACCGAGGCCAACTTTCTCCATGAAAAGCAATCGCTGTTGAATTTCAGGAATGAGCCCGTCGGCAATCGTTTGATGCGTTCCGCAGAATTTCAATCTCTCGATTTTTCGCGCTGCTTCCCTGGCTGAAAGGTTGGTGAACTGATCGATGGTGTAATCTTGGACGCGCACATGACGCGCCACCGCGTTGAGGCGCGAGCCGTGACAACCCGGGCATTCGCGCGCTTCGCCTTCATCGATCCATTCGGATTCGCGCTCGGCTGCCAACTCACTCGCAAGAATCGATTCACCATCCGGGTTGGCGGCAGTTTGCCGATCCTGATCCCAAATCTCCCCGAAGCCACCACATTCTTCACAAGCGCCATGAGGTGAATTGAAAGAAAACAACCGCGGGTCGAGCTCCTCGAACGCACGACCACAGTTCGGGCAGCTCATTTCAGTGCTCGTGACTGTTAGCCGGTTTTTCGAATCGAGCAGGCGCGCCGTGCCGCGTCCGATCTCAAGGGCGCGCCGTGCTACATCCCGAGTTCCCGTGATTCGGTTCCGATCGATGATACCCACAACTACGTCGATTGTATGTTCTTTGAAGCGCTCCAGTTTTTGGAACTGCGAAAGTGGAACCAGTTTTCCGTCCGCGTACAGCGTGTCGAATCCCTGGCGTTCTGCCCAGCGCGCAACTTCGGAGTGAAAACCCTTTCGAGCTTTTACAAGTGGCGCCAGCACTCTAACCGGTCCGCCCTTTGCTTTTGATTCAATTTGTTTCGTGATGGCGGCGAGGCTTTGTTTTTCAACGGCTAAATCACAGTCCGGACAAAATTGGGTCCCCGTTTTTGCGAAAAGCAGCCGGAGAAAGTGGTATACCTCGGTGACTGTCGCGACGGTCGACTTCCCTCCCCCGCGTGTGACCCTTTGCTCAATCGCCACACTGGGAGGCAATCCGCTTACCAAATCAACGTCGGGTTTTTCGAGTTGCTCCACAAATTGCCTTGCGTAAGGCGACATGCTGTCGAGAAAACGTCGTTGTCCTTCCGAAAACAGAATATCGAATGCAAGCGTTGATTTGCCCGACCCACTGAGACCGGTAATGACTACCATTTGTTCCCTCGGAATTTTGACGTCGATGTTTTTTAAGTTGTGCTCGCGTGCGCCGTGGACCTGGATTGCGTCGTTGCGCTCAAAGACCCGAAATGCGGGGGCCTCTTCAGCGGCCCGCTGCAATCTCGTCTCCCCATTCCAAGCGTAGTCGATCGGGCCGGCCGATACGCCATCTGAATTTGGCGACGGCACTTTTCGACTCTGCTTCGTTTTGCTCGACATAATGGACCGCAAGAATGCACCAGTGTGCGATTGCTCTATGCCCGCAATTTGCTCCGGCGTTCCTGTTGCGATCACCTGGCCGCCTGCATCTCCGGCTTCCGGCCCGAGATCGACAATCCAATCTGCGCACTTAATCACTTCGAGGTTATGCTCGATCACCATGATGGAATGACCGCGATCAACCAATCGCTGAAACAATCGCAGCAACATCGCCACGTCATCAAAATGCAATCCCGTGGTCGGTTCATCGAAGATAAACAAATCACCACTGGGTTTTCCATTCTGAGCTTCGGCGTTTTGTGTCTGTGCCAAATGTCCAACGAGCTTTAACCGCTGCGATTCACCACCGGACAACGTATTCAGCGGTTGACCGAGTCGGAGATAACCAAGTCCGACCTCTTCAAGCACGCGAAGCGGTTCAGATATATTTTTTTCTTCCCCGGTTTGTGCGAAAAACTCGACCGCTTCAGTTACAGTGAGCTTTAGCAAATCGTGGATTGATTTTCCATGTAATTGAACTTTCAGAACGTGCGGCTGAAACCGTTTGCCTTCGCATTCTGCGCACCGCACGAAAAGATCACTCAAAAATTGCATCTCGATTTTCTCATATCCGGTGCCGGAGCAACGTTCGCATCGACCGCTGCCGGAATTGAACGAAAACGTGCCTGCAGTGAGTCCCTGAGACATTGCTGCCGGTTGCGCAGCGAACAATTCGCGAACACGATCGTAGAGTCCCAGATAGAGCAGCGGCGTCGATCGGGGCGTGCGCGCCAGCGGTGTCTGATCGACCATGATGACCTCACGAATCCCATCCACGCCGGTGATCGATTTGCAGAGGCCTGGCTCTCCTCCCCGAGTGTAGCTTTGGGTAGGCTGATGATCGGACGCCTCTCCTTTGGCGACCATTAGATTCCGGTACAGCACGTCGTGGATCAGCGTAGATTTTCCAGATCCAGAAACGCCTGTGACACATGTGAAAACGTTAAGTGGAAGCTCGACGTCGATGTTCTTGAGGTTGTGCTGTCGTGCGCCCGTGATCTTGATCGCGGCTTTGGTTGTTCGCCGCGATGCCGGCAGCGAAATTGATTTGCGATTCGTCAGATAATCACGCGTCAATGAGGTAGGCTGCGCTCCATTGCGCCGCTCTGCCGAACTTCCGCCGGGCAAGGCGGACTGGGCTCCATTTACAAATTCGCCGACCGTGCCACTCCACACCAACTGGCCGCCGTGCTCACCGCGTCCTGGCCCAATATCGATCACGTTATCAGCGGCATGAATAATTTGTTCCTCGTGTTCGACGACGAGAAGCGTATTGCCTTTGTCGCGCAAGTTATGCATCACACGCACAAGCCGGCCCACGTCGCGCGGATGCAAACCGATGCTCGGTTCATCCATGACGAAAAGCGTATTGACCAGCGATGCGCCGAGGCATGTTGTGAGATTTACGCGTTGGACTTCGCCTCCGCTCAAAGTGCGCGTGGAGCGGTCGAGCGTGAGATAGCCGACGCCGACTTCGCAGAGGTAATTAAGGCGCGCCCGAATTTCGTCGCTCAACATTCGCGCAGTCGAATCGTTCGCAGGAATCTCGAGTTTGCGCAGAAAACCACGCGCGTCGGAAACCGAGAGCGATTGAAAGTCGGGCAGTGTCAGCTCTAACGGCGGCTTCATAGCGCCATCTCGGCCGTCATTGACGCTGGCTATAGCTTTGTAATTGAGCGCTTCCGGTTGATAGCGTCCGCCGTTGCAGGCAGGGCAGGTGACATAAGCCCGATAGCGGCTGAGCAAGACTCGCACATGCATTTTGTACGTCTTGCTCTCAAGCCAGCGGAAAAATCCACGGACGCCGTACCACCGATCGTCTTCGTAATCGTCGTCGGTATAATCGCATCGTTTCTCGCCTTCGATGACAAAGTCTTGGTCGGCTTTTGGCAATTCCTTGAACGGAACGTTTACGTCGATCTCCTCGCGTGCGCAGGCTCGAAGCAAATCTTTCTGCGATTCGCCGAATTCGACACCGCGAAAAACGCGTACTACGCCTTGTTTGATGCTTAGTCTGCGATTTGGGATCGCCTTGTTCAGATCGATTGCAATGGTGCGACCAAATCCTCGACATTCTGGGCACGCGCCGAGTGGATTATTGAAACTAAAAAGCCCGGCTGTAGGCGGCCGAACATCGAGGTCGCAATGCGCGCAATGCCAGCCGGTAGAGAATGGCAATTCGTGAATCGCTGGCCGTAAGGTGTTTTCTGAAACCGGAATGACGTTGATTTTTCCCTTGCCGAAGCGTAACGCCGTTTCGATACCCTCTACCAGGCGGGCGCGATTTTGCTCTGAGAGGGCGATACGATCCTGAATAACCTGCACACGCGCGCCAAGACGCTTGAATTTTGGATCGGCGTCGACGCGCACAATTTGGTTGTCGATCAACACGCGGATGTACCCCTGCTGCTGCAAGAACTCGAAAAACTTTCGTGGCTCGGTTTTCGAGGGAACGGCGACCCAGAATGTGACCAGAACAGTTTTGCCGGCGCAATCGCCTAACACCTGCTCACTGATTGACTGCGCGGTTTCTGGACGAATTTCGCGGCTGCAAGTAGGACAAAATGCACGAGCCACACGCGGCCAGAGCAATTTTAGATAATCGTTGATTTCTGTCATTGTGCCAACGGTCGAGCGCGAGCTTTTGATCGGGTTCGCTTGCTCGATGGCGATGGCGGGCGGAATGCCCCTGATGTCGTCCACGCGGGGCTTGTCCATCCGGTCGAGAAATTGCCGCATGTACGGGCTAAACGTTTCCACGTAGCGTCGCTGGCCTTCCGCGTAAATCGTTTCGAATGCCAGGCTGGATTTGCCGCTGCCGCTTGGGCCGGTGATGACCGTCAATTTTCCCAGCGGAAGATCAATATCGATTCCTTTGAGATTATTCTGGCGTGCGCCACGAACCTCAATGTGACCCTTTACGCCTGGAGCTTCGAGATATCTTGTGTTCGCAACCTTCGAACCCACTGGAAATATTCGCCGCCAGTCAAGCGGTTCGCAAATTTCAGAAACAAAAACTGTCATTCCGAGCGTCACAGCACTCGGTGACCCCAATGGTCAACGCGGAGATGATTATTCAGCGAAACGCGCGACTAGCTTCTCGCGTTGTTCTTGCAACTCCTGCGGAACGACGCCGCCGAGCGAATCGAAAAATGCTTCGTGTTCGGCGAGCTCTTTCTGCCATTCTTCGTGATCGATTCCGAGAAGATCCGCCACAGATTGGTGATCGATGTCGAGACCATCGAGATCGAGGTCATGCGGACTGGGTAACCAACCCACAGGTGATTTGAGAGCTCCGCCTGTTTGTTCACAGCGATCGATTACCCATTTGAGTACCCGCATGTTCTCGCCAAAGCCCGGCCAGAGGAATTTACCATTCGCGCCTTTGCGAAACCAATTCACGTTGAAGATGAGTGGCGGCTTGGTGAGACGTTCTCCAATACTGAGCCAATGCTGGAAATACTCGCCGATATTGTATCCGCAGAACGGCAGCATCGCCATCGGATCGCGCCGAACTTTTCCCACAGCGCCCGTCGCGGCTGCGGTCGTCTCGGACGCCATGGTAGCACCAAGATAAACGCCATGTAGCCAATCGAAGGCCTCGTAAACCAGTGGAACCGTGTCGCTGCGGCGACCGCCAAAAATGATCGCACTGATCGGGACGCCCTGGCCTTTTTCCACATCGGCATCGAGAGCCGGATTATTGCGCATTGGAGTGGCGAACCTGCTGTTGGGGTGAGCGGCTTTTTCTTTTGAATTTGGAGTCCAGTCGTTTCCACGCCAATCAATGGCATGCTGGGGAGGATCGCCATCTTTTCCTTCCCACCAAGCATCGCCATCGTCCGTGAGCGCGACGTTTGTATAGAGGGTGTCGTGCTCGATGGATCTCATCGCGTTCGGATTTGATTTGTAACTCGTGCCGGGAACGACGCCGAAATAACCATTCTCCGGATTCACTGCGAACAATCGTCCGTCGCGAATTTCCATCCACGCGATGTCGTCACCCACGGTTGTCACCTTCCAGCCTTTGAAATGCGCAGGAGGAATCAACATCGCAAAATTGGTTTTGCCGCATGCGCTGGGGAATGCCGCGGCCACATAATGTTTTTTTCCTTCGGGCGATTCGACTCCGAGAATGAGCATGTGCTCAGCCATCCAGCCTTGCTTACGCGCAAGGTACGAGCCGATGCGTAGCGCGAGACATTTCTTGCTTAACAAAACGTTTCCGCCATAGCCCGAGCCGACTGAGATGATTGTGTTGTCCTGTGGAAAATGACAGATGAACCGGCGATCGGGATCAACGTCTAACAAAGAATGAACACCACGGTTCCATTCTACCTGTGGATCGTGGCCGAGCCGTTCCAGAGCGATTTTGCCCATGCGGGTCATGATTCGCATGCTGAGCACCACGTATTTTGAATCGGTGATTTCGAACCCTACCTTCGTCAAAGTTGAATCGGGCGGTCCCATCACGTACGGAACGACAAACATGGTGCGCCCGCGCATTGCGCCGTCCAACAATCCGTATAGCTTCGAATACGTTTCCGCCGGTTCTGACCAATTGTTTGTGGGTCCCGCTTCTTCTTTGGTGGGCGTGCAGATGAATGTGAACTTCTCGACACGGGCCACGTCGTTTGGATTGGAACGGTGCAGATAAGAGCGCGGAATTTTCTTCTCGTTCAGTTTGATCACCACATTCTGCTTCAGCGATTCCTCGAGGAGAAATTCATTCTCGCGTTCGCAACCGTCGCACCAGAAAATATTCTCGGGTTTGGTCAATTTTCCAATCTCGTGTACCCAATCCAGCACGGCCTGGTTCATTGGCTTAGTATCGCCGATTCCATTCGGCGGGAATATGGCAGGTGCGACATTTTTCATGCAGCGAAGGTGTCCATCTTAAGCACGAATGAACGCCTTCGCCACGGTGAATCGTTGCACGGAGAGTGTTTCACGCTTGCGCAAGAACAGTGCGCGGCATTAATTGAAAGTATGTTCGGGGTCACCACCTCCGATGATTATCGGCCGGTTGCGTGGATGGGCCGCTATCCCGTCGATGTGACTACGATGCTGGTTGGGATACACGTCGCGACCGCGATCCTTGCAGCTATTCTCGTCGCCATCGGGGCGGGCTCGATTTTGGCCTATCTGCAATTTGACAGTGCTGCAGTCTGGTCGGGTCAGGTGTGGCGCCTTTTCACGTATGCCTTCGTGCACGCGCCGTCAGGGTTGCTCTGGTTTGCGATCGAGATGTATATGTTGTTCGTGTTCGGCCGCGAAGTCGAACGGTTTATTGGTCGGAGCGCCTACATTGGACTGTATCTTGTCCTGCTGGTTACGCCTGCGGCATTGCTGACGATTTGGGGGCTTTGGCAGCGCTCCGCTCTCGCCGGTTCGCCCGCGTTACACTTTGGAATTTTCGTAGCATTCGCGACGATCTATCCGCGGGCTGAGTTATTTCTGCGGATCATGACCAAATGGATCGTACTGATCCTTGCTGCTGTTTACACTTTTCAATTGCTGGCATATCACGCTTGGAGCGACCTGATGGTCGTTTGGACAAGCATCGGCGCAGCGTTCGTTTTTATTGAGCTGCATGGCGCCGGGCCAGAACTTCCCTGGTGGGACGCATTAAAGGCGCGCTTTGCTCCCAGACCGAAATTCCATGTTATCCCTAAAACACATTCCACGCGGTCAGCGGAAGCCGATGACGTATACACTTCGATCGATCCGATACTGGATAAGATTTCCAAATTCGGAATCGGCAGTTTGACAGCGAGCGAGCGCCGGCAACTTGATCGCGAACGCGAGCGTCTGCTGAAGAATTCTGAGTAACTTGGATCGTTAATCGAAGAGGCCCTCGAGAGGCGTGAAGGTGAAGATCAAGGAGTTCGGACTGTTTTGAAACACCGGAATCATCCATCCGCTTTGCCGGCTTTTGTCTTTCTGCTGAGCCGAGCCTCAACGACCTCACACAGCACGTGCAAAAGAAGCTGATGCGCCTCCTGAATCCGGGCGGTTAAATCCCCGCGAACTAAGAGATCGACATCAGCCATTCCGACGGTTGAGCCGCCGTCGCGACCGAGGAAGCTAACCGTTTTGACTTTCCGGGATTTTGCCTCCTGCAATGCGCGCTCAATATTCCGGGACTTGCCGGAAGTCGTCAGGCAAATCAGCAGATCTCCTGGAAGACCGAAAGCCGCCACCTGCCGCGCGAAAACCTCATCGAATCCGTAATCGTTTCCCGCGGCTGTGAGAAGCCCTCCATCGCCAGCAAGGCAAATGGCCGGATACGCCGGACGGTCGGCTATAAAACGCACCACAAACTCCGTTGCAAAATGCGAAGCATCCGCCGCACTGCCACCGTTTCCGCAGACGAGCAATTTCTTCCCTGCGCGCAAACACTCTTCGATGAGGTCCGCGGCTTTCTGCAATTGCCCATCGAGTTGACCAAGGGACTTCAGTGTCTCGACCGCTCCGGTGACAGCTCTCTTTAGAAATTCAGATGATTCGCCCATATGTCAGCGAATGAAACACCTATTCTTTTTGAATTGAATCCGAATCTGAAGGGTCATCGAACACGAGGCTATGCTGACGGTTTGGAACAGTAATTGAAACGATTGTGTAAAAACCAGACATTTTTCCTGCCAGAATACGTATTTTTCGGAACTTCATCCGACGCTCTCCGTAGAAGTGCTTGTGCACGCTGTAGCGCTGGAGCTCACATGTAAGCTTCTCCGACAGCACGCCTTGGCGATGCTGACGTCTCCACTCCAGAGCACGATTGTGCATTAGCAGAGAGACTTCGCTCGGTGACAAACCACCCGGCGAGCAGCAGCAACAGGGATGATGAAAAATGGATTTAAATGGCCTAACTGATTCGTTTGGAACGCCTCAGCATGAGGACGAGGAGTGCCCGCATTGTTGCGGTGTAGTGCGTGTTCGTAACGGACTTTGCCTCGGGTGCTTGGTGCAAACGGGCCTAACCGAAGAGCACGGTTCCGAGAGCGAAAACCTCGACACCCTGCTCTCAGAGATCGAATAAGCGATCGATCGTCGGGCTGGCCACTTCTCTCCTATTTCGGCCTTAATTCCCTGGTTTGTGACAACGCCGTTAAATTCCCTGGCGCTGCAAAATATTCGGAACCTTCGGCCCCCAGTTTCCGTAGAAGTAAGCGTGCGGGAAACCAGACAAATCCAACAACTCCTCCCAGCGTGGCGTTCCCCCCGCGGCCAACGATCGTTCGAACGGCCTGATTTCGATTTCGGTTTACTGCTTTGTCCCCCCGTTTTTCCATTTTTAAAGGTGAGTTTTTCGAGGCCTCGCTCCTCGGTCGCGTTTCCTTGATGGATCGAAGACCTAGATGCAATTGCCTCCTCACTAAGACAACTCCCGCACGATTAGCGGGTTAGCAGTAGTTGGAGGAACCATCAGATGAGGATAGAAGGTCATCTCCCGCATATCCGGCGGGCGACCAGGGGCGGCAGCTTGCCCTGTAACGCCTCGAACAGGAACGGGGCGAAAGCGCCTCGCGTTACAGTCACATTTCCAGACGCGCCGGTGCAAAGGGTTCCTGCCTGGAAATCGGCGCTCGACACCATTTGCATTCTGCTTTTGCTGCCGATTTGGTTGCCGCTAATGCTTTTGCTCATGCTGGTGACGCGACTCGCTTCGCCCGGCCCAATTTTCTACCGCCAAAAGCGTGTCGGCCTTGGAGGAAAACATTTTTTTATCTGGAAGTTCCGGACAATGAAGATGAGTGCTGAAACACAAACTCACGAACATTACTTCCAAGAATTGATCAAGATCGATCGTCCGATGACTAAGCTGGACGCTTATGGTGATCCCCGGCTCGCCCCTTTTGGCCGATTTCTGCGTGCGAGCGGCTTGGATGAGCTCCCTCAAATTCTGAATGTGCTTTATGGCGAGATGAGTCTGGTTGGGCCACGGCCTTGCACGCCAAATGAATTTGCCCATTACGAGCCATGGCAACGACAACGCGTAAACGGTCTGCCGGGCTTGACTGGATACTGGCAGGTAAACGGCAAGAACAAAACGACGTTCAACGAGATGATCGTGATGGATCTGTTCTATCTCAAGAACCTATCGATCCTCCTGGATCTCAAAATTATGCTCAAGACATGCGGCGTTATCGCTGGGCAACTCTTTGAATCCCGTACGCAAGCGAAAGTCAGTCGCCAGGAACCGGGCCCTCGCCGGTCGGCCTCAACTCTGCAGAGAGTGAGAGAATCAACGCAAAAAATATGAAGAAACAAATTACAGTTGGCGTGATCGGGTGCGGTTACTGGGGACCGCTACTTGTTCGCAACTTTAGAAGCCTTTCGGATTGCCAGCTCAAAGCCATCTGCGATCTCAACACAGAGCGCCTAAAGCATATCCGCGCACTGTATCCGGATATCGAAGGCATGACGCATCCACAGCAGCTCCTCAACGGTTCTAACGTGGATGCTGTCGTCATTGCCACGCCGGTGAAGCATCACTACTCATTGGCTAAGGCAGCCCTTCTGGCGGGTAAGCACACGTTCATCGAAAAACCGATGGCGTCGTCTGTAGCCGAGTGCGAGGAACTGATCGAAATCGCCAACCGCAATGGGCTGGTTTTGATGATCGATCACACTTTTCTTTACTCTTCACCGGTGCAAAAGATTGCCCAAATTGTGCAAGCCGGCGATCTGGGCGAGATTCGCTATATCAATTGCCGACGTCTCAATCTCGGATTGTTCCAAAAGGACATTAATGTCGCGTGGGATCTGGCGCCGCACGACATCTCAATCATTCTTCATATTCTGAACGAATTTCCCACCAGAATTAACTGCCAGGGCAATGCTCATATCACGCCAGGAGTAGAGGACGTGACAAACATGTCTCTCTCCTTCTCAGGCAAACGTTTCGCGACCATCCAAAGCAGCTGGCTTGAGCCACGGAAAATTCGCGAAATGACTATCGTCGGTACGCGACGAATGATCGTGTATGATGATTTGCGCACACGCGAGAAAATCCGCATTTACGATGCGCGGGTAGAACGTCCGCCGCATTACGACACGTTTGCTGAATTTCAATACTCTTATCACTATGGCGACAGTTACATTCCATATCTCCACCAGGAAGAACCGCTAAAGCTGGCTTGTGAGCATTTTGTTGACTGCATCAACACAAATTCTAAACCGCTAACGGATGGCCGCAAAGGATTGGAAATGGTCAGGATCCTCGAAGCGGCTAGCACCTCGATCAAAATCAACGGTGCGCCAGTGACATTTTCTCAAGCGAGTAACACGATGCCGGCTCGTGCCCCTGTCGTAGCCGAAGAGATTCTTCAGGTCGAAGCATTTGCTGGATGAGTGTTAGGTGGGGTTTCACAGCCGCTCAGCGTAGCGTGTGAAGCTTTGACCCCACTTTCCATGTCCAGCGCATAACCAAAGTTCAAATGAAAGTTCCCTTTCTTGATTTGAAGGCGCATCACGCCCCACTTATTGATAAATTCGATCGCGCTATTCGCGAAGTGATCGAGAGCAGTGCTTTTGCCGGCGGGCCGTTCGTGGAGAAGTTCGAAGGAGAGTTCGCTGCATTCTGCGGATCCTCCGATGCAATCGCCGTGGGCAACGGCACCGACGCCCTGTGGCTTGCTCTGCTGGGGCTTGGAATTGGTGAAGACGATGAAGTCATTACCGTTCCGAACACTTTTATTGCCACCGCGGAGGCGATTACTTACTGCAAAGCGCGGCCAGTATTCGTGGATGTTGATCCAGAAACCTTCACGATGAATCCCGCAGAACTTGAGAACAGTCTGACCGAGCGAACCAAGGCGATTATTCCGGTCCACCTTTTCGGGCAACCGGCAGACATGGACCCGATTTTGGAATTCGCGCGCTCAAACGGACTTTTCGTCGTTGAGGATGCCGCCCAGGCCCATGGCGCTGAATATAAAGGCCGAAAAGCCGGCACGATGGGGGACGCGGGTTGCTTCAGTTTTTACCCAGGAAAGAATCTTGGCGCCTTCGGAGAGGCTGGCGCAGTCGTGACAAACGACCCTGAGCTACGAAAGCAAATCCAGATGCTGAGAGACCACGGTCAGTCACGAAAATACTACCACTCTCTGATGGGATGGAACTGCCGGATGGACGGCATCCAAGCGGCAGTCTTATCGATCAAATTGCGCCATCTGGCGGAAGCAAATTCGCTGCGACGGAAGCACGCCGCGGAATACGATCAGGCTCTCGCCGGAATTGATGGGGTTCTTACGCCGTCCGCGGCAACGTACGCGCGTCACGTCTATCACGTTTATGCCATTCGCGTACAGGAACGCGATGTAGTGGCTCAGAATCTGCAGGAGAAAGGAGTCGGTTGCGCCGTGCATTATCCGGTGCCGGTTCATTTGCAGGAGGCATGCCGAAATCTTGGCTACAACAAAGGTGCATTTCCAATTGCGGAAAGTCTGGCCGACCAATTTCTTTCCCTGCCGATGTTTCCAGAGTTGACGAAAGAGCAGATCGACCATGTCGTCCGCTGCGTTACCGAATTGGTTGGCGCAGAAGCACTCGTCTAGGAAGAAGCGATTTGAACACTCTCGAAGTAGGTAATTGGCCATCCGTGGAAGCGGCGCCCCTTTCCGACGAAGATTCCGTGGTAGAAGCCAAGACGGGCGAGGAACCGCTTCAAGTGTGGATTATTAATCCCCTCCGAAATCCAGGTTGGGATGTTGTGATTGGCTTGCATCCCGATGTGGGCTGCTTCCATACCAGAGCCTGGGCAAAAGTGCTTCATAAGACTTATAACCATCAGCCCTTTTATCTTCAATTTTCCCGCGGCCGCAGGTTGGCCGCGCTGATACCGCTAATGGAAGTGCACAGTGCGTTGACTGGACGACGCGGTGTCTGCCTTCCATTCAGCGATGTGTGCGAGCCGCTCATCTTTGACCCGGAAGTGACAGAAGTTGTGAAAAACCGGCTTGTTCGGTTCGCGCGGGAACGCCGCTGGAAACACCTGGAAATCCGTGGAGGTAAATTCTTGGAACCCGCCTCGAGTTCGGCACCTAAATTCTACGGGCATGTGTTGGATTTGCGACGTCCCGTCGATGAACTCTACGAACGCTTCGACAGCCAGGTCCGTCGTGCTATCCGCAAAGCAGAGCGTAGCAACGTAACGGCGCATGTTGACCGCAGTCGCCGGGCTATCGAGGATTTTTACCGACTCCACGTTCAAACGCGCCGACACCACGGTCTCCCACCGCAGCCGGCATCGTTTTTCGTGAATATTTATGAACACATCATCAAAACCGGACTGGGTTTCATTGTTATCGCACAACGCGACTCGCTCCCAATTGCCGCCGCGGTTTTTTTCCGGTTTGGAAAAAACGCCGTCTATAAGTACGGCGCGTCGGACAAGAGATTTCAAGAATTCCGCGCGAATAATGTTGTCATGTGGCAAGGCGTCCAGCTTTTGGCGCGCACCGGCGTCGAAAAATTACATTTTGGACGCACCGACTGCGAAAATGATGGGCTGCGACGATTCAAACTTTCCTGGAACACGCAAGAAGAAACAATTGATTACCTCCGAGTCAATCCATCGGGTCGGGAACATTTAGTTGCCGCTCCTTCTGACTCCGGTTTTCACAAGAAGATCTTTTCCAGGTTACCGTTGGCGGTCAACCGGCTGGCTGGCGCAATGATCTATCCGCACCTCGACTAAAGGCTAAACTTATGACTAAAATCCGACAAGATATCCAACCTCACTCCGGGATACACTTAAGCGACATTCTGTTCGCTCTGTTTAAGCGAAAGTGGACAATTATCGTTTGCGCGCTCCTGGGCATCATTGCTGCGGCAGCTGTCTATCACTTCTTCCCGACTGCATACCAATCCCAGGCCAAACTGCTGGTACGCTATGTTCTGGAAAGAAGCGCTGTCGATTCCATCGATAATACAACGCGGCCGAACCAGGCGGGGGGAACGAAGACGACCGATACCGTCATCGATTCAGAGGTTCAAATTCTCACGAGTTGGGATCTGGCTGCCGACGTTGCCAGTGCCATCGGTCCCAAGCGGTTTGGGGCGCCCTCGAAAGAAGCTGCTGCCGGGATGATTATTTCGGGACTCCAGGTCACATCTTCCAAAGGAAGCGATGTCATCCTCGTTTCATACGAGAATCGCGATCCGCAGGTTGCGACGCTCGTTTTGCAGGAACTTTTAAATCGCTATTTCGTCAAGCACCTTGAAGTTCATCGTTCTGCCGGCGCGTTCGATTTTGTCAGCCAACAAACCGATCAGGTCAGGGCACGTTTGAATCAGACAGAAGACGCTCTAAAGGGTTTACGGGACAAGACCGGAATTATCTCGCTGAAAGACGGCTCAGACGCGCTTGCGAGTGATGCGGCCAAAACGAAGGAGCAGCTTAATGCGGCGGAGTCGGACCTGCTTGAACAGCAAGCTCTCGCGGCTCAGTTGAGCAAGAGCAAGGCAAAGCAATGGAGATCAAAAAACTCATCATCTGAAAAGAGCGCGGACAGCGTAAAGGCGCAGGTCGCCGGCACACAGGCAAAGATCGAAGCGCTGAAGGTTCGGCTTCGCGATATTCAACAAAAGACAAAACAGCTTTCAGACATGGCTCCACAAATTGAAGAATTGGAGCGCAGACGAGCGCTGGACGAGTC
>JBKPMH010000127.1:0-4357 GCA_046732035.1 Verrucomicrobiota bacterium
CTCATGTGGGACGACGATCACAATGGCACGGCCGATGTGGGTTCAAACAATTCAGTGGTTTAGTGGCTACGGATTTCATCATTTCCCTGGCGCGACAGCGTGGGAGGTTCATTCGGTAATGAAAATCGACATGAGCGATTAAAGCTTCGTCTTCGATTCCGGCGAAATAGAATTGATGTAGCTGTCCCGTCAATCAGGTAACGCCTCGGAGTGACGACTTTTGATGTGAGATGCTACCTTTTCGATTGCCAACGCGCGGGCGCAAGCGTCACCGCTAAGAACGTCAACATCATAGTTAAGCAGGCAGATCGGGCAGATCGCAGTGTAATACCGGTTTTTGCCTCTACCCTTAGTGGTAGAGAGGATTAGTTGTCGCCAGTCATTGTTCGGAAGCTTGATGGTTTCGACGCTATTGTTTTCCATGATGCTCACCCTGCGCGCCTTTGCACCCGTACGAAAGACACGTTTCGGTTACTTTTGTGTTACGCGTCTCAAACCTCGGATTGCACTTCTTCCTCGATTCGCTATCAAGAAGACGACACGAATGAAGAAGTCCGATATTCGCAAGTACGCGCTCCAATGGCAGGAGAAAACAGGATTGTATTTATCTTCCGCGTGGAAAGATGCCGTCCGAAATTCCAACAGGGTGCGTTCTTCTTCACAACAAAGGCGCGCACAGTGTCCACTCACCTCCGGGAATAGGTGGTTTCCGGGCATGGTTCCAAGAGCAGAACGATGGCAAATTGATACCGAGCAAGAAGCTGGTATCCTGTAGCTGTGGCTGGGCTGGCTTGCCGCATTGCCGACTCAGCTGAACGCCTGATCAGCAATCCAGGTTGTGCTTTGGAGCGTCTCGCTTCGCCATCAGTCGCGCAGGAACCTTTTGCGAAAGACTGGCTGCTCACCATTCCCTAAAATTTCTATTGTGCTCGTGCGTCTCTATCAGATTGCCAGCAGGATCCTAAACATGGGTCTGCGAGGCCCCATTCTGCGCGTAAATCAGCCGTCGAGTTGGCAGATTACACTTGCCTAACGAATCAATGTATGTGCACATTAGTCGAACTTAGGCAGCAAACTGCGGGCACTCACCGGTGCGGAGAGGCGGGATTACAAGAGGCCGTGCTTATTTTCATAACACCGCGCCAGGGTAAGTCCCCGGGATCCTGGCGCCTCGCAGGCTTGTTGCATTGTCCCGATAGACTAATCATGCCGACTCGTTATCGCGCACGGCGGGAGACAAAGGTCACCAGCGCAGAAGTGCCCGTCGCAGAGAAGTTATTTTTAGCAAGATTTTAAAGCGCGTCGGCAGCAATCATTTCCGTGCGCTGCGCCGCGCGACGTGCAGTTGCCATCTATCTGATGGATTTCTTTGATGCTTTCAAACGGGAGCTGACAATCGACAATGAAAGGTTGAGCGCTGACTGAACCAATCCGTACAAATATTATTGTACAGGCGACTGCAGATACAACCCTCCCTAATCACGGCTGACACGCAGCCCGAGCTCTATCCATGGCAATATCGTCTTGCACATGACGGAATATCTTACAATTCAATCCGAGATTTCCGAGGCCTCAATCCAAGTATCGGAATTCATTACGTCTGAACAGTTTACGAGAGTAGACCATTCGCAAACGGCGTCACCTTGTGATCCTTGTTACGGAGTTACCGGTCGGAGCGTCTTACGATCTCTTATGTAAGGTTAAGCCTTAAGGATAAACCAACATGTTAACTCGTTGGTAGATAGTTACTTATCAACTCGCTCTGCCACCTGTCGTTGGCATAGCTGATGCTCCTTTTACGTTCTAAAAGGGGATAAACTTATGAAACGACACATGATTTCCGCAAACAAACTCCTCGCTACGGCGTTTTGCGCAGCAATGCTCGCTTTGAGCCCCAACGCCATGGCCCTTACCATTGGTGACGCCCACGAGTTGGGCTTCGTAAACCCGTCCGTACCAACCACTGTTCCTAGCGCAACACTTTTCGTAAACACGATGATTGGTTTGGCACTTGGCGGGTCAACTCATGTAATAGTTAATAATCACGATAACTTGGTTAGTCGGTCAACGAATGTTTTTCATCCCTTGCCCGCTGCCGTATATGTTCTAACCGGTCACGGTACCACTATAGATCTTGGGACCGGTACATATACATACCTCTTTGCAAAGTATAGTTCCGGTGCCGAAGTTTGGGATGTTCGTGATTTAAGTGGGATTATCCACATTCCTGGGCCTGTTTCGCTGTGGAAGCTTTTTGGCCCTGGAGCCCAGGTTCCCGACGGTGGTGCCACGGCAATGTTGCTTGGGGCGGCTATCGCCGTGCTTGGTATGGTGCGGCGGTTCCTGACCAGCTACTAGCTGTAGAAAGTTTCCCGATATAGGGTAGCCGTCGATTCTGAACGGACCGGCGAGACCAGTAATACCATCGTCCCTAAGGGGACGCCAAGCGTCGACATACGCTGCCGAATTGTCGCCGAGCGTGGGGTTTGACCCTTCGTGAGGCAAGCGCTACCTGGGCAAGACGATGCTCCCGCGCTTGTCTCGTATAGCTATGACAATAGCGGCGCCTTCGTCAGTATTGCAGTCACTCCTCACGGGCGCCGATTGCCTACTAAACAAACAACGCCGTTTTCAAAATCTCGCGCAAATTTTTCCTTGCACGAAATTACAGTTCTCCTACGATCCAATCCAATCGATGTCTGCGGACTATTAGGCCCAAACGGTAAGTATCGGGCCCGCCGCTTAGTAATCTCTGCATCGAGCCAAACAGGAGATTACTATGAAAACACTTATTGTGGCAGCGATTCGATGCTGTCTAATATTCGTTGTTCCAACTGTGACGCACGCCATCAGTGCGCAATGGGACCTCGATCCCACCTCGGGCGACTGGAACACGGCTACAAACTGGACGCCAAATGGTGTTCCAAATGGGCCAGCCGACACGGCAACTTTTGGGCTTTCACACACTACCGATGTCTCGATTTCTGAGAACACAGCAGTTAACAGCATCATTTTCACCGCTGCCGCCACGAGCCCCTACACCATTACTGCTAGTCCCGATCTCACCCTCACCATCAGCGGGGCGGGCATCATAAACAATTCAGGGCGGACACAGAACTTCGTGACTGGGGTCGTTGGAACATTTCCGCCCTTCGGCGGTGGAGACATCGTGTTTACAAATACCGCTACCGCAGGCAACTCAACGGTCTTTACAAATAACGGAATCGTACCCGGTGGAGGATTGTCAAGCGGCCTTACTCATTTCATAAACGGCTCGAGCGCGGGCGGCGGCACTTTTATCAACAAAGCCGGCACGAGCGCGGCCGGATTCCCGAATGGTGGCGGTACACTCTTTTCTGATAATTCAACTGCATCGAACGGCACGTTTGTGAACGAGGGAGCGGCGATTTCGAATGGCTTTTTCAGTCAAGGCCGAACACTTTTTTTCGGCAATTCAACCGCATCGAACGGGACCTTTATTAACTACGGCGGGGCCGCGTTGAATGCCGCAGGCGGTTTGGTTGAATTCAATTCTATCAACTCGTCTGCAGGCAATGGTACATTTATCAACTACGGGGCAACGGCTCCATTCGCACAAGGCGGCATCACCCGCGCTTTGACTGCAGACAACGCAACTTTCATCAACAATGGCGCCACGGTTGCTGGCGTCTTGAACGGCGGCCGTACATTCTTCGGTGGGAATGGGGGCAGTAGCACGTTTATCAACAATGCCGGCACAGTCAGCGGGGCAGCTGGCGGTGAAACGTTCTTTATCCGCGGCGAAGCAGGCGATTGCAGCTTTACTAACAACGGGGCCTCAGTCAGCGGTGCCGGCGCTGGCTCCACGGGATTGCATGGCCCGACCGTCGGCGGCACATTCATTAACAATGGTGGCACGGTCAGCGGCGCGTCTGGCGGCTTTACGCTCATCGATTTCGATGCAAGCCTTACCTCTGCAACGCTGATTGCGAACGGCGGCACCGGCGGAGGAGAAGGAGGCTTAATTTCGTTTAGAGGTAACTCTGCCGGTGGCACATCGCGCCTTGAGCTTTTCGGCAATGGCACCCTTGACATCAGCGGTCATGCTCCGCCAGGCGTGACCGTTGGGTCGATTGAGGGAGACGGAAATGTCTTTCTGGG
The DNA here is from genome assembly GCA_046732035.1 of Verrucomicrobiota bacterium. Taxonomy (GTDB): domain Bacteria; phylum Verrucomicrobiota; class Verrucomicrobiia; order Chthoniobacterales; family UBA10450; genus Udaeobacter. The sequence continues at coordinate 4,141 of JBKPMH010000127.1, forward strand.
AGCGAACGATCTTATAGTCGGAAGTAACGACCTAAGCACCACCTTTGCCGGCATCATCAAGGACGGCGGTCACAACGGGTCGCTGACCAAGGTTGGGTTAGGAACCCTCATCCTGTCGGGAGCCAATACCTATACCGGCAGCACGAATGCCAATGGTGGTGTTTTGCAGCTCGATGGGTCGGTTAACAGCAATACTTTTGTGCATCGAACGGGCGCG
>JBKPMH010000128.1:0-15673 GCA_046732035.1 Verrucomicrobiota bacterium
CCACGGTGTGGCATATCATCCTTGCGCCTTGGGCGAGTAATTAGGCATCGTCTTCGGAGAAGCCGATCCACCACGAATCAATCTGCGCGTTTCGCCTCGATCTCGATGTTGATCGCAACGGTTTGGCTGATCCCGGAAACAGACTCCGCCGCCGGAGCAAACATCAAATTGAAGTCACGCCGCGTGATCGGCTCCGTCGTCACAGCCCACCGCGTCCGGCTCGTCTCATTCATTGGTGTAAGCAGTTTCACGTGAAGCGTAACCGGCTTGGTCACCCCATGGATCGTGAGGTCGCCGACGATGTCGCCGCTTTGTGGACCTGTTTGTTTTACGCTCCGGCTTTTGAATGTGATTTGAGGAAACTTTTCGACATTAAAAAATTCCGCGCTGCGCAGATGATCGTCTCGCTTCTTGATTCGTGTGTCGATGCTGCGCACCCCGATCTGGGCCGTGACTCGGGAATTCTGCGGATGGTCCCGATCAACCTCGATCTTACCATCAAATTTCGTGAACTTTCCGTGCGTAGTGCCCAAAAATTGGTGGACACTAAAACCGATTGTCGAGCCCGATGAATCAAAACGGTACGTTTCGTTTGCCAATATGGCGGGGCTCAGGCCGACGATTAACACGGCGACAAGATTGCGTTGTTTCATTTAGAACTGTTCTGGCTTTTCGAGGCCGCCGCCAGAGTTTTCAACAGCGGTGTCCTGGAAAGTGGTAGCCGGCCGAATAAGTTTCCCAGCGCGAACGCCGGGTCGGCTTTGAATTGTTTCTCGCCATGCACGCCAGTGATGCGGGCGAGCTCCGTTTCGAAATGAGAGATCGCGCGCGTTGTCGGATCGTGAGCGTCCAGGTAACCGAAGGCCCGGTGCAGTAGCATAAACAATTCGGGTTCCCGATGATCTCGCTCGGTGCAAATCTCAATTAGCTCGACGAAATAGGCCGCCGTCTGCGTTCGCAAGTAATTGGTGCGAATCCCTGGAAATGGATTTTTCAGCACCACTTCAGTAAGCGTGTGCAGGCTCGACTTTCGGCTTCGCACAATTGAAATTTCGGCCTCAAAAAACAAGTCCAGTTTTCCTGTGAATGGACTTTTAGGACGCCGCGCGCCTTTAGCCATCGTTTGAATGCATCCAAACGACTCGGTGCACCAGGAAATAATCAGGCTTGTGTCACTGAACTTTCGCTTGCGAAGGAGGATTGCCTCGGTGCTTTCCACAAAACGAAATTAGCACATCGCGAGAGCGCAGCGGCGCTTGAACTTTGCAATACACGGGCTTGCCAGTCATCATGAGTAATGGCGTCGACCACGGAAACTTCGCGCGTACCCGAAGATGTCAGCGGACGGCTACGTCGCGTGCCGGTTGGCGGTGTGACCTGGCGACATACGTTTCGCGCGCTTCGGCATCGCAATTATCGGCTGTTTTTCTGGGGCCAGCTCGTTTCGCTCGTTGGCACATGGATGCAACAAACGGCCATGAGTTGGTTCGTTTACCAAATTACAAATTCGAAACTTCTGCTGGGGGTAGTCGCGGCCATGGGATCCGCTCCGATGATGTTGTCCTCGATCTGGGGCGGTTCGCTGGCTGACCGGCATCCGAAGCGCTCCATTCTCCTAGGGACCCAGACCGCCCAAATGGTCTGCGCATTCTTGCTCGCAGCCGGTGTTGGGGCCGGTTTAGCCACGCCATTGTTCATTATTGTTATCGCTGCACTGAACGGCGTTGCCATGGGCTTCGATATGCCAGCGCGCCAGGCGTTCACGGTCGAAATGACAAGCCGTGAAGATTTGCTGAACGCGATCTCACTCAACAGCTCGATCGTGAACGGCGCGCGTGTGGTGGGTCCATCGATCGCTGGTCTACTGATCGGTTTGGTTGGCGTGGCCCTGTGTTTTTTCCTCAACGGCCTGACATTTGTTGCGGTCATTGCCGGTTTGCTGATGATGCGCCTGCCCCCGTTTCGATCGCCGACACACGGCGTGTCTGCCAGCCAACACGCTTGGAACGGCATCGTTTATGCCCTGAAACATCAGCGAGTGCGGACCATTCTCCTGCTCTTTCTTTCAGTGGGAGTGTTTGGATGGTCCTATGGTGTGCTAATGCCAGCTTTCGCGCGCGACGTGCTTGGTCGGGGTGCCAATGGCTACGGCATTCTGATGTCGGCGAGTGGGACGGGCGCTTTCATCGGCGCATTGGTCGTTGCGACGTACGGACATCTGTTTACGCCGCGAACACTTGCACTGGGCGGTATCTGGATATTTTCCGTCGCACTGTTCGCGCTTTCGTTGAGCCGAACCTTTGAGAGTTCCCTCGCATTTCTCCTCGTGGCCGGATTTGGAATGCTCCTGTTTTTCTCCACCTCAAACACAGTATTGCAAACCATTGTGCCAGATGAAATGCGTGGGCGAGTCATGGGTGTCTGGTCCCTTGTGTTTGGCGCCATGATTCCATTGGGCAGTCTCGAAGCAGGGTTCATGGCACATTGGCTTGGCACGTCATTCGCTCTCGCATTCGGCGCGATTGTTTGCGCCATTTCGGCGGTGGTAACGCTGTTTGCAATTCGGCGACGCGAGGCGGCGACGGCGAGGGCGACGGCGACGGCTGAAGGATGATCAGCGATGCCCGGCGCGCTCGGCAATCGCGCCCTAACAATCCTGCGCTCTTACCGGTTTATGATGTGAAGTGCGCGCTTTTCGACATTTAGCGCAGCTTCTCTGACTGCTTCGCTCAAGGTAGGGTGTGAATGACAGGTACGGCCGATATCCTCGGAGCTGCCACCAAATTCAATCACAGCGACGGCCTCGGCAATTAGTTCCGACGCGGCGTGATGCAGAATGTGCGCGCCCAGAATACGATCGGTTTTTGCGTCAGCGACGAACTTGACCATTCCTTCGACGTCATCAATGCAAAGCGCGCGGCTATTGGCGCGGAACGGAAATTTACCGATACGCACATCGATGCCTTTTTCCTTCGCCTGGTCTTCGGTAAGACCAACACCAGCCAGCTCAGGATTAGTGTAAATGATATTGGCAATTGCTTCGTAGTTCACATGTCCGGCCTTGCCGGCGATGATTTCGACACATGCTATTCCTTCATCTTCGGCCTTGTGAGCCAGCATCGGACCGGTAATCACATCGCCGATGGCATAAATGCCTTCGACGTTCGTGCGGTAATGTTCGTCCACTTTGATGCGCTTCTTGTCGTCAAATTCCACACCGGCTTTCTCCGCACCCAAACCATCCGAGAAGGGGCGACGGCCTACCGAAACAAGCACTTTGTCTGCTTCGAATTTCAGTTCTTCCTTGCCTTTGGTCGCAATTACTGTCGCGCGGCCGTTATCGACTTTCACAGCACTAACCTTCGCTTCCAAGTGGAACGTCATTCCCTGGGCGGTTAGTAAGCGCTGAAGCAGGTTTGACAATTCAAGATCAAAACCGAGCGCAATGCGCGGGAGAAATTCCAATAATGTCACTTCCGAACCCAGCCGATTCCAAACCGAGCCCAGCTCGAGTCCTATGGCGCCTGCGCCCACGACGACGAGCTTCTTTGGAGCTTCAGTGAACGCAAGGGCCTCAGTGCTGCTAACGATTGTTTTACCATCGAATTTGGCGAACGGCAGTTCGACTGGTGTGCTGCCAGTGGCGATGACAATATTTTTCGTTTCGACCTCCTGCGTTTCGCCTTTGGAAGACTTAATGGAAACTTTACCGGGCGCTGTAATCGTGCCCGTGCCTTCCAACACGGTGACCTTGTTCGTTTTCATCAGCGAGCGCACACCGCTGTTGAATGTCCTCACAACTTTGTCCTTCCGCTGCTGCATCTTCGCCAAATCGGCATGCGCGCCGTCGATTACTATCCCGTGCTTGGCCGCTTCTTTTTGTACAAACGTGTAGTGATCGCTTGAAGTCAGGAGCGCTTTACTCGGGATGCAGCCCACGTTGAGACAGGTGCCGCCGAGGTCCTTGTCTTTTTCGATCAGGGCTGTTTTTAGACCAAGCTGGCCGGATCGGATTGCGGCAACGTACCCGCCGGGGCCAGATCCAATAATAACCACGTCAAATTTTTCCATACGTCATTTTGTCATTACGAAGGGGTACTGTCATCAGAGCAACGCGAAGAATCTCAATATTTGCCCGCAACAGATCGCCAGAACCAAACAGTCAGAGATGTTTCGCTTCGCTCAACATGACAAGGGGCAGCAGTCAAAAATCCAACGGCAGTTTTTTCGGATCTTCGATGCAGTCTTTTACTTTGATGAGAAAAGTAACCGCTTCTTTTCCGTCAATTGCGCGATGGTCGTAACTCAGGGCGAGATACATCATGGGGCGAATTTCGACTTTGCCATCAACAGCGACTGGCCGTGGCATGATCTTGTGCATGCCAAGAATGCCGCTTTGTGGCGGATTTATGATCGGTGTTGCAAACAGCGACCCGTAAACTCCGCCATTTGTGATCGTGAACGTGCCCCCCTGCAAATCTTCAATTTTTAACTTCCCATCGCGCGCTCTGGTCGCGTAATCGGCGATGTCGCGCTCCAAATCCGCGAAACTCTTCTGATCCACGTTGCGCACCACCGGAACCACAAGCCCGCGTTCCGTACCGACCGCTACCCCGATATCATAGAAATTGTTTTGAATGAAATCTTCGTCTTCGATGCGGCCATTGACGACGGGCACGGCTTTAAGCGCTTCGACGCAAGCCTTAACAAAGAACGACATCAAACCCAGTTTGACGCCGTTCTTCTTGGTGAATGCATCTTGTTTGGTCCGGCGCAGTTCCTGCACGGCGCTCATGTCGCATTCGTTGAAAGTAGTCAGGAGCGCCGCGGTGTGCTGGGCCGTCACAAGTTGCTGTGCGATCTTGCGGCGCAGTGGAGACATCCTTTTGCGCGTGAATCGTTCATCACCGGATGACTCAACGTCCGGGGCTTCACCCCTTGCCTCCGCCTTCCCTGTGGTTGCGGACGGCGACACCGGTTCGCCGCGCTGTTGAGCTGCAGCCAGGACATCTTCTTTTGTTAGGCGTCCTCCTTCGCCCGTGCCGCGAATTTTGCCAGGGTCAAGCTTCTCTTCTTCCACGATCCGTCGAACGGCGGGTGAAAGCGTTGTTGTAGCTGCTGTCGTTGGCTGCGGCTCGCCGCGGTCGGCGCCCACGGCTACAGGAGCTTTTTCTTCTGCAGCCTTTTTTTCCGTTGCGGGTTCTTTTTTCTTTTCTTCCGATTCTTTCTCTTCCGCTTTTTCCTCGTGTTTTTGCGCCGGTGTCCCTTTTGAATCGTCGATTATGGCAACTACTTCGCCAATCTTCACCTCCTGCCCTTCCGGCACCTTTGTTTCAAGGACACCAGCCTTTTCTGCGACGATTTCAGTGGAAACCTTATCGGTCTCTAGCGTAAAGAGGGGTTCTCCTTCATTCACGAAATCGCCGGATTTCTTGTGCCAGGCGGAAACGACACCACTGGTGATCGATTCGCCAACAGCGGGGATTTTCACTTCGATAGCCATGCGCAAGAATTAGGTAAGCTAATCGAGCGTCGCGGTCGAGATGCGTTTCGTCAACATGAGTCCCCGGCCAGTGATAAGGCTTAAGGCCCGGAGCTGCTAAACTGAAAACGCGTCGGCGACTAAGCGAGCCTGTTCGCGTTTGTGCCGAGCCAGTGCGCCCACCGCTGGGCTGGCGCTGGCTTCGCGACCCGCGTACGCAACTTCGGTGCAAAAAACTGTTCGCAACCGCGGTTCTATGAAGGTCCACGCGCCCATGTTTTCGGGTTCTTCCTGGCACCAAACATACTTCGCACTCTTCGGAAATGGCTTGAGCATTTCGCGCAGCTTCTTTTCCGCGAATGGATAAAGCTGTTCGACCCGAACAATGGCTGCGTCGTCGATCTTGCGCTGCGTTCGATAATTAACCAGATCGTAATAAACTTTGCCTGAGCACAGAATGATTCTCTTCACCTTGGAGGGAGAACCAGTCTCGGGCGAACCAAGCATTTCTTCGAACCGGCCATGGATGAATTCTTCTGCCGGCGAGGAGGCAAACTTCGCTCGCAACAGACTCTTGGGCGTCATGACGATGAGCGGCTTAATGAAGTCGCGCTTCATTTGCCGTCGCAACACATGAAAATACTGTGCGGCGGTGGTCAGATTGCAGACCTGTATGTTGTCTTCCGCGCACGCCTGCAGGAAGCGCTCCAAGCGCCCACTGGAGTGCTCCGGGCCCTGGCCCTCGTACCCATGTGGGAGCAGCAACACGATCCCGCTCGGTCGCTGCCATTTCGATTCCGCTGAAACGATGAACTGATCGATGATCGTCTGCGCGCCGTTCGAGAAATCGCCGAATTGTGCTTCCCACAAACAAAGCATCTTCGGGTAATCGAGCGAATATCCATAATCGAACCCAAGCACGGCGGCTTCCGAGAGCGGGCTGTTATAAATGCAAATGCGAGCTTGTTTTTCAGCGAGATGCATGAGCGGCACATAAGGCTCGCCGGTCTTTTGATCGTAGAGCACCGAGTGGCGGGTACTAAACGTGCCGCGCGAGCTATCTTGGCCCGACAATCGGACCGGAATTCCTTCCAGAAGCAGCGAACCAAACGCGAGCGCTTCGGCGTAATGCCATTCGTAGGGTCCGCCGTCCTCGAAAATTTTGCGCTGATGATCCAGCACGATGCGTTTTATTTTGGGCTGAATCTCGAATCCCTTCGGCACGCGAGTAAGTCCATCGACAATGGTTTTCAGCGTTTTCTCGCTGATCGCAGTGGGCTCCGATTCACTGCTGTACTCAGGTTGGAAAATCGCAGTCGACTCTTTGAATTTCGCTTTCTCGCCGGCCTTCCGTTTTTCGATCGCGTCAACTTCGTCGCGAGTCATCTCGAGTCGCAGAGAAAACTCGGTCTCCAGCGAGACTGCGTCGTCTTCACTTAGCGTTCCGATTTCAAGCAACTGGCGCTTATAGAGCTGTGTCACGGACGGATGCTTGTCGATCTTTGCGTAAAGATCAGGCTGAGTAAACGAGGGCTCGTCGCCTTCGTTATGGCCGTATCGGCGGTAGCAAGAGAGGTCGATGACGACGTCGCGTCCGAATCGCTGGCGAAAATCGAACGCCATATCGCTCACAAATTTGACCGCCAGTGGATCGTCGCCATTCACATGAAAAATCGGCGCCTCGATCATCTTTGCGATGTCTGTGGAGTACGTCGAGGACCGGGCATCTTTCGGAAGTGTTGTGAATCCGATCTGATTGTTTACCACGATGTGAATGGTCCCGCCGGTGCTATAACCGTGCAATTGCGACAGATTGAGCGTTTCAGCCACGATTCCCTGCGCAATGAAAGCCGCATCGCCGTGCACCAATAGCGGCAAGACTTTGCGGCGATGTCCGGTGTCTCCTCGAATTCGTTGTCTGGCCCGCGCCTTCCCTTCCACTATCGGATCGACAGCTTCCAGGTGACTCGGGTTCGACGAGAGCCGGATCTCGACTTCTGCACCGGAGGCGAGTCTCCGCGTGGAGTCATAACCGAGGTGATATTTCACGTCGCCATCGCCGGCCACCAGATCGGGAACGTAATTTTCGCTAAACTCAGTAAAGATAATCTTAAGCGATTTCCGCAAAAAATTTGCCAGAACATTGAGCCGGCCGCGATGCGCCATGCCCATGCAAATTTCTTCCACACCTCCTTCGGGACATTTATGCAGGATTGTGTCGAGAATCACCATTAGCGACTCCGACCCCTGAAGCGAGAACCGTTTCTGCCCCACATAACGCGTATGCAGAAAAATCTCGAAAGACTCCGCTTCAAGCAGCGCCCGCAACAGCGCCAATTGCACGGCTGCTGGAGTCGCCTGCTCTTGCGGTCGCGTTTCCAAGCGCTTTCGGATCCACTCGCGCACTCGCGGATCCTGGATATGCATGAATTCCGATCCGATGGAGTCCGCATAGATTCTGTGCAACCCGGCGATCATCTCGCGCAATGTCATGGATCGATTGTCGAGGAAGAACTTTGATGAAACGCGAAGATCGAGATCTGCGTCGCTGAAACCCAATTCGCGAAGACTTAGCAAAGGGTTTTTCGGCTGCGTTTCTGCCAGGGGATCCACACGCGCTATGGTGTGACCAAGCGAGCAATAGGCGTAAACGAGTCCGTCGACGCGCGTCTGTAATGCCGCTTCGCGGGCTTCGGCAGCCCCCGCGCCGTCGCGCTGCGGTAAATTTCCAAGCTCGAAGCCTTCGAAAAAAGCCGACCATCCGGAGTCAACCGCTTCAGGATTTCGCTGCCAGCGGCGATAATTCTCCTCGATGAGATCCAGATTTGCGCGAGCACCTATTGAAGTGCGCATATTAAAATTAATGTCGGACGATTACGCGGAGCGGCAAGTTGACAGTAAAGAGGCAGCTTAGTTACTTGCGCGGATCGTTTCGACAGACATCGTAAAAACAGCAGGGAATGGATCCGAAGATGAAACAGAATTCATATCGAAACCTATTTGTTGCGCTATTCATTCTGGCGCAAGCAAATGCTTGCTTCGGCCAAGCCGATCCGGCTTCCGAACCAGCCGTCCTGGCTGTGGCCAAAGTCTTGCCGGCTGTCGTTAATATAAATACCGAGCGGGTTGTGAAACGTACGGTGCGCGATCCGGTTGAAGAGTTTTACTCGCAATTCTTTGGCTACAATCGAGTTCGGCCGCGGGAAATTCGTCAAACTTTGCAGAGTCTGGGGTCCGGTTTCATCATCGATCCGGCAGGGTACATCGTTACCAACCAGCACGTGGTTGAACGCGCCGCAGATTTGAAAATTCATGTCACCACGAACGATGGCAAAACCTACAGAGCCCATTACGTAACTGGCGATGACAAAAACGATCTCGCGTTTATCAAAATCGACGCAAAAACTGAATTTCCTTTTATCAGCCTTGATAACATTTCGCCAAATTTGCTGGGCCAGACTGTCATCGTGGTGGGTAACGCAGTAGGATATGGCAGCTCGATCAGTCGCGGGGTGCTTAGCGCCAGCAAACGCGATATTACCGTAGACGATACAGAGTACAAGGGTCTGGTACAAACCGACGCAGCAATTAATCCGGGCAACAGCGGCGGACCGGTGATCGATCTCTCGGGACGGTTAGTTGGGATTAGCTCGGCAAAGATGGCATTTACGCCGCAAGGCGTCCCCACCCAGGGCATGGGTTTCGCCATTCCAGCCGAGGTGGTTCGTGAAAGCGTCGAGCGATTCAAAAAAGTCGCGCAAAAGCAGGCCAAACCAAACAACCCGCCAGCATCCGCAGCCGATACGTCCATGTCTAGTCCGGAGAGGTTATTTGGACTGCAGTTACAAGACCTGACCCAGGAACTAACCGACGCGCTCGGTTATCTGCGCGGGCGCGGCGTTTTGATCACTGCGGTCGAACCAGAAAGTCCGGCAGATGATGCGGGCCTCCAGCGCGGGCTGGTGATTTATCGGGTGGGCAACTCCGAAACGAATTCTGTCAAACAAATCGAGGAGCTGCTTCAAAGCGTACAGAGTGGTACAAAACTTAACTTTACGGTTGGCATAATCCACCCCCGAGGACAAAACCAGCAGATCGCCACAGTGAGTATGACGGCGCGCTGAAAAATTTGCCAACGCAATCAGGGTTCGGTTGTCTCATGGAAATATTGTTCAATGATTAAAGTCGAGAATCTGACAAAGCGTTACGCGGGGCAGCCAGCTATCCGGGATTTGAACTTCGAGGTTCATCACGGCGAAATCATGGGATTTCTGGGACCCAACGGTGCAGGCAAGACCACCACAATGCGCATTTTGGCTAGCTTCATGCCCCCGACCTCCGGTCGCGCCACCATCGCGGGGTTCGACGTTTTCGAGCAATCACTCCAAGCACGTGCGCACCTTGGTTACATGCCAGAAAACGTGCCGCTGTACGCTGACATGCGGGTCACGGAGTACCTGCGTTATCGCGCGTCTCTGAAAGCAGTACAACATCGTCGAATCACCGAGCGTGTTGGTGATGTGAAGGAGCTCTGTGGTCTGAAAGATGTTGAGAACAAGCTGATCGGAACTCTTTCCAAGGGCTATCGGCAAAGGGTCGGGCTTGCGGACGCACTACTCGCCGAACCGGATTTATTGATTCTGGATGAACCTACAATTGGCCTTGATCCAAACCAGATCCGACAGGTGCGCGAGCTAATTAAGAACCTGGGCGAGCAGCATACAATCCTGCTTTCAACACACATTCTGCCCGAGGTGGAGATGACATGCAGTCGCGTGATCATTATTCACAAGGGCCGAATCGAGGCATGCGATACTCCGGAAAATTTACTCGGAAAAATCAGGCAGGCCGGCGGCGTCGTTCTGGAAGCAAAAGTAGGCGAAGACAACGGCGCGGATGAGTTGAAGAAGATTTCAGGTGTTCGAGAGGTCCTCACTGACGGAGAGGATGACTGGAAGAGATTTTCCCTGCGCGTGGAATCAGGAGTCGATGTCCGCGAAGAGGTTTTCCGACTGGCCATCGAGCGCCACTGGGCCGTGCGCGAACTGACCCAGCGTCGAGCAACGCTCGAGGATGTGTTCGTGGAAATCACGCACTCAGACGCTGTCTGATCGTTGGAGTGATGGACTAATGAGCCTACGCAAATCAAACGTCGAACGTTCAAGCTCGAATCAAAAAGAAACCCCGGAGTCTTATTCTCGTTAGTTTTGTAAACTATAGTCATGCGCAAGTTTTACACTCTTCTTTCTCGCGAAATACGCAGCTATTTCCATTCCCCGATCGCGTACATCGTGCTCATCTTTTTCCTGATAATCAGCGGGATCGATTTTTATTTTCAGGTCTCCTTCATGAACCAGCGCCAGGTGCAATACACGGTCCAGGAGGCATTTTTTAACTCAGTTTTCTTCTGGTTCGCTTTTGTCTTGATTTTCCCTCTGATCACGATGCGTCTGTTTTCGGAGGAATTTAAGCTGGGCACGATTGAACCGTTGACCACTGTGCCAGTGCGCGACTGGCAGGTGGTACTGTCCAAATTTTTTGGCGCACTGGTATTCTATATCATTCTCTGGATCCCCACGCTTCTTTACTTTGCCATCTTCTATAAGGTCACCAATGAGCCTGCTGCTCATTCGGCCGGAGCATACTGGGGGTCTTATCTGATGCTCTTATTGCTTGGAATGTTTTACCTGTCGATTGGTTGTCTTACATCTGTTCTGACGCGCAATCAGATCATTGCGGCCATCATTTCATTTTGCGTGATTACGCTCCTGTTTTTCCTTGGTCTGGTTCAGTTCATTCTGCTGGATGTGAGCTCAGAAACTCGCGATTTGCTGGGTTATTTCTCAGCGATTGAACACATGGGAACGTTTTCACGGGGCGTAATCGACACACGCCCCATCGTTCTCTATGTGAGCATGACTATTGTGATGCTGACGCTCACGCATCAGGCGTTTCAATCCCGCAAATGGAGGCTGTGAGCAGTGGCTAACGAAACAAGCGAACCCAAACAACGCTCCGCGAAAAAGATTCGCCGGGTTCGGATCGGCTTCAACGTTTTCGTGCAAATCGTGCTGGTTTTATTTCTGGCCGCGATGGTGAACTCGATCGCCTTCAAACACTACGCGCGTTGGGATTTTTCCCGGGACCAAAAATATGCGCTCTCAGATAAGACCAAGCGTTTCCTCGACACGCTCAGAAGCAAGATGCGCATCACGGTTTTCTTTCCGCCCAGCACGCCCATTACAACGGACGTTGAGAATCTGCTTACCGAATATCAGTACGCTGGTAAAGGAAAGGTCGACATCGAACATATCGATCCGGAGCGCAATCTTTCCCGCGCAAAAGAGTTATTCGACAAATACAAAGTCGTTACCGACGAGCCTCTCTTAATCGTCGATTACGAAGGCCGTAACAAAACCGTAAAAGCATCTGAACTGGCCGAAATCGACCAGAGCGGAATGGCCATGGGCGAAGGGCCTCGTGTGGCCGCGTTCAAAGGCGAACAAGCGATTACCAGCGCAATGATTGACCTGGTGGAAGGCAAAAAGAAAATCCTTGGATACGTTCTCGGTCACAAGGAGCCGCCGCTTACTGAAGCCAGCGCGATCTCCATTCTGAAAACGTTCATCGAAAACGAAAACGTCCAGTTCAAAGAGCTAAACCTGCTCGATCTGGATGCGATTCCCGACGACGTAAAAGCCGTCATGATCGTCGGACCACAGTACGATTACTCAGATCGCGAAATGAAAGTGCTGCGCAGCTTTTGGGATAAACAGGGACGGATTTTGCTGCTCCTCGATCCAGCCGCGAAAACGCCAAAACTTGGTGCGTTCGTTAACGAGATGGGAGTTAGAGCCAATGACGACAGGCTGATGGTGTTTTTGCGAACTGGAATCCAGGAATTGGCATTAACAAGAGATGTTCAAGCCCGGTTTCTGGGCGACAGTCCAATCACGAAACGATTGGCCGACGTAAGGGCACTCTTTTTAGGCGGCACGTCTTCACTTACTCTCGAACCCGACCGTGTCCGTGCTGCAAACATCCGTCTCGAGCCCTTGATCCAGGCGGAAAAGGGCTATTTTGCCGAAACTGATTACAACACGGACGATCAAGCAAAGCTGCAGGCAGACGCGAAGCGAGAAACCAACACCCCATTGATAATAGGCGCTTCCGTTGAAAAAGGCGGCAGTGCAGACGAGCGGGTCCAGGTTAACTCGTCGCGCCTGGTAGTCGTTAGCAACGCGACCTTCGTGCAGGATAACGCGATTTCGCAAGATCAGCAGGGCCTTGATTTCATTTCCGGCAGCGTCAACTGGTTATTAAGTCGCGAACAGCTAATAGGTATCGCGCCGAAGGTTTCGAAGCCCCTTACTTTCAGTCTCGACCAAGACGCGCTGGCTCGTCTGCGATGGATTATTTTGATTTTCATTCCGTTGATTCCGGCCGTGATCGGAGCAGTGGTCTGGTGGCAACGGCGCGTCTAACATATCGAATGTCCCTGAAGCATCGCCATGGCAACTGTTCCTTAACGAGGGCGTATAGATCGTCTCACAGTCGCGATAACAGCGAAAACTGCTGAGACGAAGCGGGTCAGTTATGAACTGGAGAACTACCTTAATTCTGGCTGTCGTTGTGCTCGGCGTATTTGCGTACCTCAGATTTTTTGAGATGAAACGTCCGAGCACCGGGGAGGCCATGCGCCAGGCCCAAAACGTCGTGAATTTCGATCGAACCAAGATTGAGGGTATCATCATTCAAAACGGCGATGAAAAAATAGAGATCCGGCGTCGGGACAATAAGTGGCGGCTTGAAACCCCGATCAAGGATCAGGCCGACCCTGCCTTGGTTGAGAATTTGCTGTCTGATCTGGAGACCTGGCAAAAGGAAGGAACAATTCCAGCGAAAGATATTGAGGGCGATAAGGCCAAACTAAATGAATACGGCCTGAACCGACCCAAGCTTAAGCTTAAGTTAATCGGCTCTGAGAGACCTCCTGAAATCTTGTTTGGGAAAGACGCCGCTTTGGATGGCAGGATGTATATTCGCTTCGAGAACTCCAAGGAGACATTTCTTGCCAAACAATCCGTTAAGAAAGACATCGACAAGAAAGCGGAGGAATTTCGCGACAAAAAATTAACTGATGTCACTACTGCGCAGGTGCGCCGCATCGCGTTAAAGACGCCTGCTGGTGAGATGGAATTGGAGAAGAAAGGCGACCACTGGGACATCATAAAACCGCTTCGCGCTCGAGCTGACGACGAGAAAGTTGGCGACTTGATTGCACAGGTTACGACAGCGCGCATTCAACAGTTTGTGGCGGACGATCACGGCGACCTGCGACCCTATGGCTTGGCGGAACCGCGCGGATCGATCACGTTATTTAGCCAGGAGGGAAGGAAGAACCAGAAGGTCGAGATTGCCGACTCGATCAAAGTCTTTGGCCAGGAGGATAAAGGTCAAATGCTGCAAATCGGCAGCGTCCCCGAAAAAGAGAAGGATCAGGTCTACGATCGATTCGCTCCTCGTGGGGCGGTCTACACATTGCCGAAGAAAATTGAAGATGTTCTGAATACCAAGCCAGCCGACCTGCGTGACTACCACCTTGTTCGAATCGACACAAACGTTCTCGATCGAATCACGATTGAAGTTCCGGGGAAAGGTAAGACCGTGCTGGCGCGCAAAGATAGAAACTGGATCATCGCCAGCCGCAATAACGCTCCTGCAGATTCACGCGCGGTGCGTCACTTGATTGATACATTGCAAAACGAGCGGGTAACAAGATTCGTGGAAGATGTCGCATCGAATCTCCCAAAATACGGCCTGGATAAACCCCGTCTGCAAATAACATTCAGTTCGTTCGCATCAGAGAACACTGCCGAGACCAAGGCCGGTGAGGAACCGTTTGCTACACTCGTTTTTGGAAAGGAGGACGGAGACAATGTTTACGCGAGACTTGCAGACGAACCCTTTATCGTAACAGCCCGTCGCGGTGTGCTGGATCAGATTCCGGCTGATCCTTTGCAATGGCAGGGGCTATCCATCTTTAACTTCAAGCCTGACCAAATCCATCGGCTCAGCATCACAACAGATAAAGAACTGTCTCTGGAGCGCGGCAAAAACAACCAATGGCAGTGGTTAAAAGGCACCGGGCAGATCGATGGCACGAATGTGCAATCGGTGGTCAACACGTTGTCGACCTTGCACGCAACACGCTGGCTTGGAGCAACGAAACCTCAGGATGGCTTGGAAAAGCCACAACTCACCATCGCGTTTACAACTTCACCTGACGACAACGCCGAACACAAGCTAATCATCGGCGGACCGGCCAACGATGGAACGTGGTGCGCGCATGTGGATGGCCGCGAAGGTACATTTGCGATTAGCAATTCGGACCTGAATAACCTCAGGCTGCCTGTTATTGCACAACCATCGCCAACGCCAGGTGCTGCGCCAAGCCTGACCCCGTGAGTTGATAGACAGCTGCTGTTATCAGACACTCTGAGCAGTGTAAATTGTCGCGATGCCGTAACTCAAGGGCTGTTGCCTCGCGCGCCGAAAACCGTTCGCCTCGATTAAGTCGATCATCGCGGGCCCACTGGGAAATTCTTCGATGGAGTTTCCCAAATAGTCGTAAGCGCTTTTCTTATTAGTCAGAAGAAAGCCCAGCAATGGGAGACAGCGATGCAAATAAAAGCGATAGATTGCCCGCACTGCGGAAATTTTTGGCAGGGAGAACTCAAGCACTAACAAATGGCCGCCTCGCTCAAGGACCCGCGACATCTCAGCGAGCGCGCCTGCCCAGTTTTCCATGTTACGCAAGCCGAAGGCAATGGTAACGCAATCAAATGACCTATCAGGAAACGGTAATTGCATCGCATCAGCAAGCGTTGTTTGGCGCACACCTTTTCTCTGCGCCAATTCCAGCATTTCGGGCACAAAATCCACACCGGTAACTTCCGCATTCGGTAGCTTCTTTTGCAGCGCAAGCGCCAGATCTCCTGTGCCAGTTGCAAGATCCACAATTCTCGTTGGCCGCCAGCGGGCGACCATGTTGACCGCGCACTTTCGCCAATAAAAATCGATCCCGCAGCTAAGGGCGTGATTAGCCAGATCGTACCGTCTGGCAATGGCACCAAACATTTGCCGCACTCGTGTCGGTTCCGTTGAAGAACTCGATTTTGTCATTCGGAA
>JBKPMH010000129.1:0-5384 GCA_046732035.1 Verrucomicrobiota bacterium
CCGCGCGCAGCACTTGATGTGATCCTACTTCCACACCGCGCACGTGCAGGTCTGCCGAAAACTCACTCGCATCAGGAACGTAGATCTCCAAAAATAACACATGATCTTCTGGTGGAATCCCGTTGTCTTCCCGTTGTTCCCGTTCCCGCTTAGAATATTCTATGTCGTGGCAGTGTCGCGGCTGATTGGCGATGATACGCAAAGCTTTTCCGCGTGCGGCGTAATCTATGAAGCGCTCCGCCGCGGCATCCAAAGTAATTTCGCCGGTTCGGAGCTCAGTGGTCCGCCAGACGCGAGACACAAGAGAAACGATTACTATCGCGCTGATAAAAAAGGCAGCGATCTTTACGCCGTCGGGTCGCTCGATGATGTTCACTACAGTGGTGTAGGCGAACACGACTGCAATCAGGCAAAAAGCTGTCGCCACGGCAGCGGATCGCGTGCGCCAGACTGCTAAAGTTACTGCCACGGCCGCTGAGGTTATAACCACTAAGACGCCGGTCGCGTAAACGCCGCCTTGCGCGTCTACTCCAGCTTTAAAGAGGATTGTCACGGCAAAGGCTATGGCTGTATAGATCAGAACGAGAGGGCGTATGGCCCCAGTCCACTCCGGTGCCATCCCGTATCGAGGTAGGTACCGGGGAACAATATTCAGTAACCCCGCCATGGCCGAAGCCCCTGCAAACCACAAAATCGCTATGGTTGAAATGTCGTACAGAGTTCCAAAGCCGTTTCCCAGAAAGAGGTGCGCCAGGTAGGCTAGCGCACGGCCGTTAGCCGGACCCGCCAACTCGCCATTCGGACCAGGCGAACGAAAGTCCTCCGCCGGTATCAGTAACGTTGTTACAAAGGCACTGCTAATAAGGAAAACACTCATTATAACGGCTGCTGTAAAAAGTAGGTGGCGAGTGTTACGAATCTTTCCTAACGGGCGACTCTCATCGTCTCCGGGTTCGCCTCTCACTAAGGGCATCATTGCGACTCCGGTCTCAAATCCAGAGAGTCCGAGAGCGAGCTTGGGGAACAGCAACAACGAAATTCCAAGCATCGCTAAAGGACTGCCGTGGGCAGTAAAGAGCGCTCGTTTCCACTCAATGAAGAGGTGAGGATGAGTTGCTATTTGCCCGATCCCAACCGCAATAACCACTGCGTTAAGCGTCAGATAGAGGACAACCAAGCCCACTGCGATCCCGATCGCTTCTTTGAAGCCCTTCAAAAAAACCGCTCCCAGAAGCGCCACCAGGATTAGAGTAATAGGCACGGCCTGATTATTAAAAAAGGTCGGAGCAAACGGGTTTTCGATTATGTGCGCCGTAGCGTCAGCGGCCGAAAGCGTAATCGTGATGATGAAATCGGTGGCCAGGAAGCCCAGAAGTGCCAGGACGAAGAGCTTGCCTTCCCACCAGGGAAGCAGGTGTTCAAGCATTGAGATCGACCCTTCACCGCGGGGACTTTCTCGAGCAACGCGTTGATAAATTGGCAGTGCACCAAAAAGCGTTAACAAAACGAGAATGAGCGTTGCGCAAGGTGACAACGCACCTGCGGCCAAAGCGGCAATGCCAGGTTGATAACCGAGGGTAGAGAAATAGTCTACTCCCGTCAGGCACATCACTTTGTACCACGGGTGTTCTTTTGATGCGCGGCCTTTCTTCTGATAAAGCCCCGGAATCTCGACTTGCTCCGGATTGGCAAGCAACCACTGCTTAAAAGATTCCGCGTTCGCTCGCATTTTTTCGGTCCTTGCGTTGTCCAAAAACGGGAGTCCAGTACGAGTCTAAGGTTTAGTCCATTCTTGTTGTGCGGTGAAGTTCAAAACAGTTCGCGATTTCGTATATGGAATTCAGCGAACAAAACCGGTTCACAGGGATTCGTTTCCCAAAAGGCGCTATTCTCCCGATCAGCTCTGGGCCGCGAGTTTGGAGCTCGGCTTCTGTGAGCAGTTAACGACCAAACCATGCGTGATTCGGGCGACGTTTGCGGCGCGAGGAATACGCAGTTCGAGCAAGAATTTCTCGGTCTCTTCCGCGCTGAGACGATGCCTGCGTATGACTGGAGAGATCGCATGGGCGATTTCTGCGTCGCGGATTATCTGCCGGAACTCGATATGGTGCACGTAGTGAGATATTCTACACGATTCAGTCTCCACTTGCGCCGCACGAGCTCATGCCCCCCCAACCCAGCGATAATCAGAACGCGATACTTCTTAAGCATGGCTGGCAGCGTATCTGGTCGATGCAAATCGGGACCGCGCCGGAGATCAGCGCGAAGATACGGATGGCGACTGGTTTCATTCAAACAAAGTCATCGCAGGCATTTGCGGCCGCCGATATGCGATTGACAAGTCGCCCAACTGGTCTATAGAGAGGGCCCGTTCGCCGCGGCGAATGGTCGTCAGAAGTCCGCGGCGTCCCCCCAAAAGTTAGCGCGCCGGGGCTCTGTTCCAACTAAAAGCTGCGTTCCTGCGGCTTTCGGTATCGAGAATGGCGTGCTTCACCCGAGACTCCACAACATCGGAGCAACGCTGGAAGATCATGAAACTATTTTGCGCAGTCATATTTTTGTTGTCGTTGGCCTCCGCTGCTTTCGGGCGCGAGGAGTCGATCCTTGCCCGCGTCACCAGTTACTGGGCGGATGAAGGCTCTAAATACGCCAGTACGGGCCGACGCTTGCGCCCGGGACATTGCGCTGTTGATCCAAAACGGATTCCATACGGCAGCAAAGTCGTTTTCCCCGATGCAGTCTGCACCGCGGTCGATACCGGAACGGCAGTCATTAGCCGCAAAGCCGCTCGTCTATGTGGGCGCACTGCAAGCCAACTCAAGGCCATCGTGGTCGACCGATTTTTCGAAACGAAGTGACAAGCGGACGGGTGGTCGAATGCGCATTCCGAATTCATGATGCTTCGAATCATTCCACAGGGATCTGCCACAGGACGAACTGAGCCTTAGTCGATTACAAGGAAAGTGGATTTGAACGGCTATGTCCCGAAGTGATAGAAAGTGTTGAAGACTATTCTTTGCGTCGTCCGTTATGATTGAAAATGTGACGCTCCCCCGCTTATCTGATGACGGTGTTGCCCTCCCAAGCACGATATGACTTCTGCCGTCTTTGTGCGTGACGGCCTTACCGGCAAAGTTGATGGCTGTTCCCGTCTGGAGTTTCCGAACCGCATCATCGGATGCCGCCAGGAGTAAACTGCCTTTCTCACTCTTAAAAAAATACGGCCTCACCTTGAGCTGATAGTCACCCACGTAATTTCCGTCTCGATGTGTAAACGGACCGACGATCAGGCTGGCTTTCCCCAGCAGGGCAACGGAAGCGGAGCTTGGATCAACAAACAGTTTGCGCGTGCCCGCGTTCGATGTCCCCGCCGTCGAATCAGGCCTCTGAGCGTGAATAACACTTGTGACGCAGAGTATTAGAAAAACGAAAACCGCGATCGTCAATCTCACGATCAGGGAGGGCCCGCACATCAGCAACTCGCGTTTCTGGTTTGTGCTTGCGCCGACTCAATCTTATCTGTCGGAACGCGGCGCAGATTTCGAACGAGTCTTAGTTTTGACAGCGTCCAGATGAGCCACTTGGTCGGGTCAAATTGCCATGGCTTTACACCGTTACGATAGTCATACTGAAATTTGTGGTGGTAGTTGTGATAGCCTTCGCCCATGGTGAGGAGGGCGAGTAAGAAAGAGTCGCGCGCGCTGCACTTGGTTGAATACGGCTGTCGTCCGATCGTGTGACACGCGCTGTTAATCAGGAATGTGCAATGCTGCAGCACCACGATTCGCGCAACCCCTGCGATTAAAAAAGCACCGAGCGCTCCATGCCATCCATTCCACAGAAAGCCGAGGAGGGCCGGGATGCCGAAGCTGACCAGGACCGCGATCCACTGGACGTGTCGATCTTGCCAGCGGACGAGTTTGTCTTTCTGCAGGTCGGCTACGTTGTCGTACGGCTGATCGTTATTCAGCTTGAAAAGCAGCCATCCGATATGCGCGTAAAAAAAACCCTTCGAAATACAGTACGGATCATCGTCATGATCCACATGCTTATGATGACGCCGATGTTCGCTCGCCCACATCAAAACCGAGTTTTCAAACGCAGCAGCGCCAAAAATAAGTATGAACAGCCGGATCGGCCAGCTTGCCTGGAAGGTAATGTGCGAGAAAAGCCGATGATAACCTAACGTGACGCTAAATCCGCAGGCGGCAAGCATCGCAAAGAAAAGCAAGACCTGAAACCAATCAAGCCCGAAAAACCAGAGATAGAGTGGGACGGCGGTCAATGTGAGAGCCAGCGTGCCAATGAGAAAGCAACTGGTTAACCAATTGATGCGATCGAGTGGCAACCGGAAAAACAGGCGCTCCTGTCGTACGTCCGCTTTACCGGGAAACCTGAAGTTTCCTGGGTAAGGTGCCTGTAGTTCGGCTTTTTCTGCTTCTTCACTCGCGCACATATTATTTTCTTCTGCTTAAAAACACGCCGAGAAATAATCCGAAAAGCGGCGCGAATATGGCCCAAAGCGGGCAAACTAAAGGGTGAACTGCGGCGATCATGATTGGCAATATGGGAACCTTCATTCACCTCTCCTCGCCTTTGTTCCAGCGGCTTAGTGTACCGATTTGATTGGCAGCGGTCTTGCGCTCCAACGCATCCCACGTGCGGAAGCCCGTCCTGCCGTTTTTCAGAGCGCGCAGAGCCGCTTCATTCGTTCCGTATAATCCGAGCGCCCAACGAACATTGCCGACGCTGAGCTCGAGATGACAGCCGAGCGGAGTTTGGCGAAAGACAAATTCTCCGACAGGCGTTCGTAAAGTGGACATCGTTTTATTGGGAGTCGCAAGCTGTCGGTGATGTTGGCGATGAATTCTTCTCGCCGGTTTATGTTGCATGCCGAACAGAGCGCCATTTTGTGTGATAGTTGGTTCCATAATCTTTCCGCCTGGTTATGCCACCGCGCGCTGCTCCGAGACTTCTTTGGCTTGTAAATAGCGCGGTTCCTTCGCGTCGAGAATCAGGATGCCGTCCTGCGCGGTTTCGAACAACCGGCGATAGCGAAGCTCCGATACTTCCAAGGCGAGCTCTGACGAGTTTCCTCTGCCGCTGGCCGGCATTAGCTTCGCTTGGTTAATCGACGCATTTGATGTCATCGGTCGAGACTGGCGGTCATTGAGATGTTTGTTTTAAGCAGGCGGGAGATGGGACAGTTTGTTTTTGCCGCGATCGCCGCATCGATGAAACCTGCTTGAGAGGCGTCCGGAACGTTTGCATGAACGTCGAGCTGGATGTGCGTGACCGTCCAGCCCGCGGCTAAATCTTCCAAGGTTGCGGTTGCTTTGGTTTCAATGCGCTGCGGGTGAAAACCACAAAGACCAAGCTCATTG
>JBKPMH010000130.1:0-13174 GCA_046732035.1 Verrucomicrobiota bacterium
GGCGAACCGGCGCCGTGATTGGGGTAGATCATCACGTGATCGGGCAGCTTCAAATAAAAATCGCGCAGGGTATGGAATTGCTGCTCTGCGAGCTGCTTCGTGTGTTTCTCGCCTAACAAATCGGGACGGCCAGCGGATGAAACGAACAGCGAATCGCCGGTAAGGACCGCCCACGGCTCGTCCGGATGGTCTGCTTCCGACAGCAAATAGGACATGTGTTCCGGCGTGTGACCTGGAGTATGCCGCGCAGTAACCAGCACCTCACCAAACGTGAAACGGTCACCGTCCTTTATTTTCTCGGGCCCAAAGCCGTACTCGGCTCCGCCTTCTCCGCTAGAATAAATCTTCGCAGACTCAAGCCGCGCGCACAGCTCTCGCGAACCGCTGACCAAATCCGCATGGATATGTGTCTCGAAAATATGAGTGATCGCGATCCCGGCCTCACGCGCCATCTCAATATAAATATCAACATCAGCTCTCGGATCGAAAATCGCCCCGACTCCTTCGTCATCGTCACCAACCAGGTAGGAGAGTTCTGCGATGCCTTCGGTTTGAATGGTTTTAAAAATGAGCGACATCGTCGAGATTTAACGCGAAGGCACAGCGAAACTCAACAAGATCGGTGTGGTTTCTTCGAACCACGCGAACATCTCATCAGAGAATCTGGACTGTGATCGGAAGCAAATGATTGATCATGTAAGTGCTGCGATCGCGGTCGCGGTGAATCGGCTGCGTTCTGCCACGTGAATCGGTGGCGCGCGCGATCAAATTTACCTGGCTTGGTTCAGACGGTGTCCTCCAATCAAATTCCCAAAAGCGCCATGCATTCGGTTTCGATGCGCCAAGCAAACGTGCTTCACCCCACTTTGCTCCGCCGTCCGTGCTGAGTTCGACTTTCGCAATTTCGCCTTCGCCGGTCCAGGCGGCGCCGTGAACGCGAAAATTCGAATTTCGACGAACCGCCTCACCCTGAGCCGGCCTTGAAATTTCCGCTTTGATTTGCATTTCGGAAAGCGGAGTGAGTTCGGCGACATCCCCTCGCCTTTTCCAGTATGCGTAGTCCAAAGTCTGATAGTAACCGGTGAACCGTTCGCTGCTGACGATGATCCGCTGCAGCCATTTGACTGACGCCATCGCGTACCAACCGGGCACAACTGCGCGAACTGGAAATCCGTGTTCTGGCGGAAGATCCTTGCCGTTCATTGCATAGGCCAGCAATACGTCGCGTCTGGCCTTCTCGAGTGGAACGCTCCGGGCAAACGTCAATTCACCCGGTGGACTTTTTGGGTCTTCTAGTAATCCATGGTCCGCTCCTACGAGAATAACTTCGCGCGCGCTTGACGTGACCATCGCGCGATCGAGCAATGCCGATAACGGGACGCCAGTCCAGTCCGCATTGCCGACCGCGCCCAATTCCCATTGAACTCCTTTGACCTTCGGTTCAAGGAAATGCCGATTGTTCCCGGCGCACTCCAAAGTGACGGGCAGCGTGACTGATTTTAATTGGATGAGCTCCTCATAATTAATCACGAATGGTTTCTCTACTTCGCCCTCGACATGTAGCCACCAGGCGTTCCTGTCGATTTTCGGAATCGGAAAATGCGTTCGAACATAAAATGATTCCGTCGGCGTGATAAAGTTCTCAAGCGTTTCAAACGGCATCTCAAGGTTAAGGGGATTTTCGCTTCGAAGGATTCTGCCGTCGCGCAACTTAATGTCTTGGTCTGGCATAACCTTGAACGTCGGATGCTAATCACGCCGGTGAGGCTGCATCGGAATCTCGATACCCTGCGCGTCAGCGAAATGGATGGCTTTGGAGTAACCAGCATCAACATGGCGAAGAACGCCCATCCCCGGATCACTGGTGAGGACGCGCTGAAGGCGCCGTTTAGAATTATCGCTACCGTCAGCGACAACGACCATTCCAGCATGTTGCGAAAAACCGATGCCAACACCGCCGCCGTTGTGAATCGATACCCACGATGCGCCTGCGGCAGTGTTAACCAGCGCATTCAGCAGTGGCCAGTCTGCGATTGCGTCGCTGCCATCGAGCATGCCTTCGGTTTCGCGATTGGGAGATGCAACCGAGCCCGCGTCCAGATGATCGCGCCCGATGACAATTGGCGCGTTGATTTCACCGCGCTTCACCAGCTCGTTCATCGCTACACCGAACTCGGCGCGCTCGCCGTATCCAAGCCAGCAAATTCGCGACGGCAATCCCTGGAACTGAATTCGCTCGCGCGCAAGCTTCATCCAGCGAGCCAGCGTTTGGTTCTTTGGAAATAAATCGAGTGCGAGTTTATCGGTGCGAGCAATATCGCCGGCATCGCCGCTCAATGCCACCCAGCGAAACGGGCCGCGTCCTTCACAAAACAACGGACGAATGTATTCAGGAACAAACCCGGGAATGTCGAAGGCGTGTTCGACTCCGGCTTTTTTTGCCTGTGCGCGAATGTTATTTCCGTAATCAAAGGTCACAGCCCCTTTTTTTTGAAGAGCCAGCATGGCGTCGACGTGTACAGCCATGGATTGCATCGCGCGGTCGATATATTCGTCTGGGTTCTTTTTACGAAGTGTAAAGGCGTCTTCGAGCGGCATGCCGTTCGGAACGTAACCGTTCAACGCGTCGTGCGCGCTGGTTTGATCGGTTAAAACATCCGGAACCACTCCGCGTTTTACCATTTCAGGTAAAACATCTGCGCAATTGCCTACCAGACCGACCGAAATCGATTTTCTGTCTTTGCGGGCTTGGTCGATTATTTGGAGCGCCTCATCAAGCGTCCTTGCGATTTTATCGCAGTATCCGCTTTTCAATCGTTTCTCGATGCGGGCGGGATCCACTTCTACTCCAAGCAAGACCGCGCCATTCATTGTAGCGGCTAGCGGTTGTGCGCCGCCCATTCCGCCAAGGCCGCCGGTTACTACAAATTTTCCATCGAGCGATCCATCAAAATGCTTTCGTCCAGCAGCGGCAAAAGTTTCGAATGTTCCCTGTACGATCCCCTGACTGCCGATGTAAATCCAGGAGCCGGCCGTCATTTGCCCGTACATGGTCAGGCCTAGACGCTCCAGACGATTGAATTCCGTATAGTTGTTCCATTGACCAACGAGATTTGAATTGGCGATGAGAACGCGCGGCGCTTCGTCGTGCGTTTTGAACTTGCCTATCGGTTTGCCAGATTGAACGAGGAGCGTCTCGTCGTTCTCGAGCTCACGCAGTGACCGCACAATCGCATCGAAAGCTTCCCAACTTCGAGCGGCCCGCCCGGTGCCGCCATACACAACGAGCCTGTCAGGATCCTCCGCAACGTTTGGGTCGAGGTTGTTCATCAACATCCGCATAGCGGCTTCCTGGTGCCAGCCCTTGCAGCTTCGTTCGCTGCCTTGTGGTGCGTGGATAATTCTTTTCCCGCTCATAAATTTTCTTCTTCGTTATCAAAATCAGCGCGGCGAATTGCTTCCGCAACGCGCGCGATGTCATGAGCAAGGGGCCGGTCGTGCGTCAGTGGAGACGAAAGCTTGCGAAGCGTAGCAAAAGCGGCCTCGACACCAGCGCCGCTTTTGAGCGGACGACGATGTTCCAACCCTTCTGCGGCAGCGAGCAATTCGATAGCCAGCAGGTTCTCGGCAAGGCCAACAATCGATCGCAGCTTCAACGCACTCGTCATTCCCATGGAAACGTGGTCTTCTTTTCCGCCCGAGGTTGTGATGTTGTCAACGCTCGCAGGATGCGAAAGCACGCGGGCTTCATTAACGAGGGAAGCCGCCGCGACGTGCGCTATCATGAAGCCGGACTCCACGCCAGGCCGGCGAGCCAGAAAAGCTGGCAGGCCTTCGTTCTTGTCCGGGTTAACCAGCCGATCAATGCGCCGTTCGCTCATGCTCATCAGATCAACAATTGCAATTGCAGCATAGTCGAATGCGAGAGCGAGTGGCGCGCCGTGAAAATTCCCACCGGAAATTACGTCTCCGCTTTCAGGGAAGACGAGCGGATTGTCAGTCGCGGATATCGATTCAACCACCAGCACATCTTCGCAGTGCGATAACGCACCCCGCACCGCCCCGTGTACCTGTGGCATGCAACGCAAGCTGTAAGCATCCTGGACACGCGGATCGTCCTTGAGATGCGAATCGCGAATTTCACTTCCTTCGAGAATTTTCAGCAAATGTTTCGCCGTGGCTTTTTGTCCCGGGTGTGGCCGGGCGTCCTGCAAACGAGCATCGAACGCAGCCGGCGTCCCCTTAAGCGCTTCGAGGCTCATGGCACCTGAAATATCCGCGACACGCGAGAGCCGCTTTGCGCGAAGCAGGGCCAGACCGCCCACCGCATGCATGGCCTGGGTTCCGTTTAACAACGCCAGCCCTTCCTTCGCTTCCAACTGCACGGGTGTCAACTTAGCCCGTTGCAGCGCGTCACGGCTCTCCATGAGTGTACCGTCGAAAAATGCTTCGCCTTCTCCGATCAAGGTCAGCGCCAGATGCGCGAGGGGTGCCAGATCACCACTGGCCCCCACGGAGCCTTTCTCCGGAACCACTGGATGCACGCGGCGATTCAGCATCTCACCAAGCATTTGAATGATCTCAAGCCGGATGCCGCTAAAGCCGAGGGTAAGCACGTTTGTGCGCAGCAACATCATTGCGCGAACTTCTGCCTCTGAAAGCGGATCACCGATTCCACAGGCGTGGCTGCGAACAAGATTGAGCTGGAGCTCATTCAAGGCGTCGCGCGGAATGCGTACATCGGAAAGTTTGCCAAACCCGGTGGTCACGCCATAAACGACGGCGTCGCGCGCTATGATTTCTTCAACAACTTTGCGTGACGCCAGAATCCTGGGCTCGGCAACGGCCGAAACTTTGACGGGCTCGCCTTTGTGCGCTACGGCGGCGATTTGCGAAAGAGAAATGCTTTCACCCTTCAATTCCATTCATGCAGCTTAGTTTGAAAATGATGACATGGGAAGGAGATGGCCATTCATCCATATGCATTACGGTCAAGACAGGTGCGAAATCCGGAGAGAAAAAGGCCAGGTCGAAACACGACCTGGCCTCTTGGGCGTATTTGCCCACAATATACAACCAGCCGCTGTAATTATTTTTTGGCTGTCGGAGGTGGAGGCGCTTCCCTCGTTTGCGCACAGGCCCCGAGCCCTAAAGCGCTGGCCATTACGACCGCGATCATGATCACTTTCAAAAATTTCAATCTATATCGCCTCCTTTCGCAGCAGGTTGCTCCGGTCTGTTTAGACAGCAAACAACCGGGAGGCAATGCTTTTCTCAACTTTTTTGAATGTGTCACAACCGGGCACCGGTTTTACTTTGAATAACCGGTTGTGCCCGCGCCCGTGGTCACCGTCTCTTTCCTTTGGGCGCAAGCCCCAAAACTCAAAGCAGTGGCCAAAACGGCCACGATCATGATCAGTCTTAATAGTTTCAATTATCTCGCCTCCTTTCGCAGCAGGTTGCTCACGCCTTTTAGGCAGGGAACTACAGGGAAGCAACGTTTTTCTCGATTTTTTTGGATGTGTCAGCCGCACAATTTGCGGACCGCGGTGGCTGGAGAAGCTGCATTGTGGCAGACGGTTAACGAATCCTGAGTATGTTATTCTTCAATCGTTACCGGCGTGTCGTTTTCTATAAGATCAAATAATTCGACTACGTCTGCATTGCGCATCCGAATACAACCACAGCTGGCGGGGCTGCCAATCTTGTTCTCGTGTTTTGTGCCATGGATGTAAATGAAGCGGTCGCGCGTGTTCGCGTTGTGCCCATCCAATCCGTCCAGCCATAAGATCCGCGACATTACGAGATCTTCGGTGGGAGGTTGCGGGTCGCCTGGCGCGAGCGGCACACGACTTCGAAAAACCGTTCCGGCCGGCATGTCGCCGCCGATTTTTTCCGCTACGCGAAACCGACCTACTGGCGTTTTGAAACTTCCTTCTTCCGTTCCAATACCGAATCGCGAAGTGGATACCGAATAACTTCGGATCGGCGTCTCATTCTCCTTTAGAGTGAGCAACTGATCTCGAATGGAGACGTGTATCTTTTTCATTGAGAGTACCTACCAACACAATTTTCCGTCACGTAGAGAATATTGAATTGCTGTCATTGTCGCAGGTGATTCTGATAATCGACGCCGTCGTGTAAATGGGATCGGTGCTTGTCTGCTTTGCATTGCTCGACGGCAGCGATAAAATTCCGCCTGTTAATGAGAAGCTATCACATCGCTGTCGTGGGGGCGACTGGCGCCACGGGCACAGAACTTTTGCGCGTACTGGAACGCCGAAATTTTCCTGTGGCAAGCCTGCGCCCGATCGGTTCATCGCGATCTGTAGGAAAATCGGTTCAATTTCGCGAAGAACGGATCCCAATCGAACAACTTGGCGACCAGTCATTCGACAAAATCGATATCGCTTTTTTCAGCGCAGGCGGAGACGTTTCACGCAAGTATGTTCCGATGGCCTGCCAGTCCGACGCGGTTGCGATTGATAAATCGTCGGCGTTCAGGATGGATCCGCGTGTGCCGCTGGTGATTCCGGAAATTAACGCCGAGGACGCCAGCCAAACACGCGGAGTAATCGCGAACCCTAATTGCACTACGACGGTGATGTTGATGGCCCTTCACCCACTCCATCGCGCCTTTGGGGTGTGTCGCGTGTTCGCTACCAGTTTCCAAGCGGTCTCCGGCAGTGGCACTCGAGGGGTCGAAGAGCTAAGCCGACAGGCAAGAGAGGCGACGCTGGAGTCATCTTCTGGACCGGGGTTAGCGCCGACGACGACAGCTGCAGTTTATCCACATCCGATCGCGTTTAATCTTTTACCCCATATCGATTCGTTTCTCGAGACCGGTTATACGAGAGAAGAAGCTAAGTTGCAGGATGAAACGCGAAAAATTATGCATTTACCGGAACTTCGTGTCTCGACGACTTGCGTCCGCGTACCGGTTTATCGTTCACATTCAGTAGCAGTCAGCGCCGAGTTCGAGCGTCCCGTGTCAGTCGAAAAAGCCCGGGAAGTTTTAGCCAAAGCGCCTGGATTGGAACTCGTGGACGAGCCGCAGAGCAATCGTTATCCGATGCCGCTCACCGCAGCCGGCAAAGATAATTGCCAGGTCGGCCGTGTTCGGCGCGATTGCGCATTTGAGAATGGGCTTTCGTTCTGGGTATCGGGCGATCAATTGCTCAAAGGCGCGGCATTGAACGCCGTGCAGATTGCTGAGCTGTTGTAGTCACCGCGCTGTATCGCCGCGCCGACGCGTGCTGGATCGCGCTGGGAGCGCCTCGGCAGAGCGAGGCGGCTACAGCCGAGCGTTGTTGTAGCCACGGCGCTGTGTGTGTCGCCGTGTTTCCCCAAAGCTTCGCTACACCGAGCCCGCTACAACTGAAATGCGAGAACTTATGGCCTGGGCGCTGGGGTCCCCTCGCCTTTTTTCTTTGCGCTCTGGGGTTGTCCCTGTTTGCGCTCAGGCCCGCTTTGCGGTCCGCCTTTGGGCTGTGTTGCCGGTTGACTGCGGACAGCTTGTTGGCGCTCTTGTCCACCGCGGGCTGCGCTCTGCCCCGCCCCCGTTGATGGCGCACCTGGAGGTTTGTTGGCGCGAGGTTGACCGCGTTCCACACCGCCGCCGCGTGTTTCGCCTGCCGCCGCACCTGATGATGGTGTGGTTGGAACTTTATTGGCACGGAATTGATCGCGCTCAGCTCCACCTCTTGCTGCACCGCCTCCTTGCCCTGAGGCGGTTGGCGGCGTAGCTGGAGGTTTATGCGCGGCAGGCTGCCCGCGTTCCGCCCCGCCATGGCGTTCACCTGCACCGGGACCGGCCGGTGGTGTCTCGCGGCGCTCGGGTCCGAGAGCTTTATTGCGTCCTTGCTCAAGAGTGTTTACCGGGCGTCCAGTCTGTCCACGTTTGGGCGCTGGTGTGAATTTGCCTCTTTGCAGCTGACCCTCTGTAGGCGGCGCCGGCGATGGACGGAAGGATTGCACAGGTGTCCTGACAGGCGCGCCAGCGGGACTGGTCTTGGCTCCGGGCTGGGGCCGAGCGCCGGGGGATGCTTCCGGGCGTTTGCCTCGTTCAAGAGCCGAAGGTGATGAGGCTGCTGCGGGACGTGAGGGCGTGCCTTTGGCCCCCTGAGGCGTCGGTCTCGCACCGGGAGGCGTGCGTAACGGCTTGCCTTTTGGACCGGGCGAAACTGCTGCCCCTCCTGCGGTAGGAGCTGCACCAGCACCAGCCGCTGGCGGCAGGCTTCCTGCTCCTCGAGCCTTGCCTGCAGTTGGAGGAGGAACGTTCTTCGGATTCTCCGTTTTAATCTTTTGCTTTAGCTGCGCTTCATTCGCAACACCGGCCCATCCGCGGTTGATCTTAGGTTGCGCAACTTTGGTCTTTACAGTTGCAGGCTTGGCGGCGGCAGGCGCCTTCGCCAGCTTGGGAGGAGCAGCGACCACCAGTTTGTTCCCTTGAACTTTCGTGAGTGTGCCGGATTTGGCAGCCACAGAAAGATTGGTCGCCGACTGCCGCTCAATACTGAGCCGCTGGATCGGTCGAGCCGAGGCCGCGCTGAGCACCTCGTAGTTGGGCCCATAATTGTAAACCACATTATTTTGGACGGTGATATTAGTGACGTTCACCGTGTTATTGATGTAAGTGACGTTCTGCACCGGCGGAGCAATGTAATTGCGCAGGACCGGTTCACCGATGTAGCGCACCTCACAAAAGTTGTAATACTGCGGGCCGATATCGAACTCTATGTCGACTTGAGGCCCGATCGGCCGTCCGCTATAGACGACACCGGGGCCCCGAGGAGGCAAAGGCGCCCAGCCGACATAATCGCCCCCAGTCCGCCAGGAGACCCACGCCGGTCCCCAATCAAGATCTTCCCCGGGAAACCAAATCCATCCGTAATCTGAAAGATTCGCCCAGCGGCCATAGTGATAAGTGGCCCAGCCGAAATCCTCGTACGAGATCCATGTCCACCCGTCATCGGTGTACGCCCAGTACCCATCCGCGTAGGGACGCCAGTTTGGGTCGTTTACGGCGAGGTCCGGCTGCCAGCCGTATCCGTAACCTTCAACATCGATCCAGTTTCCGCCGGAAAGATTATCATAAAAATAATCCACGGAAACTTCCTGTCCCCTGGCCTCCTGCAGAGCAGACGCGCCGACAATGAGCATGATTAATGCAAAGAAAACTTTTTTCATAAGAATCAGAAATCGTTATGCAGGTTTCGACTTTAAACCCTGGCGATTTATTCATCCTATGATTCGAAACGCGTGTCGCGATCACGCGTGCCCGCGAACAATCATACGTGATTCGTTGAACGTTAATTACTACAAAAGAAAGTCGACGGCTTGCGATTCATCAATTGACGCTAGAACTGAGCCTAGTGCTTTAGGCCATTTCCGGGAACTTCGCGCCCGGGTTGTCGGAGTACTAAATAAGAGGAGACAAAACTTCGAATAAGGGGAGGGCAAAGCGGGATGCGACGGATATTTCTAACTGGGATGCTATGCGGAGCCGTGATCACGGCAGCCGCCGCATATGTGTTTGCGATTCCGGCGAACAGCGATTATTGGCGGATGGAGATATGGAAACGCGGTGGTGCGGCTTGGACTTTCGATAAAAATGGTCATCTCAGCTGGAGATGGACGGTTCAACCGCTCTCCGACGATCCCAGTAAAAGGCGAATTACCGTTCCCTCGTCTCAACCTAGTGTGGGTGTCGAGCGGTTGTAGATCAGGCAAACTAGCGACCTGAACGCACAGATTGAGGGACAATAATTGCTGAGTTCCTTCTGCATTTCACGACAAACAAAAACGCCCTACCCGATTCCAGGCAGGGCGTTTTAAATTGAACGAAATCTTAATTGAATTACGGCAGTTTTAATATGCTGGCAGGATCGTTAGCGGTCGGACTTCCTTCGGTGTCGCCGGTTTTCAGACCAACCGAACTCTGGAAGGTGGCGGGATTTGTCCAACCGGTGTCGACAGCCTGGTTTGATTTAAAAACAGCGCCGTCGCCCCCTTTGCGCATCACAACAAAGCCCTTCGTGCCATAAGGAACATCCGTTCCCACAATTGCGGTATCGTAGACGTAATTATGGCTAGCGGCAAAAATCGCGATCGCGGGATCGCTGTCCTTAACCGGGTAAACTTTCAGCGCGCTAGTTCCAGCGAGAGTTACGGGAGGGCCAGCGGTGACAGTGCAGGTGGCACCGGGTGCATTCAGCAGTTTGCTGAGGTCTCCGGCCTTCAGATAACCCTTGCTGACCAGAAGGTCGCAGTAAGCTGCCAAACTCGCTGGAGGGCCGCCAGTCATGTCGCCCGGCCACGCCAACGTAGAGTCGCCCGTCGACGCGCCATCATTCGACATCTGGAACTGAGCGAGATACAGTTGACGCGCGTTATTCATTGTGCCGCTCATTTGAGCTTTGGCCAGCGCCGACGTTAACGCGGGCACTGCCAATGCTGCCAAAATGGCGATAATGGCTATAACGACAAGCAATTCAATAAGAGTAAACGCTGAGGAGGTTTTATTTAGTTTCATAGGGGTTTGTAAGAGTGGCGCGGGTTATCTCATTCTTCGCAGATTAAGTCAATATTTATTTTTTGGCTTTTTTGGACGCTTGAAACCACGAATAGGCGATAACGGAAGGAGGCGACCACGGATTACTCGGATGCCAGGGATGGAAGCAAGGAGAAGCACGCCGCCTTGGTAAGCGCGCGAAGTCGCAGCCGATACTGCTGTCGCCACAACTATGACCATCAGCTATCGACTAACAATTTCTTGCTACTTCTTATACGCTGGCGCTTCGGGCAACGCTGGCGGCAGTAAGCCTTCTTCCTCTTCTTCCTCATTGTTAAAGGCAAGCCCGGACGGCGTGATCACCCGCGCCGTGACAAAGATAACGAGGTTTCGTTTGATATGCTGATCAACATTGGTTCGAAACAAGCGGCCAACTAAAGGAATGTCGCCAATGATCGGCGTTTTATCTTCTGTTTTTTGCACGTCCTCCCTCATCAAACCACCGAGCACGACCGTTTGACCGTCATAAACGTTGACGCTCGTCGTCACCTTGCGTGTGCTGAACACCGGCTGGTTAATGACGTTCTCGGTGAGCAGCACCGGCACCGATGTGGATATGGCACCGCCAATTGTGTTAACGCCCACTGCATTGATTGGGCTGCCGTAGTTAATGAATCCCTCGAACTCTACCACCTGAGGCACCAAATTAAGATCTATCGTCGTCGCATCGCCTGCCACGATCGGTTCGACTTCTAAGGTCACTCCTGTGTTGCGGGTCTCCCAAGTTTGCGGGGTTGTCGGCGTGACGACCACGGGAATGGCCGCGTTGAGGTTCGTCGTAGTGCTCCCAATCTGTGGAACCTGCGGGGGAGTAAATGTACTTGGATAGCGAAACTCTCTTACGACTTCGATTATCGCCCGCTGGCCACTCTTCGTCGTCACCTTTGGCGCGGACAGAAGATCAACACCTTTCTTTTGATTCAAGGCGCGAATGACAACCTGAAACTGGGGGTCGGTAAAAACACCGGCCAAGCCGAATAAGCCCGGCGCCACGCCGCTGGCACCCGGAAAGAGCAGCGCATCGAGGGCATTCGCACTGATCGCAAAACTGCCGCTGCGATTTCCGCCGGTAACCGGAAATTGACCGATTGGTTGTCCTGGCAGGGTGTCTCCGATCGGCTGGCCGGTGGTGTTAACGAACGGAAAGTTGCCAGGATTAGCCGCCGGCGAGTTTACTGACGTGCCGCCCGCTCCGAAGAGCTTATGGTTTCCGATGTTGAAGGGCCCGAGTAGCCAGTCAAAACCGAGTTCCTTCAAATTGTTTTGGGTAATCTCGATAAATTTTGATTCGATCTCGACTTGCTTTGGCTGGGAAGCGTTAGCCTGGTCAACCAAGGCATCAACCATGTCCAGATTGTCTTGGGTGTTACGCACAATTAGAACTCCAGTGTGCGGCCAGAACGTTGCGCTGGCCGTGTCCGAGCGACCGTCTGGCAGCGTAACGGTGGGAAACTGAACGCCCATGCTTTGCAACATTGTTTTCGCGTCGGCGCGGCCAACCAATTGACGATCGTTTAGCAAATGTTGCCTGGTAGTGCTGGTTCCTTGAGTTAAATTCGACTGGCTCGAACCTCCCGCGCCCGTACCGACTCCGGATGCACTTTGATAACTCACCGCCTCTTTTTCAACAATGTTTTCGGCAACCGGTGCCGGCTGTGCTGATCCGCCTGTTGTAGACTGGCTCCCAGTCACGGTACCCTCAAGGTAGTACCCCACGTCGAGTGGACCGCCGAAAAATTCAGGCGGCACATGGTACCGCTTCACGAGCAGGTCATTGCTCATCTCAGTCTTCGGCACGAGTGACACAGCGTAGGGTTCTACTTTGACTTTTAGACCAGCCTGATTTGCGATGTAGCGCAGTGCTTCCCCTAAAGGAATTTGGCTTAACTCAATCGTGATGTTCCCCCTTTCCGGCGGCGGCGCGACGGGCGCAGTAACTGGCCGGTTAGCGGCTACGGGAGGCGCGCCAGCGGTAGGTGTTCCAGTTGGCGCTGTGCCGGGCGCATTGGCGGCTCCTGGCGGGGCCGGAGACGCGGCGGCGGTTGGGGGCTGCACGACACGCTGAATCGCAAGCGAAGGGGGTATTACAATATTGACCCCTCTTTTTCCTTCAGTTGCAGGATCGTTTTCGACAGCTTGTTCTCGCAGGAAATCGACTGCTTCGCGGAGACTGGCGTCCCGAAATTCTAGGCGGGGGATGATTATTGTATTTAACTTATTGGTTACTTGCGCTGTACCGCCCAAACTTTTTTGTGCACCGATAGCCACCGGCTCGCCGGTTTGCCCATATCTGCGCACCGGTTGTTCCCAAGCTTTCTCCACCTGCCAAAGCTGCCGTGAACGAGTCTCATTGTACGCTTCCTCCCCGTACTTGTATTTGGTGTTGTTGATTTTTTCCTGGCCCTTCCTCGCCGCTGTGTTGTACGGATCAAGAACAAGCACCTGGTCGTACCGTTTCATTGCGAGATCGTACCGGCCAGAATTGTAAAAACCGTCAGCCTCAGCGAGTAGCTGTTTCACCTGCTCCACCTTTTCGATAAACGTGGGACTCATCGTTTTGTTGAAATAACCAGGCTGCCGCAGATGTGCATAGAGTTCCTG
>JBKPMH010000131.1:0-4197 GCA_046732035.1 Verrucomicrobiota bacterium
GCGAAGTGATGGGCATCGACATCGATCTCGGCCTGGCCTACGCAAAATCGCAAATGGCTGCGCCGCCACCGCTGCCGAAAAAAGGAAAAGTATTCATCAGCGTTAAGGACGCAGAGAAGGAAGCAGTGATCCCTGTGGCACGAGAATTTGTGAAACTGGGCTTCGAAATCATTTCCACAAGCGGAACTGCGGCCGCCCTGGCGAAGGCGAAAATCAAGATCACCAAAGTGTTTAAAATTCACGAAGGACGCCCCAACGTGCTCGATCGTATCAAGAATGGCGACATCAACTTCATTATTAACACCCCGAGTGGGAAAATTCCGCGCGAACACGAGGTAGTCATTCGCAATGCGGCGCTCGCCGCGAAGATTCCCATCATGACGACCGTGCGTGCCGCGCTGGCGAGCGCGAATGGAATTCAGTCACTGCAAAAACGGAAAGTTCAAGTGCGCAGTTTGCAGGAGTACAATTCAGAGATTTCCCGAGGAGCAAGCCAGTTCGCGAATAGTCCCTGATCGGATTTTGTTCACGGCGTTGCCTAGTCGGTGTGCGATTCCGAGCCTGCCTTTAGATGACCGCACACTTGTCACCTTGAACGTTCATTTTTGAGCGTTACGATTGGCGGAAATGAAACTCTTATTTTGCTGCATAATTGCCTCGACTCTGGTTACGGCGGCAGCCGCCGAAGACAAGAAAGAAACTTCCTCTCCTATGGCTAACTCGAACGAAGTCGCTGTAATCAAAACGAACGAAGGCGAAATGGTGGTCGAGTTTTGGACTGATGCCGCGCCAAATACGATCGAGAATTTCAAAAAGTTGGCCCGTCAAGGCTTTTACGACGGGACCATTTTCCACCGCATCGTCAAAGGATTCATGATTCAGGGCGGCGACCCGAATTCGAAAGATCCGGCAAAAGAGAGCTCTTACGGCCAAGGGGATCCCGGCTATAAAGTCAAAGCCGAATTTAACAAACATTCCCACGATCGCGGCGTTATCTCGATGGCGCGTGGACCCGACCCGGATTCGGCCGGTTCGCAATTCTTCATCTGTCTCGCGCCTGTTCGGCGGCTCGACGGGCAATACACGACGTTCGGCAAATTGATTAAAGGCGACGATGTTCTGGAGAAAATCGGCAACACGCCGGTCACAAACAATGGCATGGGCGAAATGAGCAAGCCGACCAAACGCGTTGTGATCGAAAGCGTGAAGATTGTGCCGGCGGATTCGGTCAAGTAAGGAATTCTTGTAGTCGCTTTGCTCTGCGAAGCGGGGCGCTGATTTACGAAACAATCGTGCGCCGCGCCGCCAGAGGTCGGCGGCTACAATGCTAGCAATCCAATTTTCAACAATGCCAAACGGTGCGACATGACAAAAATAGGGCTCATTCAGATGCGCTGCGGTTCGGAGCCGGAAAAGAATTTGTCGCGCGCGATCGAATTGATTCGCGATGCGGCTGAAAAGGGCGCACGGATCATCTCTTTACCCGAACTTTTTCGATCGCAATATTTTTGTCAGACAGAAGATCACAAAAATTTCGATCTGGCTGAGGAAATTCCGGGCAAATCAACGGCGGCATTGGCAGAAGTGGCGAGGGAAACCGGCGCGACGATTATTGCTTCACTTTTCGAGAAACGCAGTGCCGGCGTCTATCACAACACCGCCGTAATCATCGACGCTAACGGAAACTTGCTCGGCAAATATCGCAAAATGCATATCCCGGACGACCCGCTCTATCATGAGAAGTTTTATTTCGCTCCGGGCGACCTTGGGTTTCAAGCATGGCCAACGCCGCAAGGCAACATCGGCGTTTGCGTCTGCTGGGACCAATGGTATCCCGAAGCGGCGCGCCTGACCGCGTTACGCGGCGCGGAGATTATTTTTTATCCCACCGCAATTGGCTGGCACCCTTCGGAGAAGAAGCAGTTCGGTGCTGCGCAACATGCTGCGTGGGAAACAATCCAGCGCGGTCATGCCATCGCGAACGGCTGTTACATCGCGGTCCCAAATCGAGTCGGCCATGAAGCGCCCGCGGGAGGCGATGGCATTGAATTTTGGGGACAAAGTTTTGTTTGCGGACCCGATGGTGAAATCATTGCAAAAGGTTCCGTCGACCTAGAGGAAATCGTGTTGGCCGACATCGACTGGAACCGCGTCAACGAGCAGCGCACGCATTGGCCATTTTTGCGGGACCGCCGCATCGATGCATATGGCGAGATCAATCGACGATTGATCGACTGAGGCAGTACAGACACGCTGTTCGCCTGAACCATGGCGGTGACTACCAGGGAATTTCAACAGATGCGCCGCCCATGGTATCGACCTTCTTTGACCATCCAGATCATGATTGGGCTGGTTGTAGGCGGTGTGATTGGATGGCTGCGACCGGACTGGGGTAACGCGGTTTACTTTCTCCGCGACATTTTCATTAACCTGATCAAATCGATCATCGCGCCACTGGTTTTCTCGACCATCGTGGTTGGAATCGCCGGGGCAGGCGCGTTGCGAAAAGTGGGGCGGATGGGCGCGAAAGCGCTGATCTATTTTGAGATCGTCACGACGGCCGCGCTCTTTATTGGGTTGGCCGTCGTCAATATTATCAAGCCCGGCACAGGCGTAACTCTTTCAGCCACCAACACGAACGTAATTAAAACAATCGAGCAAACTCATGCACAGAGTCTGGTCGAAACGATTGTGCATGCGTTTCCTTCGAGCGTAGTCGAAGCCATGGTGCGCGGTGACGTTTTGCAAATCGTCGTTTTTAGCGTGCTCTTCGCGCTCGCCGTGTCAGCGATTGGGGAAAAGGGAAAGCCAGTTGTTCGAGCGATGGAAAGCCTCGCCCAGATCATGTTCAAGTTTACGAACTACGTGATGCTGTTCGCACCGATTGGCGTCGGCGCAGCAATGGCGCACACGATTGGCACACAGGGTCCGGGCGTCTTAATAAATCTCGGGAAATTGATCGGTTCGCTTTATCTGGCGCTCGCCATTTTCATCGTGTTGATCTTCGGACTCGTGATTTGGATTGCTCGGATTCCGTTGCGCCAGTTCGTCAAGGCTGTACGTGAGCCCGCGACCCTCGCATTTGCGACCACAAGCAGTGAGTCGGCTTTGCCAAAAGCGATGGAGTCCATGGAGCGTTTTGGGGTTCCGCCACATATCGTCGGGTTTGTGATGCCGACAGGGTACTCATTTAACCTCGACGGCTCGACACTTTACCTGGCGCTGGCATCCGTGTTTGTAGCGCAAGCCGCCGAAACGACCATGGGGTGGCACATGGGATTTGGTCAGCAGCTTGTGATGGTTCTCACCTTAATACTGACCTCTAAAGGCGTGGCGGCAGTGCCGCGCGCGTCGTTGGTCATTTTGCTGGCGACGGTGAACAGCTTCTTGCCCGCAGGTCTTGGCCCGATTGGGGTGGCAGTTATTTTTGGCGTGGACGAATTGATGGACATGGGTCGGACCTGCGTGAATGTAATCGGCAATTGTCTGGCAACAGTAGTGGTCGCACGATGGGAGGGCGAATTCGATGACGCCCGCGCGCGGGTGTTTGGAACGTCAGCAGAAGCTGAGATGGATCTGAAAGCGGGGAACGTGGCGTTCGCCGATGCGGTTGCTCGAGGCGATTAGAAAGATCAGGCTACAGAAAAATCGACAACGCCGGCTTCGTCTATTTAGGATCGTGCGTCATGCCACCTTTGCATACGCTTACGGGAGCAATCTACCTCGCACAGATTTTCGGCTCAGCTTTTCTGGCAATTCTCTTCCTTCAATCCGGGATTGATAAAGTCATTGATTACCGCAGCAACTTAGGCTGGCTGAAGGGACATTTCGCCAAAAGCCCTCTGGGCGGAGTAGTGCCGATTCTATTGACGGCGCTCACCATTCTCGAACTTGCCGCCGGAGCGCTGAGCGCAATTGGTTGTATCATGCTGGTCATCTCGCGAGAATCGATTGTCGCTTTTTATGGCGCTGTCGTCTCAGCAATTGCCCTGATTGCGCTGTTTTTCGGACAGCGGATGGCAAAGGAATACGCTGGGGCAGCCGTGCTCGTTCCTTACTTTTTGCTGACGCTGGTCACAATCTATCTGCTCGCGCAGTGATGAAGTGATATGCGAAGCCTATTTCCTGCCAATTTTCGGCGGGAAAAGCCAAAGAAGTTTTCCTTCCTCGGAGTCAGCGTCCACATCAACGAGCGCG
>JBKPMH010000132.1:0-18968 GCA_046732035.1 Verrucomicrobiota bacterium
GATGAGCCCGTCGAAACCGGAGGCAATCGACGAGCAGACAATGTCGCCGGCACAACCGCCCCATTGTGTGTCGTTCACCAGCACGAAAATGGCGTCGCGCGCGGGAGCGTTGGCCGCGGCTTCGTAGCACTTCGCCGGAGAGTCAGTGACGATGCAACGCTCCGCTTCGCCGGCTGCCGTGTTGCCGTATCGGCAGTCGAGCGCGGTGTTTTTTGAAATGCCGTTCTTGGGATGATCAATGCCGCTGTCGGTGGAGAGAACGTTCACACGCCAGATGTTGAACCCGCACATTTGCCCGGAATAGCCTGGTCGATTTTGCAGGGCGGTGACGGCTTCGTTCACCTTGTTGTTGAAAGCTGTCTGCTCATTTTTTTTGAAGCCGTCGCCTATGAAGACGATGTCGAATTTCGACGTCGAGCTGCCGTTCACCAGAATTCCGGTATAGGTCAGACCGGTCGGCTGCACCTGCACGGGTACTTGGGCGCGCGCGACGAGCGGCGCCAAAATCATGAGGACGAGAGTAGGAAGGATCCGTGCGTTCACGATGCCAGCTATTTTTCGAGTTTGATTTCTCCCACCGGCCGGCGGCTCTGTCGCACAGCTGCATCGAGCAGGTTCTCGTTAGGCGGAGCCTCGTAGAATTTCACCGTCGCACCGCTGGGCACGATCGGGACTTTCAGCGCAAACACGACTGGACGCCCGGGATGGGGCGGCTCGCGCCGAACGATTCCTTCTTGCGCGCTCGGTCCATCAAACAGTTCCATCCGCGCCTGCGCTGGATGGTTGATCGAGCCAGTGAAAACGAGGCCGCCTTGCGCGTTGATGAGGTCGTAGGAAAGCTGCGGCTCATCGCTCCGCGTCACCATGTTCGGTTCGTCCGCGGTAGGATGGACCGCCACCAAGTCGAACTTGCCGTCCTTCAACTGCAATACCAGTTCCTGTGCGCTGGCCGGCAGGACCGTGAACAGTGCTGACTCGCTTCCTTTTTCGCCAGTCACTTTTACCTGAGAGTCACCGGCCGGAACGTTTGGCACAAGCACATCGACTTCTGTAGCGCTGACCCACTTCACGACCGT
This sequence comes from Verrucomicrobiota bacterium, assembly GCA_046732035.1. Lineage (GTDB taxonomy): Bacteria > Verrucomicrobiota > Verrucomicrobiia > Chthoniobacterales > UBA10450 > Udaeobacter. The sequence continues at coordinate 1,077 of JBKPMH010000132.1, forward strand.
CGTCCTCTGGCCGCCGATCTCGACGCGCGCAGTTGCAGCATCAGGGAACGCGGATTTCGTGCTCATTACTCGCACAACCATGCCGGGGCTCGCGCCTTGCGGGGAAACGTTCAGCACTGATGAACGGCCACTCTCTGTCGCGCTTCGAGGCTTGCACCCTGCAACAAGCGTACTGACAACAAGAACCGCAGTCGTCGTCCGGAGAGAAATCTTCACGGTGTTTTCCTGGGTGGTTTGTTCTTAGCAGAGCCGCCACTCCGCCTTGCCATTCTCGTTCTAATCAGATGCGAATGCCATAGCCAGGATGTTTTCCACCAGAAGCGAGAAAGCTACTGCCTGTGATCTGCAGTCCACGCGAAACGTGCTTACACTGGAGCGGATGCGCGCAGCAAAAAAGATTCGTTATCGTCTGGAGTGGTTGGGGCTCACGTTCGCCACGAAATTCGTGCCGCTTTTATCGCGCAAAGCTTGTTATCACCTGGCCCTCTTGCTCGGCTCGCTTGCAGCCATTCTCGATCGTCGGGGCCGCCGCGTTGCGCTGAGTAATCTGCGCGTGGCTTTTGGCGACGACTTTTCAAACCACCGTCGCGTCCAGATCGTGCGTGAATCGTATCAGCATTTTGCCCGCACCATGCTTGATTTTTTTTGGAGCCCCCGCCTAACGAGTGAGAACTTCTCGCGTTACGTTGAGTTCGAGAATCGCGAGAGATGGGACGAGGAAGACACGCGCCCGGGCAAGCCGGTCATTGTCGGTTGCTATCATTACAGCAACTTCGAATGGTTGAGCATTGTCTCCGCCTTCGCCGGTCTCGAAGGTGTCATCGTCGCGCAGGAATTCAAAAATCCGCTGCTCGATCCGATCTTCCTGAAGTTGCGCCAGAGAAGCGGCCATCGCGTTGCCGCCCGCGAAGGCGCGGTCATGCAGCTGTACCGGGCCTTGCGCCGCGGCGAACGCCTGGCGTTGCTCGTCGATCTGACGATTTCAGCGAAACTACCGAGTGTGACGATTAAGTGCTTCGGGTTTGAACGCTGCGTCACTTTTGCGCACGTGTGGCTGCACCAGCGCACCGGCGCGCCGATCATCAACGTCCATTGCGAGCCGTTGCCCGGCGGACGTTACCGCGTGGTTTTTCATCCACGGATCGAATTTCCCGCGGACGCTTCGCTCCAGGAAATGGCGCAAGCTTGCTGGGACCAGTTCGAGCCGGTGGTCCGGAAAAATCCCGCGGCCTGGCTCTGGATGTACAAGCATTTTCGTTATCGCCCGGTGGCGGCGAATCCGGTAGCGTATCCGTTCTACGCGAATGTCTCGGAAGATTTCGAGCGGCGTCTCGACGAAGGCGTACGCAAACTTCCGCCGATGACTTCCAAAGTGAAGCTGCGAATGATTACGCCCGCATGATGCAAGGTTCCCCAGACGAATCGAAGCGACGCGCGATCTCCTTCGTGATTTTCCATCGCACTGATGGCAATGCGCATCGATGACACGGCTTCCTGGTGTCGAATGTCAGAACAACAGGTGCAGAATGTGTCTAACAGACGATAGTGGCGTTGCTTTATGCCATTCCGAGCACTCAATCTTTCGCCGCAAATTGTACAGGCCGTCCGCGACGCGGGCTATACCGAGCCGACTCCCATTCAGGTCGCTGCGATCCCCCTCATTTCTGCGGGACACGATATCATCGGCATTGCGCAGACCGGCACCGGAAAAACGGCTGCTTTCGTTCTGCCGATTCTAATGAAGCTCGCAGAATCGAAACAGACAGTGACGCAGACCGATAACGCAGCTCGCAACCGCCAGTCCGGCTCGGATCGTCGCCCGCGCGCGCTCGTGATCGCGCCGACTCGCGAGTTGGTGGTGCAGATCGAAGAGAACGTGCGCGCCTACGCGAAACATGTTCCCTTGCGGATGGCCACGGTTTTTGGCGGCGTGAGTGAACGTCCGCAGATCGAGGCGTTACGCTCCGGTGTCGATCTTGTCGTAGCCACACCGGGGCGGTTGATCGATCTGATGGATCAACGAGCAGCCGACCTTTCTGGCATCCAGTTTCTTGTGCTGGACGAGGCCGATCGAATGTTGGACATGGGTTTTCTTCCGTCGATTCGCCGAATCATGAAGGCGTTGCCGCAAAAAAGGCAGACCCTCATGTTCTCCGCTTCACTTTCACGCGAAATCGAGGCATTGACCCATCAGTTTCAGCAATCGCCCAGGATCGTGCAGATTGGCCGACGCGCGAACCCGGCCGAGACGGTCACGCAGTTTGCCTACGAAGTTCAGCCGCACTTGAAGTTTGCGTTACTGCTTTATCTGCTGCGCGATCCACAGTTCGACACTGTTCTCGTTTTCGCCAGAACCAAACACGGCGCCGATAAGATCGCTCGCCGTCTCGAAAGCAGCGGAATCAAGACGGGGACCATCCATTCCAATCGCTCGCAGAACCAGAGGCTTCGTGCGTTGAAGGATTTCAAATCGGGCGCAGTCCGTGTCCTCGTCGCTACCGACATCGCCGCTCGCGGCATCGATGTGGATGGGATCTCACATGTGGTGAACTACGACTTCCCGATGCACTCGGAGGATTATGTCCATCGCATCGGACGCACCGGCCGCGCACGCGCCATCGGTGACGCGATCAGCTTTATTACGCCGGAAGATCAGGGGCCATTGCGTTCGCTCGAGCGTTTTATCGGCCGCGGGATCGTGCGAAAAAAAGCGGAAGGTTTTAATTACAATCAGCCTGCCCCGCCACGCGACGAGCGGCGGCAGGGAGAGCGAGTCCCGCGACGAAAGATCGAGCCGCGGCTACCAGGAAATTCTTCTCGTGGAAGCGGCGATGCCCCGCGCAGTCAGATCGGGTGGCATTTCCGGAACGCTTCATCGAATAATCGTCCCCGGCGCAGATCTTATCGAAGGCACCGCTGATTCGTTAGTCAGGATCGCGGTCGTCATTAAACATTGGTTGCGGCGGACGTGAATCGTAAATAGTGAATGTGAATCGTTAGAGCTGTCACTCTAGCGGCGTGCGCAAAGCGCTCTAACATATAATTGTCTTTCAAAATCATTTATAGGAGGAACCAAATGCCTGAACAAAACTCGAATGGAATTTCCCGCGACCGTCTCGCCGAGCTGTTGAACGAAGATCTTGCCCGTGAATATCAAGCCATCATCGCGTACGTCATCTATTCTCAGGTGCTCAAAGGCGCAGAATACATGGACATTGCGTCGCAGCTGGAAATCCACGCCAAACAAGAGCTGGATCATGCCCTCATTTTGTCGCGTCAGATCGATTATCTCGGCGCGATGCCGGTAGCCAGTCCGAAACCGGTCCGCACATCGAAAGACGCGCGAGAGATGCTTCGGTTCGATCTCGACAATGAAAACGAAACCATTCGCAATTATCGGGAACGCATTCCGCAATGTGAAGCGCTTAGGGAATACGCGATGGCCGAACAGATTCGCGAGATCCTGGTGCAAGAACAGGACCACCAAATCGATTTAGCTACTGCCCTGGGCGAAGAAGTTCCAGACGTTAGCGCTGGTCCGCAGGCACGCGCTGGACGGAAGCGTCGCTAACTTCGATCGCAGCTTTTTCGCAACGCTCGATCAGCCGCGGCGCTTTCATCTTCTCCGCCCACGCCGCGAAGGCTGGGGTCGGACCGCGCCAGCGTAGCGTTTCGACTTTTTTGAAGAGTGGGGCATCGGTGCGCAAGGTGGCGAGTTTCTTGAAGAGCAACGCGAGATCACGCTGTTCGGCCAGAATGTTTGACGGAAAATTTTCGATCCGACCGTAGCAGTTCAAAAGCTGAGCAGCGGTCCTCGCGCCGATCCCTGGGATGCCGGGATAGCCGTCGGCTGCATCGCCCACGAGCGCGAGCAGGTCTGGAATGAGCGGCGGATCGACACCGAATTTTTCGCGTATCGCTGCTGCGTCGCGCATGATCTTGCGCCGGCCGTCGATCTGCACGACGCGCGTCCCGCGCACGCATTGCGCCAGGTCCTTGTCAGGAGTCCAAATCGCGACTTTCTCAACCTTCCTATCTTTGGATGCGAGACGCGCGGCTGAAGCGAGCGCATCATCGGCTTCGAGCTCGATCATCGGCCAGACGACCACGCCCATCGCCACCAGTGCCTCCTCGAGCGGATGAAACTGCGCGAGCAGCGCGGGCTCGATGCCGGCGCCGGTCTTGTAGTCAGGCCAAAGCCGATTGCGAAACGATTCGATGACGTGATCGGTAGCGACGCCGAGATACGTGGCACCGCTCTCGATCATTTGCAGAACAGTCTGGAGCACGCCAACGACCCCGCCGTAGGGACGGTCCTTGCCTTTGGTAAATCGGCGCAATCCGTAGAAGTGACGGAAAAGTTCGTAGGTGCCGTCGATGAGATGCACTACCACACTGCGTCAGGATAAGCCGACGACACCGTGTCCGGCGAGGTCTTTTACGCGGCTGGCGACAGGGTCGCCTGCCAAATTTTACATTTGACCTTGAGACGCTGATCCCAGCTTTGCTTGTGACGATTCCCCGAAAAAGAAAATTGCCAGAACAGGAATGAACGCGTATCGAACGAATTCTCTGGTCCGATCCGACATTCGGCCTGCTAACCGATGAAACTGCTTTCCGTAAACGTCGGCTTGCCGCGAGAGATCGACGTGAATGGCAAGATCGTTCGGACTTCGATCTGGAAAAATCCTGTCCGAGGTCGAATCCATGTCGCGACGCTGAATCTGCATGGGGACCAGCAATCGGATCTTACCGTGCACGGAGGAGTCGACAAAGCAGTCTATCTTTATCCAAGCGACCATTATGCTTACTGGCGGGCTCAGTTACCCGGCATCGAGCTGCCATGGGGAGTTTTCGGCGAAAATTTTTCGGCAGAAGGGATCCTGGAGGATGAAATAAGAATCGGGGATCGCCTTCGGGTTGGCTCAGCCGAGTTCATCGTCACTCAGCCGCGGATGCCGTGCTATAAACTAGGGATCCGATTCAATCGTCGCGACATCATCAAACGTTTCCTGGAAAGTAAGCGCACTGGACTCTACCTACGGGTGCTTCGGGAAGGAGAAGTGGCGCAGGGCGACGCCATCGAGTTCATCGACAAGCAGGAACGCGGCGTCACCATCACGGACATCGTCAACCTCTACTCGACGGACGCTCATAATCAGGAGCTGCTTCGTCGCGCGATCGAAGTCCCGGCACTGCCACAAAGCTGGAAAGATTATTTCCGAAAACGTCTTTAGGATACAGACACGTGAGTCGCGCTCGTCACTTGTTCGCCACGCGATGGGGCCTTTTTGCAACGCGCCCGCAACCGCGGCGCTCCCACCCGATCGGCCAGCGTGAGGCCAGGCCTTTTACGTGGTCACTGGAGCGGTAAACTCAACGGTAATGAAGGCGGATCAGGCAGGGTTTTCTTCAAGCACGACCACGAATAATTATCATAGTCGCTGTCAGGTACGTTGACCTGTTCCGTTATCCCGAGCGCTTTGATTATGTCTGGGATGGTATTGCCGTGACCGACGACTAACGAAGTGGGTAGTGGGTGTGCGCCGCTTTGCGACGAGCGCAGGCTGTTTTTCTGACAGAGCGCAAAGCAGAGTGAGGAATGGTCACCCAGACTCGGTGTGCCCGTGAAACACCTAGGAAAGCGTAAGATATTCCGGCGAATCGTAAGGTAACCCGACGGTCCGCTAGCAGTCGTGAAGCTGTGAGAAAACGAAGGGAACCGACTGTCGCGCAGTAACCGTATCATTCTTGTCGTATTGGGTAAAAAAATGAGGGCTCCGCTATGTCGTAAAGCGGAAAACCGGAGTGGATTGTTCGCTTCAACGCGTTGGACTATGATCCTCAAAGCGGGCGATCCCACGGCAAATTCCGCTCATGCACTGAACGCACTTTCGGAACTGTGCCAGATTTATTGGCGGCCGGTGTACGGTTTCTTGCGCACGCAAGGATATGGACGCGAGGACGCGCAGGATCTGGCCCAGGCTTTTTTTGTTCACCTGATTGAGCGTCGCGGCTATGCGCGCGCCGATCGGGAAAAGGGGCGGTTTCGTACCTTTCTACTTACAGTACTCAAAAATTTCATCGCGGATGCTCGCGATCGCGAACACGCGTTGAAACGTGGCGGAGGAATGGTCTTTGAGAAATTGGATGACACGTCGGAGGCAGAAATTACGCGGGGGGCCAAATGGCAGGCCGACGAAATTTATGATCGCGAATGGGCAGCCACGCTTGTGCGGCAAGCGCTCAATCGTCTTGCGCAGGAGTGCGCGATCGCTGGCAAAGCGGAGCTATTTGGCTGGCTGATGCCGCGTCTTGCGACAACCGAAGAATCAGCAATCCCATACGAAGAGATGGCGCGGCGATCGCATCGAGGTGCCACTACTTTGCGCAAGGAGCTAACACGCTTGCGAGTACGGTACCGGGCCATTCTACGTGAAGAAGTCCTCGGCACAGTACGGGATCCGACGGAGGTGAACGACGAACTGCGATATTTGTGTCACGCGCTGGTCGCAGGCTAGCGCAGAGAAAATCGCTGATTAAGAAAAAAGTTGAGCAATGCAACCTGGTGCTCCAGAAGTTTCGATATGTGCGGGCTGCGGCAGTCCTCTTGAAAAAACATCCATCGGCGCCGGTGGCTGCGCAGTTTGTTTATTGCGAGTTGCGATCGCTGGCGAAACTGGCCTGCCGCAGGATTTAACCGCGGACGGCTTCGAAGGCGATCGGCATTTTGGAGTTTACCAGATCGAGCGTCGCGAGGACGGAACTCTTTACGAGCTTGGACACGGAGCGATGGGCGTCACGTATCGCGCAATCGATACGACTCTCCGTCGCAAGGTGGCGTTGAAGATTATTACAATCGGAGTCGCCGGGCAAAGCAGTGAGGCCCGCGAACGATTTTTACGTGAAGCTCGCACAGCCGCCGCGCTCAGACACGAAAACATCGCCACGGTGTTCCATTTCGGAATTCGCGAACACACAGGGCAATGTTTTTACGCGATGGAATTGATCGAAGGTGAGACGCTGGAGGAGCGCGTCTGTCGCACCGGTCCGCTCGATCTCCACGCCACCATTGAAATTGCGCAGCAAGTCGCCTCTGCGTTGGTCGCCGCGGAAAAGTACGGTTTGATTCATCGCGATCTAAAGCCCGCAAATTTAATGCTCATGGATTTGGATGAAAAAAACAGGCCCGGCGGGCGCCTCCGGGCATCGCAGCGCGCCGCTGCCGTCAAAATCATCGACTTCGGCTTGGCCAAAGCACTTAACGCGCCGATTGACGCGATGAGGTTGACCCACAACGGCTTTGTGGGCACACCGGCATTCGCGAGTCCGGAGCAATTTGAAAACACTGCACTCGACGTGCGTTCCGATATCTACTCGTTAGGTGTCACACTGTGGTTTGCGATCACGGGAAAAACTCCATTTGCCGGTCGTAGCGTAGAGGAAATCCACCGAGCTCAGCAGTTAAATTCCCTTCCTGTCAAACAGTTGAAAGCAGCGCGCGTTCCATCGCGCCTGAGATCGCTGATTAAATCCATGCTGGCGTTCGAGCCGGCGAAGCGCCCTAGCACGCAAGAGTTGGCGGTACGACTGCAACGCTGCCGTGCGCAGATAAGATTAGCTTCGAGCGCCCGTCTCGCTCTCGCGGCCGCCGCCATTCTGATTCTCGGCGCGTCCGGATTTTTTGCTTTTCATTCGCTGCGCAACCACGCGGCAGCTGCCGGATGGGCTCGTGATGCTGCAGCCCCGGACAAGAGCATCGCTGTGCTTCCGTTTGAAAATTTGAGCGATGAAAAGGATGCATTTTTCGCGGACGCTCTTCACGACGACCTTTTAACCAAGTTGGCGAAGGTCGCGGATTTGAAAGTCATCAGCCGCACCAGTGTGATGCAATATCGTGGTACGAAGGATGTGCGGCAGATCGGACGCGCGCTCGGCGTTTCACACGTGTTGGAAGGAACCGTGCGGCGTTCCGGCCAGAAAGTGCATGTAAATGCACAGTTAGTAGACGCTCGCGTCGGCACCGGTCTTTGGGCTGAAGAATACGACCGTGATTTGAATGAGATCTTTGCGGTCGAGGCGGAACTGGCGCAGTCGATCGCAAACGGCCTTGGGGCATTCATTTCAACTCGCGAAAAGCTGGCCATCCAAGAGCCGGCAACGAAGGACCTCGTTGCGTTTGATCTGTATACCCGCGCGAAAAATCTCCTTCTGACGGCGAGCTTTGGTGATGACGTCGGAGCGCAGCTGATGCAAGCAACGGATCTTCTAAATCAGGCAGTGGCACGTGATCCCTCCTTTTTCCAGGCGTACTGTCAGCTCGCCCAAGCACACGACCGCATTTACGTCGGTGGCTACGACCATACTCCTGCGCGCCTTGCCCTGGCGGAAGCGGCTATACGAACCGCCGCTCGGCTCCGCCCGAATGCAGGCGAAACTCATCTCGCGCGTGCACAAAACCTTTATGAGGGCTATTCCGATTACGGTGGTGCTATGGCTGAACTCGAACTTGCTCGACAGAGTTTGCCCAATGATGCAAGGGTGTATCAGCTGATGGGTCGCATTCAAAGCCGGCAGGGACGCCCGGCCGAATCCGAACGAAACTTGGAACGCGCCGTTGAGCTCGACCCCGGCGACTTCGAGACTCTTCAGCAGATCGCAATTAACTACGATTTTTTGCTGCGCGATCCGAATGGGAATCTGGTGGTTGACCCGCCGTTAGGCGTTTCCCCAAATTACGTGGAGGCGACAGCGGTTCGCCCGTTTTTGGACTTGGATTGGAAAGCGAACTCCTGGCCCGTGCATCAAATGCACGATGAAGTTCCCGCGAGGAGGTCCAGCGTAAAGCGGACTCGGTCGTTTTCTTCGTCACGCTCGGAAAAAAAAGCCCGCGTGCGCAACGCCTGGCGGTCCCGTCCCCGGTTAACCGTATTATCCTTGCGATCCGTTGTGAAGTTTGTCTCCGGGCAAGCGGGGCCGCGATTTTTTCGCAGGGAGCAAAAGCATGCGAAGACGGCTATCACGGCTGTTTCAACTCGCCGAAGCCAGGCGAGGAACCAACAGGATAGCCGCTCGTGGTGGGGTGACCGCCAACTTCGTCGGCACTGAGCAGTTGATCACAATCACTCGCAGGCGGCGAGAAGCTAACGAGCAAGCACGTGGGACGCCGGGGACGCCAGAGCGCGACCAGGGCGAACTGCGTGTTCGCCGTAGTCACATCGCTGCCATCCCACAAATCCGAATTGGCTTGGTACGGCGCGACCGGTCCGAGCCGGACTGGCGTCAGGCGTGCCATACGTTGGAACGTGCGTTGCGGACGGCTCGGCGCCGTCTCTACCATTCATGAGATGATTTCGTAAGTTTCGTTTCGGCTGGCAGGCGAAACTCTGAGTAATAAAATCGACGCGATGATCCCAACCGCGAACGACGTCGAACAGGCGCGCGAACTGTTGTCGCGATATTTTCGACCTACGCGGCTAGTGCCCGCTGAATCGCTCGCGCTACGTTCAGGCGGGCACGTCCATCTCAAAATTGAAAGCGATCTGCCGACTGGCTCGTTCAAGCCACGCGGAGCGTTAAACGCTTTGCTCACCACTGCGGCGCAGCGGCCGGTGCCTGGAGTTGTTGCTGCGAGCACTGGTAATCACGGCGCCGCGGTTGCTTACGCCGCGCGCATCGCAAAAATTGGCGCCACGATTTTTCTTCCGGACAATCCGAACCCGGTGAAACGCGCACGCATTGTCGCGCTTGGCGCGGAAGTAATCGAGCGCGGTACCATGGGTGGATCGGCAGCGAGTGAAGGCGCTGCAGAATTTGCGCGTGAGCACGGCCACTATTTCCTCGACGATGCAAGCGATCCGCTCGTCCCGGCGGGCACCGCCACCAGTGCCAGTGAAATTCTGGACGCGATACCAGCGCCTGACGTCATTTTTGTCCCGATCGGTGACACCGCGCTGATCCGCGGCGTGGCCGCTGAAGCGAAGCGTCGTCACCCCGGCGTTCGCATCATCGGTGTGCAGGCAGAACAGGCGCCCGCCTACGTGCGATCATGGCAGCAAGGAGAAGTGGTCGTCCCCGATGTATGCGACACGATTGCTGATGGGTTAGCATCGCTCCATCCGCTTGAAACAAACGTGAGCGCCATCCGCGAATTGGTGGACGAAGTGCGTTTGGTCTCGGAGTTGGAACTGCTCGACGCGATCGGCATTCTTCTGCTCGACGAGCACGTAGTTGCGGAACCTGCCGGTGCAGCAGCGACGGCGGCGTTCCTTCAGGACCCATCCGCTTACGCCGATGCCGACATTGTGCTTTTGGTTACGGGTGCGAATCTGTCGCCGGAAGTTCTTCGTCGCGTAACAGCCAATAGACCGTCCGCGCGATCTACCGTTTGCGATTAGTGATACCAAACCAGACGACCAAAACCACGATTCGTTTCAAAGCGAAACTCCTCCGGCCGGCCGAGAGCGAGAAGGGCGATTCCTGGACCTTTCTTATCCTGCCCAGGAACGCGAGCGCCAAGCTCCCGTCGCGTGGGATGACGGCGATCGAAGGCACGATCAATAGCGTTCGCTTTCAAGCCATGCTCGAGCCGGACGGCCAGAAAAGCCACTGGCTTAAGGTCGACCGGAACCTGCGCGAAGCTGCTGGCGCGAATGCGGGCGACGTTGTCACCCTCGAGATTGCGCCAACAGCAGAGGAACCGGAACCCGCGGTGCCGTCAGATCTGGAAAAAGCTCTCGCAGGCGCGGCGAAAGCGCGGGCATTGTGGTCGGACATCACGCCCGTCGCGCGCAGAGATTGGATCCAGTGGATCACTTCAGCCAAGCAACCAGAGACTCGCGCGCGCCGGATCAAAAATGCCTGCTCAATGCTGGGTGCCGGAAAACGACGCGTTTGCTGCTTCGATCGCTCTGGGGTCTACGGTAAAAGCTCGAGCGCTCCTAAAGCGGCGGTCTAGCCGACTGCGAAAAGCTGTCTCATCGCTGGTAGTGACGGACGACCGAGCGGTCCGCAACGCGCTAGTCTGCCTCAACGCGACGGGTTGCTGTGGCTTGCTCGCGCTTTTTTCGCTTCGTCGATCACGCGCTGCTCGATCTCGCGTGGCATTTCCTGGTAGCGACTGAATTGCTCGGAGTGAACGCCGCGTCCGCCGGTAAGCGAGCGCAGTACACTCGCATAGCGGTAGAGTTCCATCGCGGGAACCTCGGCGCGGACAATTTGAAATTGTCCGTCGACATCCGTGCCCAGAATTCTCCCGCGACGGCTGGAAAGATCGCCGGCGACTTTGCCCATGCAATCTTCGGGGATGCGCACCTCGATAGTGTTGATCGGTTCGAGCAAACAGGGGCGCGCTTTCTTAAACGCTTCTTTAAACGCCCAATAGCCCGCGACCTGGAATGCGATGTCCTTCGAGTCTACGGGATGCATCAGACCGTCGTAAAAATTTGCTTCGACATCCACGACGCGACAGCCGGCGAGAATTCCTTCCGCGCACGCGGTCTCGACGCCGCGCTGGACCGACGGGACGAACACGCGGTCCACGCACTGGCCTGAAAGTGATTCGCTGAACGCGATGCCCGAGTTGCGCGGCGCGGGCGCGAGCATCAGCGCGACTTCGGCGAATTGTCCTGCGCCGCCGGTTTGCTTCTTGTGTCGATACCTGTGCTCGGCGCGGCCATGAATGGTTTCGCGATACGCCACACGCGGCTCGATCAGGTCGAAGTGAAGGTGGAACCGCCGCCGAAGACGCTCAGCGATCACTTCGAGATGCAGTTCGCCCTGCGCCGAAATGATCGTCTGATGCAACTCAGGATCGGCGCGGAACAGAAATGCCGGATCTTCGTTGTGCAAGGTCGCGAGCCCCGCGGCCACTTTGTCCTCTTCACCCCTCGCTTTGGGTTGCAGCGCGGCGTGAATGTTCGGCCGCGGATATTCCGGCACGGGAAGCTTTACGGGATGATTCGGCGCGCAAAGGGTGTCGCCGGTGTGCGTGTTTTTGAGTTTCACTGTCGCGCCAATGTCGCCCGCGCCGAGACGTGATACCGTCTCGCGCGTCCGGCCGTTCAGCAGAAACATCTGTCCGATACGTTCCGTGATGTTGCGATTGGCGTTAAAAGAATCGCCGCCGGTGGTGATTTGCCCGGAATAAATCCGGAAGAACGAAAGCTCGCCGAAATGTTCTTCGTTCATGGTTTTGAACACTTGCAGCACCTGCTCGTGGCCACCGACTTTGACTTGCACCTGGCCGCCGCTGCGCGCGTCTTCTGCATCGACCTTCTCGCGATCGAGCGGCGAGGAACCGTACTTCGCAATAAAATCCAGCAGGCGTCCAACGCCGACGTTCGACGTCGCCGACGTGCAAAAGAGCGGGATGAACATTTGCGCCTGGACTGCCGCGTGAATGCCCGCACGAAATTCCTCCTCCGACAACGACCCCTGCTCGAAAAATTTGTTCAGCAACGTGTCGTCCGATTCCGCGATCAGTTCGATCAACTCACGATGGAGTTGCGTGGCGCGGTCTTTCCATTCGCCCGTGGCCGGCTCCTCACGAAACTTTCCGCGCCCGTCAGTGGCATACGTCACCACTTCATTGCGCAAGACGTCGAGCACCTGGTTAAAGTTCGGGCCCGGATTGATCGGCACGTTGAGCGGAAAAACTTTCGCCCCGTAATGTGCGCGCGCGTCCGCCAGCACTTCGTCGAAGTGCGCGTTCTGTTTATCCACGGCGTTGACCACGATCACCTTCGGGATGCCGCAGTCTGTCGCGCAATTCCACACCCGCTCCGTGCCCACGCCGATGCCGTGTTGCGCGTGTACCACCACGAGCGCGAAATCCGCCACGCGCACCGCCGCAAGCGCTTCGCTGATGAAATCGAGATAGCCCGGCGTGTCGAGGATGTTCAGTTTCTTGCCCATCCAGGTGCAATGCAGCAGCGAAGTTTGCGTGGAAATTTGGTGCTGCTTTTCGCTGACGTGACAATCCGAAACGGTGGTGCCTTGCGCGATATTACCCATGCGCCCGATGACGCCCGCGCAGGCGAGCATCGCCTCGCTGAGCGTCGTTTTGCCCGACGACGCGTGACCTACCAACGCAAAATTCCGAAGGTCCCCGGTAGAAGGCGTGGCCATAAGAGTCAAAATCGGTTCCTAAGCAGGCCTCTAATTCGCTATGGGCGCAAGCTCAAACCTTAATCTACCAATTCTCGAACAGAAGGTGAACCGCAAGCAGCGTCACGTTCCTTCTGCGTTCTCTGCGTCATCCGCGGTGAAAACCTCACAACTCACAATTTGAAATTTGAAATCATAGATCCGCCACCCTGTTCAAAGGACAAGGACCAATTGGAACCAGCGCAATCGACAAGCCGAACGCGTGAATCAACTAGAGCAAACGATCAGCTTGTCCCGTGGATTTGATGCTATACGTGATTCCCGTATAACATGTTAAGATGAGCTTCGGGGGCGCTTTCCCATCACGTTCGGCATCAGAGGTTCGCGGCCGATGCATTTCCACGACGACTGCGAGCCTGGCGTGAGCGGAATAATCTCTCGCAAAGCGAGGCGGCTTTGAAGTTACAGATCTCGAAACGAACACTGCAAGAGTGGGAGCAAGGTCGAGCTGCCCCACGCGGTTTTGCGCGAACGGCAATTGAAAAGGCGATTCATGTCTAGCAAGTCCACAGGAGTTTCGTGGCGGCAGTCCCTAGTATACGTGAATCACGTATAGCATCATAATGGCAACTCATGCAAAATTCTTGCCCAGTAGCGGCGGGTGATGCTACAAAATCGGCCCGAAAGAAAAAGGTTCATGACCTGCAATCGAAGAAGAATCATTCAATACACGTTATGCCCAGTCTAATCAGAAAACTGTTCCACAAATCGGAAGCGCCGAAAGACGGCCTCACCCAGCCTCAGCGTGAAGCGATAGTAGACCTGCTCAACTATTGCATGTACGCCGACAATTCAGTGTTCCTTGCCGAGGACAGGTTGATCACAGATGCGGTCGCGAAATTCAATTGGGACCCGAAAATACCATTCGATCAGTTCGATGCGAGATCGACTGGTAACGCACGGAACGCGAGAGAAAGTCAGGTGTACAGAGATCAATTCCTGGCTTCGATAAAGGACCGGCTTGATACCGCCGCAGTGAAGAGACGAGCATTGGACCTATGCCAGGAGCTGTTTCTCGCCGATGGCGCGCGCTCTGACGAAGAAGACGCCATGCTTCAAAATCTGAGGCAGCTGCTCGAATGATTCCGAATGGAATAAGCTGCGAGGTCCGGCGGGAGCGCGCCAACACGACTCGCAAGTAAAGGCTGCTTGTCCGTCGAAGGACGGACACGCCGTGGCGAGCGGGCCGCCTGCCGATGGACGGCCCCGAAACGTTTTCGGGGTTCCATCAAGTCTCAACTATCTAATGATCACGGACGCGAATCTGTCCCCGGAAGTTCTTCGTCGCGCGGTCTAGTGGAGCTGCTTTTCGCTGACGTGACAATCCGAAACGGTGGTGCCCTGAGCGATGTTGCCCATGCGCCCGATGACGCCCGCGCAAGCGAGCATCGCCTCACTGAGCGTCGTTTTGCCCGACGGCGCATGACTGAAGCCAGGCCAAAATTCCGAAGGTCCCCTGCAGAAGGCGTGGCCATAACCCAAATCCGCTCGTAAGCAGCCCTCGACTTCGGTATGGGCGCAAGTTCAAATCTTCGGCTCCTTGCGCAGGCGCGTTTCTCTCTTCTACTGATCGCTGTAGTCACGTCGCTGTGCGATGTTCTGGAAACGTTCGCTCCAGTCGAAATAAGTCTACCTGCGGTGGCGGGCTCACCACGTTAAACATTTTGTTTAAAAACAAGGACCACCAGTTCCGAACCAGCGCACCCGACAAGCTGAACGGCTGAATCAGCTGGAGCGAACGAATCGAAATCGGGGAACGATGAGCTGGACAGTCGGCCTAAAGAACTAGAATGCGGAATGCAGTCGAGTCAATCAAGTTGCCGGCGGACTTGATGCTATACGTGATTCACGTATCGCATCTCAGCACGATGGGTTTTGGTACGCTTCCCCGTCATGTTCGACATCAGAAGTTTGCAACTGGTGCGCTTCCACGAAGACTGCGAGCGTGGCGCGAACGGAATAATCTCTCGCAAAGCGAGGCGGCTTTGAAATTGCAGATCTCGAAATGAACCCTGCAAGAATGGGAGCAAGGTCGAGCTGCGCCACGTGGTTTTGCGCGGACCGCAATCGAAAGACCATTGGCCCTTAGCAAGTCCGGAGAGGTTTTGGTGGTGGAAATCATTGCTATACGTGAATCACGTATAGCCCCCAAAATGCAGGTGCTCCAAATTCTTTTCCCGTGAGCGGTGACTGATGCTGCAAACTCGGCAGCGAAGTTTGCGTGGAAATCTGGTGCTGCTTTTCGCTGACGTGACAATCCCAGACGGTGGTGCCTTGGGCGACCGCGAGCCGTTGACAAAATCGACTAAGCGGTTTTCTGGCCCATTCTATGATTTAAGACCGCGCCAAGCAATGTAAGCGGAAGAAGTGACAGCAAGAATGTCAGGTGATACCAGACCGGGAATTTATTCCAAATCATGTAGTGACCCGGAATGAAGAGGCAAAGCAACACGACCCCAGTGAGGGTGGCCGCTCTCATCCCGACCTTGTCGATCCATGCGGCCACAAATCCTGCGCTGAGAGTAGAGATCGCTCCCAAAAAAAGCCTGGCGAGCTTCATTGCAAACGTAAAATTGAAGGCGATTTCGGCCTCATGGTAGTGTGGCCACAAGGCGCGCAGCGCCAGATTTAGCACGGTGGCGACAAAGAACCAGGTGACCAGGGCTGTGATGGCGGCGCCAGCGATCTTTAGGATCGCATGGGTGCTGGAGGGCGTATCAAGTTGAGCGTTTGGCAAGGGCATCGTTTCCATATTAGTTTAATTATAGTATTACAATTAGAATATGAAAGCCGAATTTTATATCCTCGGCATCCTTCACCGCGGGGACTTTCACCCCTACGAAATGAAGCGGCGGCTCAATAATGCTCTAGTCGAGTGCTACACCGACGTCGATGTCGGCACCCTCTATTATGCTGTGCGGCAATTGGTCAAATCGGGCGATATCGCGCCGAAAACGAGGCAGAAGGTTACGCGCGGCGGCGAACGCACGATTTACCGAATCACGTCTCAGGGCCGAAGGCGGTTTCAGGAGCTTGTGTTGGGCCGATTTCAGGAACAAGGAACTGTAGCGCAAACCATTTATCCTGCTTTGCTGTTTCTCGATCTCGCCGAGCTGCCAGCTGTAACCGAGGCATTGCGTGAGCGTCTACGGCAAACCGAATCAGCGCTGATAAAAACCAGTGCGATTAAAAAGCAGCTCGGTGCCGGCCTTGGGAGTGGCAATTCACATCTCATGGATCACCTGATTCAAATTCGCCAACTTGATTGCAGATCGTTGCGCCAACTGCTACGCGAGGTCGAAACCGGAAAAATTCGAGCCCCTCGGGCTGCTGCAATCAAGCAACTGGGTTCATTCTCCCCTTGATTCGGATTTCGCGTTTCGTCATTTCCAGTTATGCCTGCTCCATTGCTCGCGGCCGGGAACCCCGCGTTTGCTGCCCCACGACGGCGAGCATCGCCTCGCTGAGCGTCGTCTTGCCCGACGACGCGGGACCCACGATCGCAAAATTCCGAAGGTCCCCTGCAGAAGGCGTGGCCATAAGTTGAATCTGTTCCTGCTCTAAGGACGCCTCTAATTCGGCACGGGCGCAAGCTGAAATCTTCGGCTGGTTACGCGGGCTTTGTGGTCGGACATCACGCGCACCGGGCGCAGAGAGTGGACGCGGCGCTCGCCGGAACAAACTTTTTTGGTTAACATTGACGATCGATGGCCGAAGAACACTCAGGCATCCCGCTCGCCGATGTTTTGCGGGCCGCGAACGAGCTCGTCTCCGCCGGCCTGATCAAAGACTACGCGCTCGGAGGCGCGCTCGCCGCGATCTATTACACCGAACCGTTCACGACGTACGACGCCGATATCATTTTTGTCGCGAACGATACGACGTTGAGCGCAGGAATGCCTGCGATCTATTCCCATTTGCAGTCGAAAGGGTGGCGAGTTGAGCGCGAACATCTGCTCATCAAAGATTTCCCGGTTCAGTTTCTTGCCGCCCGTGGATTGACCGAAGAAGCCGTGCGCGAAGCGAAGCAGATTCAATTCGAAGGTGTACCTGCAAAAGTCTTTCGGCCTGAATACATCATTGCCATTGCGGCCAGCGTTGGCCGGCACAAGGATTTCGCGCGCATTGAGCAATTGATGTCGCAAGCAAAGATCGACAACGCGCTGCTGGACGACATTCTGCGGCGGTATAAGTTGAAGCTGCCGAACAAATGAAATCCGAAATTCGTCAGGGTCTCGCACAGCTGCCATTCGAGGACAAGATCCGCAAGGTAGGTGAACTGCTTCAACTCGCACGCAGCGTGAAACATCGGCGACTGCGCGGCTCATTGAAAGGCGGCAAGGCGATGGAGGTGCTCATGTCGGAGCGCAAGCACGAGCGAGGATTGTAGTTGCTTCGTCGTGCTGATTCCATCCCTAAAACAGCGAATTGGTGATCCCGTTGTCCTGCCAATTGAGCTACGTCGATCCGCGATCCACTGATAAAAAATCGACTAAGCGGTTTTCTGGCCCACTCTATGATTTAAGACCGCCCCAAGCAATGTAAGCGGAAGAAGTGACAGCAAGAATGTCAGTGATAAACCGTGCGTACGCGCGAATCGTTAGGTCGAACAACGCCTCAACTTCGCCTTCCAATTTTGCAATCTGTTCGTTTGTTCCGTCTATGGGAAGACGCATACCGTTACTACATGCGCTAAGGGAGACGGTTGGCAAGCAGCCACGCGCG
>JBKPMH010000133.1:0-3825 GCA_046732035.1 Verrucomicrobiota bacterium
AGGTCGAAGTGGACGGCGAGTATTTCCGAATTCTCGGGCGGCGGTCCGAGATTATCAATGTCGGTGGCCAGAAAGTTTACCCGGCGCAAGTCGAAAGTGTCGTCCAAGAAATGCCAGAAGTCGCCGAAGTGTCGGTTTACGGCGAGAAAAATGCCATCACCGGCCAGATCCCGTGCGCTGCGATTCGACTCAGGAAGCCGCGCGATGCGCGGCAGTTTCATCGGGAGCTAAGGCAATTTTGCCGTCGTCGTCTTCAGGAATTTCAGATTCCGGTTCGGATAAGGCTCGTCGAAGACACGATGCATGGAGAACGGTTCAAAAAGAATCGCCGGGAAATCGCGTCGAGCTGATGAATTTCAAGCCAGAAAGTCTTCCGACAGTCCACGAGCAGATGGCAGCGGTAAAAGCTCAATCCAAGAGCGGTTTTTTCACAAATTATTTCCGCCAGGAGCTGGTAGGGCCACGCATCCTCAGCGCCGCGACTGGCCGCAGCGTCGTGTTTGTCAACGACGAGCACGATTTCTTCCGGCTGTATTTTTTTACGAGTGATCTAGGCGAACTCCAGCAGATCCTAGGAGGTGCGGAGTTTCCCGGTAATGTAGTGGTCGGCTATATTACAAAAGCGGCCGATGAAAACGTAGCCGCCGCATTGCAGCATTCCGGGTTCAGTCCCATTGCTACTTATCGCCGGATGATAAGTTATCAGTTGCCACAACAAGGACCAAATCCTGGCTTGGAATACGCGACGCCTGGCGATATCGATCAGATTCATGACGGTCTCTTTCAGGCCTTCAACAAATACACCGATCACCTGCCTACTAAAGTGCGATTGCTGCGATATATTGAAAACCAGTGGGTCATTGTGAACCGACATGACGACCGGGTCTGCGGGGCTGTGTGCTTCCAGCTTGAAGGGCCACGTGTGAACTACAATTACATCTACAATCTCGGCCGAAACCCCATGGATTTTTTTCGACTGCAAAACAATTTTTATGGCGTAATGCATCAGCGTGGTATCCAGGCCGGATTCCTTTGGGTCAATCAGACCCAAAGCCGCCTCGCGGCCTTGTATGAGTCCATGGGGTGGCATTTCGATGGCCTGAACGATTACTTTTACCTCCGGTCCTGACGAAGCTGACACGCATGAAGGAGAGACTCGACGGACAGATGAAGGAAGTAGCGCCGGAAGACATTCGGAAGTTTTTGCTAACGAGATATTCTGAGCCAATCACAGCCATGCGACTAAATATTATGGAACTCCCGGATGATTTCGATTTTCTGCTAAGCGGCGTGATTGATTCATTCGGAATACTTGAGATGATTACCGCAATCGAAGATGAATTCCAAATCCAACTGGATTTATCCTTACTAGATGCGGAAGACATCACAAAGATTGGCCCGCTGACGCGGTATATCGCAAAGAATATGAACAGCGATGATTCAGGTTCTGTTAACTGATTGTATTCCCGATATGGTGTCGCAGTTGAACAGGTGCTGGGTATGACTGAACGACTGCTGCCAGGATTAAAGAATAGGGTTCTTCAGGTACTTGCCCGGATCGCACCGGGCGCCACAACGCTGCGGGTTCGTCTTAACCGCTGGCGCGGCGTTAAGATCGGAAAGAATGTGTGGATCGGATATGACGCAATAATCGAAACATCGTGCCCAGAATTGGTCACTATTCGTGACCGGGCAGCGATTGGAATTCGAGCCACTATTATTGCGCATAATCGCGAGCAGCGAGGTGTGCTTATCGAGGAAGATGCCACGCTTGGTACGGGCGCGATCGTGCTTCCGGCTGTCACCATTGGGCGCGGAGCAATGGTGACAGCCGGAAGCGTCGTCACAAAATCAGTGCCTCCGAAAACTATGGTGCAAGGTAATCCGGCTCAACCCATCGCAACTATCGAGGTGCCATTTGGACTCAACGTTTCAGTAAAGGAGTTTGCCAAGGGCTTGAAACTATTGCGGCAGCGATAGCACACTGAATTCTTTACACATCTGCTCACCAGTTGTAAGCCCGTCGAGTAACTCACACTAAATTAGAAATAATCGTAAAGTGCCCCGTGGGGCTGATCTAATTCCTTCGAAGGAGATGTTGCGATTAGTTGATAGAGCAAATTTAAACAGCCAAGTCTTCGCCCGAACCGGGGTTCGCGCTGGCCCAGGAAATGACGCTACAGCAATGCGTCGATCGCACGCAAACCGCGCGGCGGTCCCAGAATCTCGCGGAGAATAACTGCATCACGCAAACCAGATGATGAAGCAAGCAGCACGGCTATGCTTGTTCTTGCTTCGTCGTCCTTGGTAGCTCTGCGCATGTCAGCTGCGTAAGGTTGCCCAGGCGTTTTCGAAATGGGAGCCGGCGTAATTGGTGACCGTCCTTTATAAACCTCGAACAGGGGTGCAGCTGGTATCTCTGGTGGAGGTATTTTCTCCGCGCGCTTGACCAGTGGCGGCGGGGGAATTTCTTTTGGAGTTGCCTCGCGTTTGCGGGCTTTGTCTCGTCGTAGTTGCGAAAGCGGCGACATCGGCGGTTTCACCGGGGTCAATGGACGCGGTGGAATATTCGTCCTGGGCACCACAGGCGGCGGCGGTGTCGAAGTTGGCGGTTGTCCAAGCGCTTCCAGCAGTTTGCGAATCCGATCTTCGCTCGACTGCGTCGGCATGGGCTGCAATGGCGCGGCCGTTCGCGGGGGCGATGCGCGCTTGGTCTGATCTTTACTTTTTTTGGCCGCTACCTTCGCCAGGAACTGGAACAACCCGGCCACCACGACAAGCAAAATAAAAAGGTAGTTATCCAAATTGACTGCAATCATCGGTTATCGTGAATCGTTAACATTCGAAGTATTAAAGTCATACTTGTCACTAATTACGTGCCTTCAGTCCGCGGCCTTTCCCCGCCTGCGATTGATTCGCGCATCGATGTGTCGGCCTGCACATTCTTCATCCGGACGTAATCCATCACCCCAAGGTTCCCGGAGCGAAAGGCATCTGCCATGGCCTGGGGAACCAGCGCTTCGGCTTCGACCACTTTAGCTCGCATCTCCTGCGTTTTGGCGCGCATTTCTTGCTCAACAGCAACAGCCGCCGCTCTGCGCACTTCAGCTTTTGCTTGCGCGACGCGCTTGTCGGCTTCGGCCTGCTCGGTCTGCAATTTTGCGCCGATGTTGTCGCCGACGTCCACATCTGCGATATCGATGGAGAGAATTTCAAACGCAGTGTTGCTGTCGAGACCTTTGGCCAAAACTGTCTTGGAGATCCGATCCGGATTCTCCAGAACTTCCTTGTAGGAATGAGCTGAACCGATTGCGCTCACGATGCCTTCGCCCACTCGTGCGATGATGGTTTCTTCAGTTGCGCCGCCCACAAACCGATCGAGATGCGACCGCACCGTGACCCGCGCTTTGACTTTCACGCCGATTCCATCCTGCGCGACACCGTCTATCGTTCCTCGGCCCATGGCCGGGTTAGGGGCGTCAATCACCTTCGGATTAATGCTGGTGCGCACTGCTTCCAAGACCGTTTTACCTGTTCCTTTTGTGGCAAGGTCAATTGCGCACGCCCGATTGAAATCGAGTGAAATCCCTGCTTTATCAGCAGCAATCAAAGCCAGGACCACGTGGCTCACGTCACCGCCTGCGAGATAATGCGCTTCAAGCGGATCGCTTCGAACGTCCAGGCCGGCTTTCACCGCCGTGATGCGATTGTCCACGATCAAACCGACAGGCACTTTCCGTAGTCGCATTCCGACCATCTTCCCCAGACTGACTGGCGCATTTGCGATCCGCGCCCGGAGCCAGAGACCGAAAAAGTTGAAAAGAA